>DUPW01000056.1 GCA_012838125.1 Papillibacter sp.
GGCGCTTCGGCCTTTCCGCTTTTTCGCTTTTCACTTTCTTTACAAGGCGCTCTACCTCCCGGACGCTCAGGCCAAGCCGGACAATTTCCTCCGCAGCCTGCTCGATAGCCTCCGGATCCTCCAAAGAAAGCAGTGCCCGGGCGGCGCCCATGGAAATCTCCCCCGTCTCCAGCATCTTCAGCACGGACTCAGGAAGCGCCAGCAGCCGCATGGCGTTTGCCACCACGGGTCGCGTTTTCCCAACGCGCCGGGCCACTTCCTCCTGCGTAAGGCCGTACTCCTCAACGAGTGTTTTATATCCCAGCGCCTCTTCCACGGGGTTTAAATCCTCCCGCTGGAGGTTTTCCACCATGGCAAGCTCCGTGGCCTTCAGCTCGTCCGCCTCAATGACACGGGCGGGGACTTCTTTCAGTCCCGCCAGACGCGCTGCGCGCCAGCGCCGCTCTCCGGCAATAATCTGATAAAACCCGCCCCCGAGGTCGCGCACCGTCAGGGGCTGCAAAACGCCGTGCTCCCTGATGGAGTCGGCCAGCTCCTGCAGGGCCTCCTCGTCAAAATTCGTGCGGGGCTGCCCCTGCCGCGGCTCCACCTTCGCGATGGGCAGGTACACAAAATCGTTTGCCATCGGGTCAATGGCTGCGCTGCCAAAGAGCGCACCAAGGCCCGTTCCTAATCCTTTCGCCATGAAAGCCTCCTCCCTGTATCCTGTGTATTTTCTATGGGGCACCGTCACTTATTCCGGCGCATAAACTCCTTCGCCAGCTCCGTGTATGCAACCGCCCCGCGGGACGACTTGTCGTACACGATGACGGGCACGCCGTGGCTCGGCGCCTCCGAGATGCGCACGTTGCGCGGAATCATCACATTATAGACCTTACCCCGGAAGAATTTCTTCACCTCTTCGGCCACCTGCGCAGAGAAGTTCGTGCGGGCGTCGAACATAGTAAGAAGCACGCCCTCAATGTCCAACTTTGGGTTTAAGGCCTTCTTCGTCATGCGGATGGTGCCGATCAGGTCCGTCAGCCCCTCCAGGGCAAAGTATTCGCACTGCACAGGGATGAACACCGAATCCGCCGCGCACAGGGCGTTGAGGGTGAGCATTTCAAGGGAGGGCGGGCAGTCGATGAATATGTAGTCGTATTTGTCCTTCATGCTCTCCAGCGCATTTTTCAGGATAAATTCGCGGTTTTCCGCGTTCACCAGTTCAATCCCCGCACCGGACAAAACGGCATTAGAGGGAATCACATCCCCATACTTCGTGGAGACCACGGCCTTTTCCGCCGGAACGTCTCCCACGAGGACGTTGTACAAGTTTGGGGTAATGGTCGTCTTGTCGATGCCCATTCCGGAGGTGGCATTTCCCTGCGGGTCAGTATCGCACAAGAGGACGCGGGCGCCCAGTTCCCGGAGCGCACAGCATAAATTCACGCAGGTGGTCGTCTTGCCGACGCCTCCTTTTTGATTGGTAACTGCAATAATTTTGCCCATGCTTCACCTCCATAGCCAGAAAAACCGGCAACGAATGAAACAGGGGCCAAAATAGCGCCTGTTTCATTCGTCTCGGGCAGTTTTTTCTCAAATCACACGGTATCTTATCAATTTGAACTCATTATAGCACACCAAGGGGTGTTTTCAAGTAAAAAATTTGCACACTGTTTCACGTGGAACACTTTATTACTTTACCGATTTACCTAGCTTAAGAACATGTTGATATCCTCCACAGTGATCTCCCCGTGGAGGGCGAGGTTGATGCCATATCCCAGGAGTTTTCCGAGATCGGCCACGTTGGCGTCAATATCCTTCGGCGTCACTATCATGCTGGTGCCATGTTTGGACAGATCCTCCGGCTCAAGGTTATGCACGCCCGCCTCGGAAGCGAGATCCGCCGCCAGCGTCGCCGCGTCCACCACCGTGGGGACGCCGATGGCGAGAACGGGAACACCGAGGGTCTCTTTGTTAATGGCGGCGCGGCTGTTACCCACGCCGGAACCGGGTATAATACCTGTATCCGCCAGCTGCACCGTCCGGCAGATGCGGGCCATTTTGCGAGAGGCGAGGGCGTCCACCACAATGACGGCGTCAGGCCGGAGCTTATCCACCACGGCCCTGATAAAGTCCGCCGTTTCGATGCCCGTCGTCCCTAAAACGCCGGACTGCACCACGGAGACCCGGCGCATCGTGCCGAAATGCTCCGGAATTTTCTCAACAAGATGGCGGGTTACCATGGTATTGCGGGCCGTTTTCGGGCCAACGGCGTCGGGGGTGATGGCTTCGTTGCCCAGCCCCACCACGAGGACACTGTCTCCCACATTGAGTTTCAACATGGACGTGATGACCTCCGCGACAGTTTCGGCCCCCAGCATGAAGGCGTTGTCCTCGCGGTTTATGAGCTTGTCGATTTCGATGGTGACGTAGGTGCCCACGGGTTTTCCGATGGCCTGCTCCCCTTTTTCGTTTGTGATTTCCACGGTTGTGATTTTGTACCCGTTTTTTTCGCTGTCCCGGGCGATGACGCCTTCCAGCTGCGTCTGTTTTTCAGCCGTTTCCTGCCATAGTTCCTTGGCCTCAACGGCGAGGTCCGTTCGAATATTGAACATCTTCACAGCCTCCGTAAAGTGACTTCGTTGCTATTGTTAAACAAATTCCGCCGGTTATGCCGGTTTTATTTGAAAATTACTTGATATTCGTAAAATAGTGTGCTAAAATAGCCTTCCGCATGAGTATAGCTTATGATACTGCTGTTTGAAGACTTTATAGGAGGAGGTGGCTAAACGAATGCCCAATATTAAATCCGCGAAAAAGAGAGTTCTTGTCATAAAGGCGCGTAGCGCCAGAAACAAGGCGGCTCGTTCCGAAATGAGAACATTACTGAAGAAGTTCGAGCTGGCCGTTGCCGAAGGGAACCGGGCTGCAGCCGAAAGCGCCTATAAGGTCGCTGTTAAAACGGTCGACAGCGCAGTGGCGAAGGGTCTTATCCACAAGAACAACGCTGCGAACAAAAAGAGCAAGATGACGCGCAAACTCAACGCCCTTGCTCAGTAATGAACGGAAAAGCAAAGGCAGGGGAATTCCCCTGCCTTTTTGTTTTGCCCGGAACGCAAAGCCGTCCCTTTTCCCCGGAAGCGCCGCCTCGGCTGCTTTTCAGCTTTCTTATTTTATAATGTATAGTGCGTAAAATCCTTGATTTTTGGGCAAAAATTATGTATACTATTGAGTGCAGGGCCGCATCCTCAAAGGGTGATTTTTCGTATGCCTGGAATCAGGCGCGTCTTGTTTCTTTTTTTGTCTGACGCGCGGGCATCCGGCCTGTTTTTTGCTTTGACTCGGCCGAAGGCCGTTTTTGTTTCTTAAAGATAAGCCGAAAGGAACGGTAATATGAACTCAGCCGCCGACGTTTGGTCCAGAGTCCTTCAAATTCTGTCTAAGGACCTCACCGCAACGGCCCTCTCCACATGGTTTGACGATTGCCGCGCAATCGATATCGGAGATAACGTCCTCGTCCTGTACACACCCTCCGCCTTCAAGAAGGATGTGATTGAAGGCCGGTTTCTCGGTACTGTGAAAAGTGCCCTCAAGGAGCTCTTCTCCGGCGACTTTGACGTGCGCATCCTCTGCGAAAACGAGCTGGACACCTACAACCTCCAGCCTCCGCCCGGAACGGCGGCTGCCGAGGAGGAGTATACCTTTGAGCGCTTCGTGGTGGGCAACTCCAACAAGTTTGCCCATGCGGCGGCCATGGCCGTGGCAAACGGGGAGCGCACCTTCAACCCCCTGTTTATCTACGGCGACTCGGGTCTCGGCAAAACCCACCTGCTCCACGCCATCCGCCACGCCATCCAGAAAAAGTTCCCCTCCTACAACATTGTGTACGTCAAGGGGGACGATTTCACAAACGAGCTGATTATGGCCCTCCAGGTGGGCAAGAACGTGGAGTTTCGGGAGAAATACCGCAGCGCCGACCTGTTTCTCATGGACGACATCCAGTTCATCGCCGGCAAGATTCAGACGCAGGAGGAATTTTTCCACACCTTCAACACCCTCTACGAAGCCAACCGCCAAATCGTCTTTACCTCCGACAGACCCCCCAACGAGATGACGCGTCTGGAAGACCGGCTCAAGACACGCTTTGAGTCGGGCCTTTTGGCGGACATTCAGCCGCCGGACTACGAAACCCGTATGGCCATCATCCGAAACAAGGCCCGTCAGCTGGGGCTCGTCCTGCCCGACGACGTCTGCCATTACATAGCCGAGAATATGACCTCCAACGTCCGTCAGCTGGAGGGGGCTGTGAAGAAAATCATGGCCTACCGGGATCTGATGAATGACAGCATTACGGTCAGCTCCGTGGCCAAGGCCATCAAAGACATGTTCAAGGAAAAAACGGAGTTTATCCCCTCGGCAGACCTCATCATCGACGAGACGGCGAAGTTTTATAACCTCACCACGGATGATCTCGTCGGCCAGCGCCGCACGCGGAACACCGCCTTAGCGCGCCAGATTGCCATGTACCTCATCCGTAAGCTGACGAACCTCTCCCTCACCGACATTGGCGACCTCTTCGGCGGGCGGGACCACTCCACCGTCATTAACGGCATCCGCCGTATTGAGACCAATCTGTCGAATTCGGAGCAGTTTGCGCAGACGGTTAAAGATATCACGGCCAACATCAACGCACGGCACTGATATCCACAACAAATTGTGTATTGTCCTGTGGACTTCTGTGCATAGTTTGGCCACTTCTGAAAAGGCCTGTCAATACCCCGCAGTTTATCCACATTAACGCAAAATCCGCAAACCTTGCAAATTCTGCGTTTTTTCTACTTTTCCACATATTTTCGTACTACTGCTACTATTACTAAATATTATCTTTTATCTTTCTTTAAAAAAACACCGCGGCACGTTGCTGCTTGACGGAGAAAGGAAACACTTATGCGGTTTTCTGTTGAAAAAAGCCATCTCTTAAATGCCGTATTAACAGCATCCCGAGCATCGGCCACAAAAAGCCTTGTTCCTGCACTGGAAGGCCTTCTCATCGAGGCGGCCGGCGGCAGCGTCAAAATCTCCGGATACGACCTTAAAACAGGAATTACCACCACCGCCTCCGCAGATGTCATGGAGGAAGGCAAAATCGTGCTCAACGCCCGTCTTCTTGGGGAAATCATCCGAAAAATGCAGGATGACGTTGTGTATATTTCCGTGAGCAGCTCCATGATGACGAAAATTGAGTGCGGCCCCAGTGAATTTGAAATCATCGCTACACCTTCGGAGGATTATCCGGACCTTCCCACGGTGGACTATCAGTACTCCCTCACTATCACCCAGAAAAACCTCAAGAGCATGATTGGCCAGACGAATTTCGCTGTGAGCGACAATGAGTCACGCCCGATTCACACAGGCGCCCTCTTTGAAGCGGAAAAAGGCATGCTCACCATCGTGGCTGTGGACGGATACCGTCTCGCCCTGCGGCGTGAGCCGCTGCACGAGCCGGAAACGAACCCCATGAGCTTTGTCGTTCCGGGCTCGGCCCTTGCGGAAGTTGAGCGAATTTTAAGCGACAGTGACGACCCCGTCACCGTCATGCTCGGCTCGAAGCACATTATGTTCGTCATCGGCGGCACCATTCTCACCTCCCGCCGGCTTGAAGGGGAGTTCTTAAACTACAAAAACTCCGTGCCCCTCACGGAAAAATACGAAATTGAGGCAGACCGCAAGAACCTCCTCGAGGCGGTGGAGCGCGTGTCCCTCATCATCAGCGACAGAATCAAAAGCCCTGTTCGCTGCACTTTTTCCACAAATGTGATTAAGTTCCTCGCCAGCACGGAGCTCGGCCGCGCCAGCGACGAGTGCGCCGTCTCCGGCGACGGTGAGGATCTGGAAATCGGTTTTAACAACCGCTACCTGTTAGACGCCCTGAAGGCCGCCCCGGCGGATAAGATTCGCCTGAAGATTACCTCGGGCGTGTCCCCCTGCGTCATTGTGCCGGCGGACGGGAAGGCCAACTTCCTCTATATGATTCTGCCGGTTCGCCTGAAAGCCAATGAAAATTAGAGTACGGGTTAAGCGGCCGGAAAAGCCGGTGCTGGTTGAAATCACAAGCGATTTTATCCGGCTTGACGCCTTTTTGAAGTACGCCAGCTGCGTCTCCACAGGCGGCGAGGCGAAAATCCTCATCCAGCAGGGGGACGTGAAAGTGAACGGCGAAACGGAGTATCAGCGCGGGAAGAAGCTGCGTCCCGGGGACATCGTGGCCTACGGGAAGACGCGCTATCGCGTCACTGCGCCCTCCGGGGAAAAGCAGAATGAAAGTTCATAACCTGTTTTTAGACGGTTTTCGCAATTACGAAAACTTTACCGCCGCCTTTTCCGACCGAGTGAACATCATCGTTGGAAACAACGCCCAGGGGAAAACGAACCTGCTGGAAGCCATCTATTTTCTCACCGCCGGCCACTCTTTCCGTTCAGCGAAGGGGGACCGGGACCTTATCGCCTTTAACCGGGACGAGGCCACCATTCGTGCCACGATTTTTTCATGCGGCCGGGAGCAGACGCTTCAGGCGCACCTGAGCCGTGTGCGCCGCCGCCGACTTTACGCCAACGACGTGAAGCTGAAAACTGCAGCGGAGCTGTCGGGCAGGTTGACGGCGGTGCTCTTCTGTCCTGACGATATTGAAATCATCCGGGGCGGCCCCGCCCTGAGGCGCCGGCTATTGGACGGATGCCTCTGCCAGCTCCGCCCGCGCTACGCCCTGGCCCTTTCCGAATACAACCGCCTTATTGACCACAAAACCCGCGTTTTGCGGGACCACCACGAAAAGCCCTCCCTCCTTGGCACCCTTGAGGACTTTAACCAGCGCCTTGCGGAGACGGGGGCGGAGATTATCGCCGTCCGCGCAGCTTACACAAACCTTCTCTCCCGCATCGCCGCCCGGGTACACCACAAGTTTTCAGACGGTGTGGAAAACCTCACAATTTCCTATAAAACCGTCAAGACCATCGACAATCCCCATCAGAAACCGGCGGCGCTGGTGCCGCTTCTGCGGGAACATCAGCAAAGCCACATGAAAGCGGAACTTGAGTCGGGACTTTGCCTCTCCGGCCCCCATAAAGACGATTTAGAGATAAAGATAAACGACATCCCTGCCCGCACCTTCGCCTCCCAGGGCCAGGCCCGCACGGCGGCACTGTCCATTAAGCTGGCGGAACGGGAGATTCACTTTGAAGACCGGGGGGAGTATCCGGTGCTCCTTTTAGACGATGTCCTCTCGGAACTGGACAAAAAACGGCAGAGTTTTGTATTAAACCACATCCACAAGGGCCAGGTGTTTATCACCTGCTGCAACCTCGGCGATATATCCGCCGTGGTAGACGGGCACGTCCTGACAATCGAAGCGGGGTGCCTTGTGGAAAAACTGTGACGCCCGGCAGGAAGGAGAAGATACGTATGTATCTGCATCTCGGACAGGACGTTGTGGTCCCGAAGGACAACATTATCGGCGTTTTCGACATCGACAACACCACAAGCTCCCTCATAACCCGCGAGTTTTTAAACACAGCGGAAAAAAACGGCGAGATAGTGAACATCGCCGAGGATATACCGAAATCCTTCGTCGTCTGCCGGGAGGGAAATCAAACGACGATTTACCTTTCGCAGCTGGCGTCTGCGACGCTTCTGCGGCGCAGCGAAAGCAACCGGTTCGACGCATAGCATTGCGCCCGCCGGCGGGCGCAATGCCTGCCAGACACAACCATTGGAGGAAACAGCATGTCTGATCTCACACAACAAACCCAGCAGGAATATAACGCTTCGCAAATTCAGGTGCTAGAAGGCCTTGAAGCCGTCCGGAAGCGGCCGGGTATGTACATCGGCTCCACCTCTGCCACGGGCCTCCACCACCTTGTCTACGAAATTGTGGATAACGCCATTGACGAGGCCCTCGCCGGCTACTGCACGGAGATTACCGTCGTCATCGGCGAAGGGGACTCCATCACCGTTATGGATAACGGCCGTGGTATTCCTGTGGATATTCAGGAGCAAACGGGAAAGAGCGCCCTCGAGGTTGTGTACACCATCCTGCACGCCGGCGGCAAGTTCGGCGGCGGCGGCTACAAAGTCTCCGGCGGCCTCCACGGCGTGGGCGCCTCGGTTGTTAACGCCCTGAGCGAGTGGCTCACCGTTAAGGTCCACAAAAACGGGAACATCTACGAGATGCGCTTTTCCCGCGGGAGCATTGCTCAGGAACTCACCGTCATCGGTGAAACCGACCGCACCGGCACCACCGTCTCGTTCAAACCGGATCCGGAGATTTTCGAGGAACTGGCCTTCGATTACGACACGCTTCTCACCCGTTTGCGTGAACAGGCGTTCCTCAACGCAGGACTGAAGATTGAGCTCATCGACAAGCGGCCCGGTCAGGAGCAGCAGCATGCCATGTGCTACTCCGGCGGTATCCGCGAGTTCGTAAAATATATAAACCGCAATAAAACGCCCTTGTTTGAGGAGGTCGTCTACCTCTCCGGTAATCGGGACACCTCCATTGCGGAAGTGGCCTTCCAGTATACGAACGGCTATAACGAGCTTATTGTGAGCTTTGCCAACAACATCCACACAGCGGAAGGCGGTATGCACGAGACGGGCTTTAAAGCGGCCCTCACCCGCGTCATCAACGACTACGGGAAGAAGTACAATCTCTTCAAAAACGATGAAAAGCTCTCCGGCGAGGACTGCCGGGAGGGCATGACAGCCGTCATCTCCGTGAAGCTCATGGAGGCGCAGTTTGAAGGGCAGACGAAATCGAAGCTGGGCAACAGCGAAATCCGCACACTTGTGGATAACATCGTCTCGGAAGAGCTGACGGACTATTTCGAGCGTAACCCCACCATCGCCCGCACGATTATCGACAAGGCCATCACCGCCGCCCGGGCCAGAGAGGCGGCGCGGCGCGCCCGGGAGAACATCCGGCGCAAAAACGCCCTTGAAGGCATGGCCCTTCCGGGAAAACTGGCCGACTGTTACGAAAAAGACCCTGCCCTTACGGAGATTTACATCGTGGAGGGCGACTCGGCCGGCGGCAGCGCCAAGAACGGGCGGGACAGCCGCTTCCAGGCCATCCTCCCCCTCTGGGGCAAGATGCTCAACGTGGAAAAGGCCCGGGCTGAAAAGATTTACAACAACGACAAGCTCATGCCCGTCATCACCGCTCTGGGCGCCGGTATCGGTGACGATTTCGATATCTCGAAGCTCCGCTATCACAAGGTCATCATCATGGCGGACGCCGACGTGGACGGCAGCCACATCCGCACGCTGCTGCTCACCTTCTTCTTCCGCTTCATGCGCCCCCTCATAGAAGGCGGATTCGTCTACGCTGCCCAGCCGCCCCTTTACAAGATTACCCGGGGAAAAACGGTACGCTACGCCTACAACGACGCCCAGCGGGACGCCATCTCCGCCGAGCTGCGGGGTGAGGACGGCAAGGGCAGAGTGGAAATCGGGCGCAACAAGGGTCTCGGTGAGATGGACGCCCACGAACTGTGGGAGACCACCATGAACCCCGAAACCCGCGTCTTAAAACAAATTAAATTGACGGACGCCGTCCGTGCCGACGAGATTTTCACCATTCTCATGGGCGAAAACGTCGAACCGCGGAAGGAGTTTATCGAGCGCAACGCCCGGTACGTCATGAACCTCGATGTTTAACACGCAAGCAATCCGGCACAAAGCCGTGAAAGGTTTGGTATAAGTATGGCCCGCAAGGAAAGAGAACAAAGGGATATTCGTTTCCCGAATCAAAAAATCGTCGTGGCTCCCATTGAGGAGGAAATGGAAAACTCCTTCATGGAGTACGCCATGTCCGTTATCATCTCCCGCGCTCTGCCCGACGTGCGGGACGGCCTCAAGCCCGTCCACCGGCGCATCCTGTACTCCATGTACGAGGATAACCTCACCAGCGACAAACCCTTCCGCAAGTCGGCAACGGCCGTCGGTAACGTACTCGGCCGCTATCACCCCCACGGTGACGCTTCCGTGTATGACGCCCTCGTGCGCCTTGCGCAGGACTTCTCCATGCGCTACATGCTCGTGGACGGCCACGGTAACTTCGGCTCTGTAGACGGTGACCCGCCGGCTGCCTACCGTTATACCGAGGCGCGCATGTCGAAGCTCTCGGAGGAGCTTCTGCGGGAAATCGAAAAGGACACTGTCGACTGGGACAACAACTTCGACGAAACCCGCAAGGAGCCCCGTGTTCTGCCCAGCCGGTTCCCGAACCTCTTAGTCAACGGCTCCTCCGGCATCGCCGTGGGCATGACGACGAACATCCCGCCCCACAACCTCTGTGAAGTGATAGACGGCGTCATCTGCGTCCTCAATAACCCGGATGCAGACCTTGACGACCTCATGGAGCACATCCAGGGCCCGGACTTCCCCACCCGTGGCATCATCATGGGCCGGGCGGGCATTCGGGCGGCTTACGCCACAGGCCGGGGCAAAGTCCGTGTGCGCGCCCGGGCGGAAATTGAGGAGCACAACGGCAGAACCCGTATTATCGTCACGGAGCTGCCCTATCTGGTCAACAAAGCCCGCCTGATTGAGTCCATTGCCGAACAGGTTCGTAATAAACGCATCGAGGGCATCTCGGGCCTTAACGACGAGTCGGACCGCGAGGGCATGCACATCGTCATCGAAATCAAGCGGGACGCAAACCCGCAGGTTGTCTTAAACCGCCTGTTTGCCTCCACGCAGCTGCAGACCACCTTTGCCATCGTCATGTTGGCTCTTGTGGATAACCGCACCCAGCCGAAGGTACTCACCCTGCGGCAGATGATTGACGAATACATCGCCTTCCAGAAGGAAGTTTTAAGAAGGCGTACGGAATACGACCGTAAAAAAGCGCAGGATCGGGCCCATATACTCGAAGGGCTGCGCATCGCTGTGGATAACATCGACGAAATCATCGCTATCATCCGCTCCAGCTACGATAACGCGAAAGAGCGTCTGATGGAGCGTTTTAACCTCTCGGATGTCCAGACGCAGGCCATTCTTGAGATGCAGCTGCGACGTCTGCAGGGGCTTGAGCGAGAGAAGATTGAAAACGAATATCGGGACCTTCTGGCGAAAATCGCCTACTATACCCAGCTTCTCTCTGACGAGAACATGATGAAGGAGCTTCTCATCAAGGAGCTTCTGGAAATCCGCGAGAAGTTCGGAGACGAACGGCGCACGGAAATTGCGCTGGTGGAAGACGAGATTGACATTGAAGACCTCATCGAGGTGGAAGAGTGCGTCTACACCCTCACCCACAGCGGCTATATCAAGCGCACCCCCGCCAGTACCTACAGAACACAGCGGCGAGGCGGGCGCGGTATTATGGCCATGACCACCCGTGAGGAGGACTATGTGGAGACTTTGTTTACCGCCTCCACCCACGACTATATCCTCTTCTTCACCAATCAGGGCCGCGCCTACCGCAAGAAGGGCTACCTCATCCCCGAAGCGGGCCGGCAGGCCAAGGGCACGAACATTGTGAACATTCTGCCTCTGCAGCCGGGCGAGCGGGTGCAGGCCATGATTCGCCTTGCGGAATTTGAGGAGGAGGAGGAAAGCTACCTCGTCTTCGTCACCCGAAACGGTACGGCAAAGAGGATGTACCTCAACGCCCTGCGGAACATCCGCAATGTGGGCATCCGCGCCATCAGCCTCGACGAAGGCGACGAGCTCATCTCAGTGCGCCACACCGACGGCACCTGTAAAATCCTCATTGCCACCCACGACGGGATGGCCATCTGCTTCGACGAAAATGACCTGCGGCCCATGGGCCGAAATGCGGCAGGTGTCCGCGGCATCCGTCTGCGGGAAGGGGACTATTGCGTGGGCGCCGCCTGCACAAACGGCGAGGGCATGGTCCTCACCGTGACGGAAAACGGGTACGGCAAGCGCACGCCGGTGGAGGAATACCTCAGAGGCGGCGAGGATGCCGAGGAGCGCATCGCCCAAAACAGGGGCGGACTGGGCCTGAAAAACTACAACATCACCGAGAAAACCGGCAAAGTGGCGGACGTTAGAATCGTCAGCGACAGTGACGATATCCTCGTCATCACAGACGACGGTACCATCATCCGTATGGCGGCAGAGGAAATCAGCGTCTACAGCCGCGCCACGCAGGGTGTGCGCCTGATGCGCATCGGCGAGGAGGCGCGTGTCATCTCCGTGGCCATAACGGAGAAAGAGGAAGACGAGGAGTCTCCGGAAGAGCCGGAGGATGAAGGGTCCCCGGACGAGCCGGAGAATGTGGATAACGAAGAGACGGCGCCACAGTCGGATGAATAGCCGGAGGCCGCCGGATGAAACACGTAACGATTTACACAGACGGAGCCTGCAGCGGCAACCCCGGCCCCGGCGGCTGGGGTGCCATCCTCATGTACGGAAGCCATAAAAAAGAAATCTCCGGCGGTGAGCCGATGACCACCAACAACCGCATGGAACTGCTCGGCGTCATCACCGCTCTGGAGCAGCTGAAAGAGCCCTGCAAAGTATCTCTCCACACCGACTCGCAGTATATTGTAAACGCCATCAATCAGGGCTGGCTTAAAAACTGGAAGGCCCGGGGCTGGAAGCGTAAAGAAGGAGAGCTGAAAAACCCCGACCTCTGGCAGCGCCTATCCGCCCTGCTGGAAACCCACGATGTGACGTTTATCTGGGTAAAGGGACACGCCGAAAACGCGTATAATAACCGCTGTGACGAACTGGCCGTAAAAGAGCGGCTGAAGTTTGCATAATGCGACATGAGGAGGAGCGCCAATGGGATTTACGTTTCTGCACAACAACTTTAACGTCCTCGACCTTGAAAAAAGCCTGAAGTTTTACGACGAAGCCCTGGGCCTGAAGGAAGTCCACCGCATGACAGCGCCGGACGGCAGCTTCATCATCGTCTTCCTCGGAGACGGCCGCACGTCCCACCAGCTGGAGCTGACGTGGCTGCGTGACCGCACGGAGCCCTACGACCTCGGCGACAACGAGTTTCATCTCGCCGTTGCGGCGGATAACTACGAAGAAGCCATGGCAAAGCACCGGGAGATGGGCTGTATCTGCTATGAAAACACGGATATGGGCATCTACTTCATCGAAGACCCGGACGGCTACTGGATTGAAATCCTCCCGCCGCACAAGGACGGGAAATAGCCCGAAACGACAATTTAAATGTGGAAAACCCCGGCCTGAACAACAGGCTGGGGTTTTTTGTGGATAACTTAAAAATCTTCGCTATCGAAGAAGCGAAAACCGTCATCGGCGGCGGTACTTTGCGCTCACGCTCAAACGGGCCATAGCCCGGGCCAGGGCCATCTTGTTCTGGGTGTATTCACTCATGCTCTGCCTCTGGCGAAGCCGCTCCTCGGCGCGGCGTTTTGCCTCCTCGGCGCGGAGGCGGTCGATATCCTCCGGCCGCTCGCAGGCCTGCAGGTACACGGAGGTGAGCTCATGCCCCAGCTCAAGGAAGCCTTCCGAGTTAAAGGCCTCGATGGTCTGCCCCTCCGGTGTTTTAATGACGATGGAGCCTACGACAACGGGCATCACAATGGGCGCATGGCCGGCGAGGAAGGTAAACTGCCCGTCCGTCGTCGTCACGGTGAGGGACACCGCCTCCCCTTCAAAGAAGGGGCGCTCCGGCGTGAGCACTTCGAGGTTAAAGACTTTTTCCATGCCACATCGCCCCCTTAAAAGGTCATGCTTTTCGCTTTTTTGTACACGTCGTCAATGGTGCCCGCCATGGAGAAGGCCGTTTCCGGGTAATCGTCCACCTCGCCGCCCAAAATGGCCTCAAAGGAGCGGATTGACTCGGAGAGGGAGACGTATTTGCCGGGATTGCCCGTAAACTGCTCCGCCACGGAAAAGGGCTGGGAGAGAAACTGCTGGATGCGCCGGGCCCGGTAGACGATACGGCGGTCCTCGTCAGAAAGCTCCTCCATACCGAGGATGGCGATAATGTCCCGCAGTTCCCTGTATCGGCTCAGGCAGGAGAGAACGCCCTGCGCCGTTTCGTAGTGCCGCTGCCCCACGATGTGGGGGTCTAAGATGCGGGAGTGGGACTCTAAGGGGTCCACCGCCGGATAGATGCCGATTTCCGCAATGGAACGGGAGAGAACGGTAGTGGCGTCAAGGTAGGAGAAAATCGTCGCCGGTGCGGGGTCGGAAAGGTCGTCCGCCGGGACGTAGATGGCCTGAACGGAGGTAATGGAGCCGTTTCGCGTGGAGACGATGCGCTCTTCAAGGGCCCCCAGCTCGTTCGAGAGCGTCGGCTGATAGCCCACGGCGGAGGGCATGCGCCCCAAAAGTGCCGAGACTTCATTGCCCGCCTGCACGTAGCGGAAGATATTGTCGATAAAGAGCAGAACGTCCTTGTGCATTTCGTCCCGAAAGTACTCCGCCATGGTCAGGCCCGTCAGCCCCACACGCATGCGGGAACCGGGGGGCTCATTCATCTGCCCGAAGGCCAGAGCCGTTTTCTCGATGGCGCCGGAGGACTGCATATCCTGTATCAGCTCGCCCCCTTCACGACTGCGCTCTCCCACGCCGGCGAAAACGGAGTAGCCGCCGTGCATGGTGGCGATGTTGTAGATAAGCTCCATGATGAGCACCGTTTTGCCAACGCCGGCGCCCCCGAACAGGCCGATTTTCCCGCCTTTTGAGTAGGGAGTGATGAGGTCGATGACCTTGATGCCCGTCTCGAAAAACTCTGTGACGGGGGTCAGCTCCGTAAAGGGCGGCGGCGCCCTGTGGATATCCCGCTTCTCCTGCGCTGAGATGGGGCCTCGCCCATCAATAGGGCGGCCGAGAACGTCCACCACGCGGCCTAATACACCGGGGCCCACAGGCACCTGAATGGCGTGGCCCGTGTTGGTGACGGCCATCCCGCAGGAGAGACCGTCCGTGGCGTCGAGGGCGATGCACCGCACCACCCCGGGGGCCACGTTTGCCGCCACTTCAATATGGCAGCCGGACTCGGTGATGAGCAGGTCGTGTATCTGGGGCTCGTATTCGGCGTTTCTAAAGAGCACATCTAAAATAGGCCCGCTGATGCGGACGAGGGTGCCGTTATATTGGCTGTCCATACTGGTGGCCCCCCTTCTTGAGGATTTCCACGGCGCCGGTAATTTCGGCGATTTCGTTTGTTATAGCGGCCTGACGCGCCATATTGTACTGCGTTTTCAGGGATTTGAGCATCTCCGTGGCGTTCGTGGTGGCGCCGTGCATGGCGTTCATGCGGGCGTAGTGCTCGCTGGCGTAGGACTGGACGAGAACGCCGAAGACAATGCCCAAAACGTACTGGGGAACGAGCAGGTCAAACACCTCCTGCTCCGAGGGGTGGTAGAGAATCTCCCAGATTTCCTCCATGGGCTCGATTTCCGCGTAGTCATCGTCAAGGACGGGGAGAAGGCGGCGGGTTATGGCCATGTTCTTCGTCTCCCCGAAAAAGGAGGTGTAGACGATTTGAATTTCCTCCGTCTGCCCCGTGTCAAACAGCCTCATAATATCCCGGGCAAGGGGGCGGACCCGGGACAGGGTGGGGTCCTGCACGAGGCCCAGTACGCACATGTCCGGCTCCCGTCCCCGGGCGCGGAAGAAGGCCTCCGCCGTGCGCCCGATGGTAATGAGGGCGTTGTTCGGCTTCTCCTCCATTTTCTCAAGGGCGAGATTTAAGACGTTCGCGTTATACGCCCCGCACAGCCCCTTATCGCCGGAGATAACGATGAAGGTGCAGTGGCCGCCCTCCGGAACACGCCTAAGATACGGATGCGTGATGTGGTGGGCTGCGAGAATCTGCTTCATCGTCTTTTGCACGTGCTCAAAATAGCGGTGGTTGTGCTCGATGTGGCTCATCACACGCCGCATGCGCATGGAGGAGACGAGCTCCATGGCGCCGGTAATCTTCTTCGTCTGTTCAACGGCGGCGATGTGCTGACGGATTTCAGCTGCGTGCGCCATTTTCCACACCTTCCTCAGCGAGAAACTGCGAAAAACACGCCACGATGGCGGCCTTGTCGCCCTCCGAGAGGGCGCCCGTTTCGTTGATACGGCGCATCACGAAGGGTTCGTTTTTGTGGATAAAGTCCACAAGCCGCCCCCGCACCTGCAGGATTTCGCTTTTCGGGTACGCGGAAAACACGCCGCAGGAGACGGCAAGGAGCAGGGCAACCTGCTCCGAGAGGGTAAAGAGCAGGTCCTGCCGCTGCTTTAAGAGTTCCATGAGCCGCTCACCGCTTTGAAGCATCGCCGCCGTTGCCGCGTCAATATCGGCACCGAACTGGGCGAACACCGCCATTTCCCGATACTGGGCCACTTCAAGGCGCAGACTGCCCGAAACAGCACGCATGGCCGGACTCTGGGCCGCGCGGCCCACGCGGGAGACGGATAGACCGACGTTGATGGCCGGGCGCATACCGGCGTTAAACATCTCCGTCTCAAGGTAAATCTGCCCGTCCGTAATCGAGATGATGTTCGTGGGGATATATGCGGAGATGTCCCCCGCTGTTGTTTCCACAATGGGCAGGGCGGTGAGAGACCCGCCCCCCAGCTCGGGTTTTAATTGGGCGGCCCGCTCGAGAAGGCGGCTGTGGAGATAGAACACGTCGCCGGGGTAGGCCTCACGGCCGGAAGGGCGGCGCAAAAGCAGGGACATGGTGCGGTAGGCCACCGCGTGTTTGGAGAGGTCATCGTAGACCACCAGCACATCCTTCCCTGCGTACATAAACTCCTCGGCGATGGCGCAGGCGGCGTAGGGTGCGATGTACTGTTTAGCGGCGGTGTCACTGCCAAAGGCGGCCACCACCACGGTGTGATCCATGGCACCGGCCTGCTCCAACGTGTGGACAATGGAGGAGACGGTGGAGGCCTTCTGCCCGATGGCGCAGTAGACGCAGTATACGTCGCCCCCCTTTTGGTTGATGATGGCGGAAAGAGCCATGGCGGTTTTCCCCGTCTGCCTGTCCCCGATAATCAGCTCCCGCTGACCCCGGCCGATGGGAATCATACTGTCCACGGACAAAATCCCCGTCTGCAGGGGCCGGCTCACAGGGGCGCGGCTAATGATATCCGGCGCCGGCGCCTCGATGGGGCGGAATTTTTCCGCGGTAATGTTGCCCTTTCCGTCCAGCGGGCGGCCGATGGGGTCGATGATGCGGCCGAGAAGCTCCTCGCCCACGCAGACGTTGGCCACACGGCCGGAGGAGCGGGCCAGGGACGATGTGGATAACTTCCCGTCCAGCAGCGCCGCGCTGGTGCCGCCGATGTGTAGATCGAGGGCAAGGCCGATGGCGCCGCCGTCAAACTCAATCAGTTCACCGTATCGGCACTGGGAGAGGCCCTTGATTTCCACAATTTCGTCCGACACGCTGAGCACTTCGCCGAACTGATAGACAGGGGCATCCTGCTCCGGCACCTCCGCCCGTTTTTTAAGGAAGGTGCCCACCGTGGCAAAGGAGGAGCGCAGCTTAAACCCCTTTTCTTCCCCCAGCTCACAAATCATCTCGTGGAGCTTTGTGGAGAAGCTCGTGTCGTACACAGCACCGTCCACCACGGCGATAAAGCCGCCGATAAGGCGCCCGTCTACAGATACGTCGAAATCGGGGCGGTAGCCCAGCTTCTGCTCGAAACCCGTTATGATTTTGTCGATTGTCTCATTATCGCAAGAAGGTGCGACAAGCAGAACCGGTCTTTCCATATTTACCTCGTCTCATTGAAAAAAGCGTCCACAATCGTGTCGTTATCGGCGGCACGGATTTCACGCTGGAGGATTTTTGCGGCAATTTCTGTGGCCATGAGGGCAATCTCTGCCTGAGCGCCGGCCACAGCCCGCTCTTTTTCCGCGGCGATGCGTGCCCGGGCGTCCTCAACCATGGCATCGGCCTGCCGTCGGGCGTCGCTTATAATCTCCTCCGCCTGACGGTCCGCCTCCTGCTGGCGCGCACGCGAAAGGGCGCGGGCTTCTTCCTCCGCTTCCTTCAGCCGCTTTTCGTACTGCTCGGAAAGGGCCTCGGCCTCCGCCTTATTTTGCCGGGCGTCGGCTAAATCCTTTTCGATTTTCTCCCGCCGCTCCCGCAGGAATTTGCTCACGGGCTTAAAGAGAATGGCCCGCAGGAGCACGAAAAGAATAACGATGTTGACAATGTTAATCAGAATATCAGAAGGGTGCAGTCCTTCCACCCGAATCACCTCACGTTTCTTATTATTCGGAGGCTGACTTAGCGGAGGCTGAAAATCATAATCAGAGCCGTCACGAACCCGTAAATAGCGCAGGACTCGGTAATGGCAAGGCCCAGCAGCAGCAGGGCGTTGATTCGTCCCGACGCTTCCGGCTGGCGGGCCACGGCGTCCACCGCTTTACCGGTGGCAAGGGCCATGCCGAAACCGGCTGTGGCGCAGGCGAGAAGGCAAAGGGCGACGGCAATAGGCATCAGTGGGTACATGGCAAATCCTCCTACTCGGTTGCTTCGTTTATAAATGTCAGTGACAGCGTCACAAAGATATACGCCTGAATCAGCGGGTGAAACACGTTAAAATACAGCCCTGCCACGCTGGGGATGCCCACGGCGTACTTGCCGAGGGCGTTTCGTAAAAGCTCCATCACCACAAGGCCACCCAGCATGTTCCCGAACAGACGACTTGCAAGGGAGACGGGAATGGCAAGGTCCGTAATGAGCTTGATGGGGAGCACAACGGGCGTGGGGGACGCGAGGGCCTTTATCCGCCCCCGCAGGCCCTTGCGGTATATGCCGTAAAAGTTAATCAGCACGAAGGTGATGATGGCCAGCGCCCCCGTCATGGTGATATCTGCCGCAGGGGTGCGAAATCCGAACAGCTCAAGGCAGGCGCAGGCCACGAGAAAGGCCGCCACCGTAAACAGGTACGACGCCAGAATCTCACCCACGCCGTGGGCGGATTTGGCGGTGTAGTCCGTGATGTACTCCACAGCCACCTCCAGCACATTCTGGATTCCCTTGGGAATCGTCTCAAGACGGCGCAGGACAGTCAGGCGCAAAATGAGCGCCGCGAGGATGAGAACGGCCATGATTATCCACGTAAAGAGCGTGGTGGTGCTCAGGCTCAGGCCGAAAAAGTCAAACCGCTCCGGCGCGATGGACACGTGCATCTCCTTTTTCGGCGGCGCGCCCACGAGAAGGTCAATGAGATAGACAACGGCCACGTACCCGCCCAGCACGACAATGGCGGAAAGGAGCTTTTTTAAACGCTTTTGCCCCTTTGTGGGCTCGTCGCCAATTCTGGCGGCATAGCGCCTGCGCAGAAACCAGCCCCCAAGGGCGACGGCAGCGGCGATAGCAGCGGTCAGGATTTTCACCGCCATGCTTTAGTCACTTCCTTTCGATTTCCGGCCGGTTTTTATAAGGAAGGCAATCACGGCCCCGGCGATGAGGGCGGCCGTCATGCCGATGGCGGCGAGGTGGAGCTTTTCAGGAAAGAGAAACGCAATACCTAAAAGCGCCGCCGGCGCAATAAAGAAAACGGCAAGTCCGAAGAGGATGGTCTTTGGCGTCAGGCCCCCCTTCGTCACGGCTGTAACGAAGCGGGATAAAAGATAGAACTGGCACAGCCCGAAAAAGGCCCCTATCGCAATTGCCACAAAAAACCACCCCAAGCTACTTTACTCCTACGAAAAACGAAATTCAAGAACAAAAATCATAAAAATAAACCCATTTACCGCCCCGTTATACCCCAATATCGCCAATCTAAAAAAGGCGGCCTCAGAAAACATGGATTTTGCAAGCTGGAGAAAACCGTCCTGCACGGCAGGTTCATTTTGCTAATTAGAGGAAAAGAGAAAAAAGGCTGAGGCGCCTTTATTCTTCCCGAAAAGCAAGAGAAAACAAAAGTGGAACATTTTACGTATGTTATGACGGTTGTCTGACCGCGCAATTCGCTATATAATCAAATTGGGCGACATAACGCGCCGCCCCACGGCCCAGGGTGGCGCTCCCTGCGGAAAAAGGAAATTGTGGTTAATTTAAGGTGAAAACGGCGGGGTGCGGCGTGAAATCGTAAGCAAACAAGAACAAATTACAAAAAATCGAAACGAAGCAAATTGTTCTTGCTATTTAATCATGTTATACTCTACAATACGTGTGGTTTTTTGCCGGGACGGCGTCGGTTTATGACAAGTCAGGACAATCGGTCCGCAAAAGCGCCCGGCGAAGTTTTGGCATATAAAAACCAGAAGGGAGAAATGAAAAATGTGCGGCAAATGCTGTGGGAAAAGCGAAGCATACCTCAAGCCGTTTGAGGATATAATGGCGGACTTTGAGGGTAAAGAGTCCGACCTGATTCCCATTTTACAGAGAATTCAAGCGGCGTACGGTTATCTGCCGGAGGACGTTATCCGGGAGCTCTCCGAGCGGACGGGCATTTTCGTCACGAAAATCATGGGCGTCGCCACGTTCTACTCGCAGTTTCGGCTCGAACCCATTGGTGAGCACACGATTCGCGTCTGCTTCGGAACGGCCTGTCACGTCAACGGCGCCGAAGCCATCGCCGACGCACTCAGCGACGAACTGAAGGTCCCCGTGGGCGGCACCACGCCGGACGGCAAGTTTACGCTGGAATCCGTGGCGTGCCTCGGGTGCTGTTCCCTTGCCCCCGTCATTACCATTGACGACGAGACCTACGGCCGCCTCACGGCGGATAAGGCAAGAGACATCATTCGCGACATGTATGCAAAGGAGGGCGCGAAATAATGAAAATTGTCATCGGCCTTGGCAGCTGCGGCATTGCGTCCGGCGGCTTAAAAGTCAAGGAAGAGTTTGAAAAGCTGCTTTCAGCAAACCCGAACGCCGGCGCAGAGCTTGCGGAAACGGGCTGCATGGGCATGTGCTATAAGGAAGTCAACGTGGAAATCATCGAAGATGGCGGCCGCAGCACCATCTACGGTGAAGTAGACGCCGAGCGCGCCCGTGAAATATTTGAAAACCACGTCCTCGGCGGCAAGCCCGTGGAGGACTACGTCGTCCGCTCCAGCTACGGCGAAAACGAGCACGACGCCTTCTTTAACGGCCAATACCGCTACGTGCTGGACCGCTGCGGCAAGATTAACCCCGAATCCATTGACGAAGCCATCGCAGCGGGCGCCTACCGCGGCGCGGAAAAGGCGCTTAAGACCATGACGCCGGAAGAAATCATCGACGAAGTCTTAAAGTCCGGCCTGAAAGGGCGCGGCGGCGCCGGCTTCCCCACGGGACAGAAATGGAAGTTCGCCCGCGCTCCGAAGGCGGACCAGAAATACATTATCTGTAACGCCGACGAAGGGGACCCCGGCGCGTTCATGAACCGCTCCGTTTTGGAGGGTGACCCTCACGCCGTCATCGAAGGCCTTCTCATCGGCGGCTACGCCATTGGTGCCACAGAGGGCTACATCTACGCCCGCGCCGAATACCCTCTCGCCATCAAGCGCCTGAAAATCGCCATCGCGCAGGCGGAGGAGCGGGGCTACCTGGGCAAAAACGTCATGGGAACCGGCTTTGACTTCCACCTGCACATCAAGGAAGGCGCCGGCGCCTTCGTCTGCGGTGAGGAGACAGCGCTTATCGCCTCCATCGAGGGCCAGCGCGGCATGCCGCGGATGCGTCCCCCCTTCCCGGCCAACCGCGGCCTGTTCGGCAAACCCTCGAATATTAACAACGTTGAAACCCTCGCCGTCGTCGGCCGTATCATCGCCGACGGTGCGGAAAAATACACCACCCTTGGCACGGAAAAAAGCTCCGGCACGAAGGTCTTCGCCCTTGCCGGTAAGGTCAAGCGCGGCGGCCTTGCAGAAGTTCCGCTGGGCACCACCCTTCGGGACGTCATCTACGGCATCGGCGGCGGCACCGTCTCCGGCAAGCCCCTCAAGGCCGTTCAGATGGGCGGCCCCTCCGGCGGATGCATCCCTGCCGACCTTCTCGACACCCCTATCGACTACGACACACTGGCCGCCACGGGGGCCATCATGGGCTCCGGCGGCATGATCGTCATGGACGAAGACAACTGCATGGTGGACATCGCCCGCTACTTCCTCACCTTCATCCAGTCCGAATCCTGCGGCAAGTGCACCTTCTGCCGTATCGGCACACGCCGGATGCTGGAAATCCTCACCCGCATCACCAAGGGCGAGGGCCAGGAGGGCGACATTGAACTCCTTGAAGAGCTGGCTATGCAGATTAAGAGAAGCTCCCTGTGCGGACTGGGGCAGACGGCTCCGAACCCCGTCCTGTCCACCATCCGCTACTTCCGGGACGAATACGAAGCCCACATCCGGGACAAGAAGTGCCCCGCTCACCAGTGCAAGGCACTCATCCGCTATGAAATCCACGAAGACAAGTGCGTCGGCTGTACGGTCTGCGCCCGCAAGTGCCCTGTTGAGGCCATTTCCGGCAGTGCCAAAAAGCCGCATACCATCGATCAGGAAAAGTGCATCAAGTGCGGCATCTGTAAGAGCGCCTGCCGCTTTGACGCCATTACGGTAGATTGACGGATGGAGGTCGAAAACATGAACTACCTGAACATAACCATTAACGGCAAGCCCTGTCAGGCAAAGCCGGGGCAGACAATCCTTCAGGCCTGCCGGGACAACGGTGTTTCCATCCCGACACTCTGCCACGACGAACGCTTAAAGCCCTTCGGCTCCTGCCTGCTCTGCCGCATCGAAGTGGAAGGGGCGCGCGCGACGATGCTCGCCTGCGGCACGGAAGTGGCGGACGGCATGGTCATCCGCACGGAGACGGATGCGGTGAACAGCGCCCGCCGCGCCTGCATTGAGCTGCTCCTTTCCCAGCACCACGGCGACTGTAAAGCCCCCTGCACCCTCACCTGCCCGAACCACATGGACGTTCAGGGCTACGTCGCCCATATCGCAAACGGCCGCTTTGAAGACGCCCTGCGGGTGATGAAAGAGACAAACCCCCTGCCCGTTGTCTGCGGTCGCATCTGCACCCGCCCCTGCGAGTCCCAGTGCCGCCGCAATATCGTAGATGAGCCCATCGCCATCGCGCAGCTTAAGCGTTTTGCCGCGGATATCGACCTTGATAAAGAGGTCCACTACCTGCCTGAGTGCAAGCCTTCTACGGGCAAGCGCGTGGCCATCGTGGGCGCCGGCCCGGCCGGCCTGACGGCGGCGTGGTTCCTCACCATCGCCGGCCACAGCGTCACGATTTTTGAGCGGCACCCCCATCCCGGCGGCATGCTGCGCTACGGTATCCCCGCCTACCGCATGCCGAGAGAGACCCTCGACAGGGAAATCGATATCATCTGCCAGCTCGGCGCTGAGATTAAATACAACGTCGACTTCGGCAAGGACATCACATGGGAGAGCCTGAAGAACGAAGGCTATGACGCCCTGTTTCTCGCCGTTGGCTCCCAGGTGGGCCGCCCCTTAGGCTGTGACGGCGAAGGCGTCTGCTTTAACGTGCAGCGCGGCGTGGACTTCCTCGGCCGCGTCACCGCCGGCACCGCTCCGGACCTTGCGGGTAAAGACGTCGTCGTCGTAGGCGGCGGCAACACCGCCATGGACGCGGCCCGCACCTCCGTGCGCATGGGCGCCAAGTCCGTTAAAGTCGTCTACCGCCGCGGCCGCAACGAGATGCCCGCGGATAAGATGGAAATTGAAGACGCCGAGCACGAAGGCGTTGAGATGTGCCTGATGACGAACCCCGTCTCCGTGGGCATGCGGGAGGGACGCACCGTCCTCACCCTCGTGAAGATGGCCTACGGCGAGCCGGATGAGTCGGGCCGCCCCTCCGTCAGCGAAGTGGCCGGCTCGGAATACGAGATGGAAGCCGACTACGTCATCGCCGCCATCGGCCAGACGCAGGACCTTTCCTTTATTAATGAGTCCTTCCCCGTTGCGGTGAAACGCAACATGATTGCGGCGGACGAGAAGACCTTCGCCACCAACATCCCCGGCGTGTTCGCCGCAGGCGACGCCGTTACCGGACCGCAAACGGCCATTCTGGCCATCGCCGGCGGCCGCTTCGCCGCCCGCAGCATCGACCAGTATCTGCGGGGCGAGGAGATTACGCCGGAGCCGGAAGTGTATAACCACACGAAAGGCAGAAAGCTCTCCGATATCGACCCGCAGGAGTTTGACGACGTGGAGCGCCGCCCCCGCAGCGTGATGCCCACGATTCCCGTGGAGAAGGCCATCAAGGGCTTCGACGAAGTGGAGCTGGGCTTCAGCGTCGAGGAAGCCATGGCGGAAGCCGAGCGCTGCCTGTCCTGCGGCTGTCAGGACGTGGCGGAGTGTAAGCTGCGGGAATACGCCACCACCTACAAAGCCGACCAGTTCCGCTACGCCGGCGAGATGGTGCGCCATCCCATCGACGAGACGCACCCCTACCTGGTACGGGACCGCAACAAGTGCATTATGTGCGGCCGCTGCGTGCGGATTTGTCTGGAAGTGCAGGGTCAGGGCGCCCTCGGCTTCATCAAGCGTGGCTATTCCGCCACGGTGGAGCCGGCCTGTCCGGAATTCGGCAACGAAGAGCAGTGCGTCCGCTGTGGACAGTGCGTCTCCTCCTGCCCTGTGGGTGCTCTCGCGGAGAAGGTGCCCCTTACCATGCCCGGTCCGTTCACCGAAGAGGTGACGGAGACCGTCTGCTCCTACTGCGGCGCCGGCTGTAAGCTTCAGCTGTGCACCACGGGCGACACGCTCCTGCGCGTCACGACCCATGAGGAATTGGGTGAAAACAACGGAAACCTCTGCGTCAAGGGCCGCTTCTGCCACGATTATCTCAACGACACAGACCGCCTTGTGACTGCGAAGGTTCGCAAAAACGGCCAGCTTGTGGACGTCTCCCTCGAGGAAGCCCTTGAGGAGGCGGTTAAGGGACTGAAAGCCGCCACGGGCGAAGGCTTTGCCGCATACGTCTCCGGCCGTGCCACGAGCGAGCAGGCCAAGGCCCTTGCGGAAATCACGGCCGCTCAGGGCAGCGAAAACCTCCTCAGCTTCGGCATCGACCCTGTGGCCGCCGCTCTCTTCCGCCTGCACGGCGAGAAGCTCGTCACCGGTTACGGCGACATCGCCGAAAGCGACCTCATCGTCGCCCTCGACACCGACATTAATGCCACCACCTCCGTTCCCCTCACCTTCATCCGCCGTAAAGTGCGGGAGAACACGCCCTTCATCTGCGAGAGCACCGTGACGGACGCTGTCCGTGACGCTGTCAGCAAGGCCAAAGCCCCCGTCATCGTCCTCGGCAAGTACCCGAAGGCGGAGACGGCGCAGGCGGCGGTGGAGCTTGCTGAAAAGACGGGCGCGAAGATTGTCGTCGAGACGAGAAAGGCCAACGAACGGGGCGTGGCGCAGTACCTCAATGTCTGCACGACCGCCGCGGGCCTTGACAAAGCCGACGCTGTGCTCATCTTCGGGGAAGACCCGGCAGGCTCCGGCATCACGATGCCGAAGGCGGGCTTTACGGTTGTCTGCGACCTGTATATGACGGAGACGGCCCAACAGGCGGACGTGGTTCTGCCCATGGGCGCCCCCGCCGAAGAGGAAGGCACCTTTACGAACATCTTCGGCGATGTGCAGTCCCTGCGCCGCGCCTTTGCGAAACGGCCCTCCGCCACAGAGATTATCCGCACCCTTGTGGATAAACTCGGCGCGAAGGAGCCCTACAAGGGAAGATGCACCGGCATTCCGGAAGGAAAACCGGCGCAGTTTGCGGCAGACATCCTCGAAAACCGCTTCGAAGCGCGCTCTTAGGTCGCGCATAAATCAAAGAAAACACACCGCGCTTTTTAGCGCGGTGTGTTTTTTCATGGCGAAACCACGGAAGGGCATAGAAGGAGAGTGAAAATCCCATAAAAGAATATGAGAATTTCGGAAAAAAATGAGAAAATTTTCGTTAAGTCCCTAAATTTGCATAAATACTTTACGATAATATAAATAATGAGGGTGCCCTGCGACCGGACACGTCTTGAAAACACGCCTGATTTCGGTTCGCGGCGGCACCGGCAAAGAGGTTGAACGTCTTTCCATTTCATGAGGAAAGGCGGGTTTTCTTATACTAAAGCACAATAACGATTAGTATTATTGAAATTAGCCGTCAATCGACTACTATAGATAAAGGAAGGTATCAACTTGAGCGGAATACGAAGAAAGATAATACTCAACACCTTAGTGATAATATTGGTGCTGACGGCCGTCACCTCCGCCATATTTATCTGGACGGCAAACACCCTTGTGGACACCACCATGAAAAACTCCCTTGCCCCCTTTGCGCGGACGGCGGCAAAGAGCGTGGAAAGCAACCTGCATCTGTTAACCGACCGGCTTGACCTCGTGGCCCAGAACGAGGTCTTCAGAAGCTACAGCCCCGAGCGGATTCAAGGCGTGCTCGACCATACCTTCTCCGGCATTGAGTTTACGTGGCTGGCCGCCTACACGCCGGAGGGCCGTCTCTTTACAGGCACGGCGGGCAGTCCCCGCTCCATTTCCGATATGAAGCTGTATGGGCTGATACAGGAGACGAAAAACGCCGTCATCGGCGACACGCGGAAAAGCGATGCGGGGTACGAGATTGCCATCGGAAAGCCCATATTGGCGGATGAGTCCATCCACCTTATCCTCGTGGGCAGCTATAAATACGATGTGCTCAACGACATCCTCGGGCACATCCAAATCGGCCAGAACTGCACCGCCATGGTGGTGAGCGACGGGGGCGTCATCGTCGCCCATAAGGATTTCGACAAAATCACCCACAGGGCGGATAGCGACGAGGCATACAGCGGCAACGCGGAGATGCTCGGCCTGATTGATACGGCCCTCACCTTTGCCACAGGCTCCACGATTCTCTCCCACAGCGGCGAGGATTTCATCACGGCGTACGCGCCTGTGCGGGGCGCGAACTGGTCCCTGATTCTCTCCGTCCCCAAGTCGGAGTTTATGGCCACGGCGCGCTCGGCCATCTATCTAAACTTCGCCGTGGTGCTCCTTCTCATCGCCGTGTCGTTGCTGATTATCCTCGGCTACTCCGGCAAAATCTCAAAGACGCTCAAACTCGTCACCACCCGCATCAAGGGCCTTGCGGAGGGGGATCTCACCAGCAGTGTGGAGGTCATCCACACCCGGGACGAGGCGGAGATGCTCTCCAGCTCCCTGAAAAACACCATATCCGACATCAGTGGCTACATAAGCAAGCTCACCCTTGCGTTAGAGCAGCTTTCCAGCGGCAACGCGGACATTGAGGTGGAGGGCGCCTTCCACGGCGACTTCGTGGTGATGAAAGACGCCCTCAACCAAATCATCGAATACTTAAACGGCATCCTCTCGCACCTGAAACATTCCGCCTACGAGCTGACCGTCTCCTCCCGCAAGGTGGCGGAGCGTGCCCACAGCGTAAAAAACGCATCGGAGCACCAGTTTGAGGCCATCTCGAGCTTAGAGCGGGAGGCAGAGGAAATTTCCCGGGGTGCCGTGCTCATCGACCAGAACGCCGCCGAGACGCGCCGCCTCATGGGCGAAGCCACGGACAAGCTCGGCTGCGGCCGCGAGCAGATGGAAAACACCCTCGAGGCCATGGAAGCCCTGCGCCGCCACGCACAGGAGATTAACACCATCACAAAGCTCATGGAGGACATCGCCGCCCAGACGAACCTCCTCTCCCTCAACGCCGCTGTGGAAGCCAAGCGGGCCGGCGCGGCGGGGGCGGGCTTCTCCGTGGTTGCGGAGGAAGTGCGCCGCCTTGCGCTGCAAAGCTCAGACTCTGCCAAACGGGCGGCGGATATCATCGAGCAGACGCAAAAGGCCATCAATTCCGGTTCGGAGTACGCCGCAGACACGGCGCAGCTTATCAGTCAGGTGGCGGAAATGACCGGCCGGATTTACGAAATCGCCGACACACAAGCCCATTCCGCCAAACAGACCACGGAAGCCCTCGGCAAAGCAAACGGCGATCTGGGCGCCATCATGAGTTTTGCGCAGGATAACCTCGAGTCCAGCAGTGACCTGGCCGAAGCCAGCGACGAGATGGCCCAGAAGGCCGAAAGCCTCGCCGAGATGGCCTCCCGCTTTAAGCTGCGGGAAACGGTGGACACCGGTGACATGATTGCGGGCCTTAAGAGTGAGGACATTCTGGCGCTGGACGCCTTCAGACTCGGATAGGAGTGAGGAACATGGTAAAAAGAATAACTCTCGCCCTTGTTATCGCCGCGCTGTGCCTTGCCCTCGCCGGGTGCGGGCGCATTGGCGACGGCCATGGCCTTGTGGACGGGTACTACACCGTTGAAATGGCGGAATACCAGAGCGGGTGGAAGGAATTCGTCACGGTATGCGTCAGCGGCGGGGAAATCGTCACCGTGGAATACAACGCCCGCAACTTAAGCGGCTATATTAAGTCGTGGGATATGGACTATATGCGCAGGATGAACGGCAACGTGGGCAACTACCCCAACGCCTACACCAGAAACTACGCCGCCCAGCTCCTGAACACGCAGGGGCCCGAAGGAATCGACACCGTCTCCGGCGCCACCCATTCGGGGGGCAACTTCACCCGCATGGCAGCGGCGCTCCTTGAAAAAGCCAAAGCCGGCGACATGACCATCGGCATCGTCCAATAGGTAAACTGTGGCCGGCCACGAAACCGGCAAGCCGGAAAAGGCGGAAAAACGCCATCCGGTCTTGCTAAACGAGCAAAAACGTGCGGCATATTCTGAGGCGCCGCCTATAAGCAGGAGCGGGCATAGCCAAGGACACTCAAAACAAGCAGTCTCGGCATGGCCAGCGGCACTCAAAAAAGCAGGCACTTTAAATCCAACAATAACCAAGGTACAAGCAAAGCAGGCGGATTATCCCGCCTGCTTTTTATGTTCCGAAGGAAATGCGCCTGCCTTATCTATGACAGAGCAGGCGAGCCTTGTTTTCCGCCCTCTAATTATGTTCGCTCAGGAACCGACGCTTAGATGAACTTTGTACTTTCACTTCCGCTTTCTGTATTCCGGCGTCTTTTCTGTCCCGTAAGGCGCGTTTTATATGGGTGATGCCGTTTTAGGCATGTGTGTTCTTTGAAAAATTCATAAAAGGAAGGCCCCATCAAAGCCTTTTGGTACAGGCCGGCGCGGCAAAGACCCTGACCCGGCACAGATGATGAGACGAGCCGATGGCCCATTTCCAAAAATTTCCCGACTCAATGTTACAGCCGCTGCTTACACTGTTAGACCACTTTTTTAGACACCATGGTCTAGAATGAATTTTACCATTATATGTAAGTTCGTGAGCGGATATTCATACGAATTTGCCAAACACGCAGTGACGGAGAGGGCGGTATAGTATGAAAAGCAGTTTAAAAGAGCGTCTTACCTCACTCAAGGCAGGAGAAACCGGCGGCGTTGGCGTTTTGCGCCGTAGGGATACGTCGCGTCTGGCGGAAGGCGCAGTGCGGTTTATCATCTCATTTATTCTGGCGGGGTCTCAAATCTTGTCGGACATGTCTCCCTTCGCGGTGGGCTTTACGGCGGCGGCGGGCACCCCGGTGGGGGCGATGGCCTCCCTCGCCGGCGCACTGACGGGATATTTGCTCACCTCATCCTTCGTCTGGGCGCTGAAATACATATCCATGTGCGTCATCGTCTGCACTGCCACTTTAATCTTCCATGAGACGGAGATTTTCTCAAAACGCTGGTTCATGCCGGTGTTTACGTCCTTCGTGGCGATGTGCCTCGGAAGCGTCGCCGCCTTTGACGCCGGGTGGACAATCCCCGCCGTCGTGCGGTTTGCCGCCGACGTGGTGCTCACGGGCGGGTGCGCCTATTTCTACAAAATCGCCCTCTCCCCCTGGTCGGGGCGGTTTAATCTGGAGCATTCGGCGGAAATCGTCCACACGGTGAGCGTCCTCATTCTCATTTCCACCATGCTCATTTCCCTCGCCCAGTACCATATCGCGGGGGTTATCTCCGTGGGGCGGGCGCTAGCGGTGCTGGTGGTGCTGCTGGCGGGATACAAAGGCGGCGTCAGCATGGGCTGCGCCACGGGCGTGGCGGTGGGGCTGGCCATGGATGCGGCGACGTCACAGTCCCCCATCTTCTGCATGGCCTACGGCCTGGCCGCCCTCGTTGCGGGCATCTTCTCCAAGCAGGGGCGGCTCATTTACAGCGTGATGTTTATTCTGCTCAACGCCTGCGTGGCGGGGGTCTCGCTGGAAAGCCCCGCCGTGCCGGGTATGCTGTATGAGACGTTTATCGCCACAGTTTTGTTTATGCTTCTGCCGCCGTCCCTCATGAGCCGACTGGGGGTCCTCATCCCCGGAGCGGGCAGCGGGTACGGTATCATTAAAGCCCGGGAGTACACCCGCGCCCGGGTGGAACTGGCGGCTCAGGCCTTTCGGGAGCTTTATGAAACCGTGGGCGCCGCCTCGGGCAAGGGCCGGCGGGACAGCGACATCGCCGCCGTTTTTGACGGTGCGGCAGACGTAGTGTGTCTGAGTTGCTCCAAGCAGGCGAAATGCTGGCACATCGACTATCAGGACACCCTCGACGCCATGAACAACGCCACAAAGCCCATGCTGGCCCGGGGAAAACTGGAGGAGGAGGACCTGCCGGACTATTTTAAGAAAACCTGCTTAAACCTTGGGGAATTCGTCGCCGCCGTGAACGCGGAGCTCCGGGGCGTGCTCTACCGGCGGCAGTATAAGAAGCGCCTGAAGGAAAATCAGGCGGCGGCCTTTAACCAGTATGCCGAAGTGGCCTCCATCCTACAGGGCATTGCCGACGAGCTGGGGACGGGCGTCTCCGTGGAGCCGGAGCTTGAAGGAAGGCTGAGAAAGTTCCTCAAGGGCGTCAACATCCCGGGGGAGACGGCGGTGTTTATCGACAAAAGCGGCCGCCTGCACGGGGAAATCTTCGGGACAAGCGTCCGCGCCCTCAAGAGCGTGCCGAACTATCTGGAAAAACTCTCGGAGGTTCTGCGGGTTCGTATCTGCGCCGTGGAAAAGCCCGAGGAGCCGGACAGGCTCTATCTTCTGGAGGCGGAGCCTCTGGCGGCCTCCGTAGGCATCTCATTTAAGAAGAAGCATCAGGAGGAAGTGAGCGGCGACAAGGGTGCCTACTTTAAAACGGACGACGGCATCCTCTACGTCATCCTCTCCGACGGAATGGGCTCCGGGGAGCTGGCCGCCCGTTACTCCGGCGAGACGGTGCGCATCCTCGAGCGGTTCTTGCGCTCCGGCGTGGAGCCGGAGACGGCGGTGCGCATGCTCAACGACCTCATGCTCCTAAAAAATCAGGACGACACCGGCTGCGCCACGGTGGATCTTGTGTGCATCAACCTCTTCACAGGCCAGACGAAGATGTTTAAATACGGCGCGGCGCCCTCCTACCTGCGCACGGGCACCACAGTGCGCCGGGTGAAGGGGCGGAGCCTTGCGGCGGGCCTCGGCGTCCCGCCCCATGACGCCCCCGACCGCCACACCATGGATTTAAGGCCCGGCAACATGGCCGTTATCGTGAGCGACGGCGTCACCGGCGGGGCGGATGACAACTGGATTGTGAAGATGATTGCCGAGGACAACGGCGAAGACCCGCGCCTTCTCGCCGCCGCCATCGTGGAGCAGGCCACAAGCCGCTTCGGCAGCGACGACGACATGACCGTCATCGTCATTCAGATTAAAGAGCGGGGCTGACGCGATTTCAGTCCCGTAAGGAAGCGAAAAATTTAAGCAGTTTTCGGCAACCTTTCCTGTATATTCCAAAGGCCCCGGGGGAACACTCAAAGTAAACCGAAACAGGGGTGTGATTTGGAAGTGGTGAAAGGGACAACCCGCCGTGTCATAGTCATAAAATCGCCCGATAAGCACATCTTTGACGAGGCTATTTTCCTCGTCAACGATGCGGTCTCCCGCGACGGGGGCGTGACAAGCGAAGATATCATCCGTCAGGCGCAGGAGGTGGCGGAAAACTACGTCCGCTGTCATATACGGAAAAAGCGCCTGCCCGACCTGCCCGCGCCCGTCTTTGCAGTCCTCGGCGCGGCGTTAACGGGCCTTGTCTGGTTCATTTCTCACTATTTTGCCTGAATACTGCCGCCCTCACACGCCGCCGGAAATACCGGCGGCTTTTTTGTTGTGTTTGAAGGCGGCACATGGTAATATCATAGGATGGTAGCTTATATAGAGAAACAGACATAAAGGGGGCCGTAACGCATGAAAATCCTCATCGAAAACATCTTAGCGCTTTTGCCCGATGAAGCGAAGGTCTGCTCCGTCGCCATTGAAGACGGGGTAATTGTCTCCGTCGGCGCGGCGCCCGCTGACTTTAAAGCCGAGAAAGTCATCTCCGGCAGCGGGAAAATGCTCATTCCGGGCCTTATTAACGCCCACACCCACTCCTACATGACGGTTTTCCGCAACTGCGCCGACGATCTCACATTTAACGACTGGCTATTCGGGCGGATTCTCCCCCTTGAGGATAAGCTCACGGAGGAAGACTGCTACAGGGGGAGCCTTCTGGGCATTATGGAAATGCTCTCCACGGGAACGACCTCCTTTAACGATATGTATATCCACATCAACGCCCAGGCCCGGGCCGCAGAGGAGTCCGGCATCCGCGCCGTCCTCTCAAGAGGCCTTACCGGTGGGAAAGACGACGTGGAAGGCGGGGCGCGAAGGCTTCGGGATGCGGAGACGGAAATGCGCGCCTGGAGCGGACGGGAGAACATCACCTTTATGCTGGCCCCCCACGCCCCTTACACCTGCGACGAAGACTATCAGCGGGAAGTGGCGGAAACGGCCCGGCGCCTTGACGTGCCCATCCACACCCACATCTCGGAAAGTCAGGCGGAGATAGAGACGATTCGCGAAAAATACGGCTGCACCCCGCCGGAGCTGATGGACAAAACGGGGCTTCTCACAAACCGTACCGTTGCCGCCCACTGCGTGTACCTCACCGATTCCGACATTCAGCTTTTCGCCCGGCGGGGCACGTCCATCGCCACGAATCCGGTGAGCAACTTAAAGCTGGCAAACGGCGTGGCCCCCGTTCCCAAGATGATGAAAGCGGGCGTGAACGTGGCGATGGGCACCGATGGAACAGCCAGCAACAACACGCTTAACATGGTCAGGGAGCTGGGGCTGCTCACCATCTTACACAAAGGCATCACAGGGGACCCCGAAGCCGTCACCGCCCGGGAGGGCTTCAAAATCGCCACGGAAAACGGCGCAAAGGCCCTCGGCCTTGAAAACGTCGGCGCTATCGCCCCGGGGATGAAGGCGGATCTCGCCATCTTAAGCCTCGATGCGCCCAACGTAAATCCCTTGGGCGACCCCTACTCCGCCCTTGCCTACTCATTTAGCGGGATGGAGACGGAAACGGTGCTTGTGGGGGGAAAAATCCTCATGGAAAACAGGGAGTTTAAGACCATAGACCGTGACCGGGTTCTCTATGAGATTCAGAGGATTATCGAAAGGATCGGACTGAAATGAGCAAAATAAGAGACATTTCCCTTGCGCCCTCCGGTGAGCGCAAGATTGCATGGGTCAAGCGGAATATGCCCCTTTTGCAGGGCATCGAAGAAGACTTTAAGAAAACGAAGCCCTTTGCGGGTTTGAAGATAACCCTCTCCGTCCACATGGAGGCGAAAACGGCGTACCTCTGCCGCGTTTTGGAAAACGGCGGTGCGGAGATGCACGTCACCGGCTGCAATCCCCTCTCCACGCAGGACGATGTGGCGGCGGCGCTGGCCGCCGGGGGGATGGACGTCTCCGCCTGGCACGGCGCCACGGAGGAGGAATACGAAGACCACCTGACCACCGCCCTCTCCGCCGGGCCTAACATCGTCATTGACGATGGCGGCGACCTCGTGGGGCTTCTTCACACGAAGCTGCGCCATCTCCTTCCCGACATTATCGGCGGCTGCGAGGAGACAACCACAGGCATCAGCCGCCTGCACGCCATGGCACGGGAAGGGGCCCTCATGTTCCCCATGATTGCCGTCAACGACGCCCGCTGCAAGTACCTGTTCGACAACCGCTACGGCACGGGACAGTCCGTGTGGGACGGCATTAATCGCACCACAAACCTCGTGGTGGCGGGCAAATGCGTTGTCATCGCCGGATACGGCTGGTGCGGCAAGGGCATCGCCCTGCGGGCCAAGGGATTCGGCGCCCGTGTGATTATCACGGAGATTGACCCCGTTAAGGCCCTGGAGGCCCGCATGGACGGGTTTGACGTCATGCCCATGTCAGTGGCGGCGTCCCTCGGTGACCTGTTCATCACCGCCACGGGATGCTGCGACGTGATGACGAAAGAGCACTTCCCTAAGCTCAGGGACGGCGCCATCCTCTGCAACGCCGGGCACTTTAACGTGGAAGTGGACGTCAAATTTTTAGAGGAACACGCCGTAGAGAAATTCGACGCCCGGCCCAACATCCGCGGATATAAGCTGGTAAACGGCAAGACGATTTTCGTTCTGGCAGAAGGGCGGCTTGTGAACCTCGCCTCCGGCGACGGGCATCCGGCGGAGATTATGGACATGAGCTTTGCCATTCAGGCCCTCTCCGCCAAGTATCTGGCGGATCATCGGGACAGCCTTCCGAAAGCGGAGACGGGCGGGCGCGGCATCGTCCTCCCCGTTCCCAAGGAGATTGACGAAGACGTGGCCCACAGAAAACTGCGGGCGTGGAACATCCGCATCGACACTCTCACCCCCCTGCAGAGCGAGTACCTCTCTGGCTGGGAGCATTAAATATAAGCCGAAGTATACGAAAGACAAGAGGAGAGCCATGAAAAAAATCATGCTCGTTTTCGGCACCCGTCCGGAAGCGATAAAAATGTGCCCCCTCGTGCTGGAACTGAAAGGGCGCACAGGGTTTGAAACTGTCACCTGCGTCACCGGTCAACACCGGGAGATGCTGCAGCAGGTGTTGGACGTATTCGGCGTGGAGCCGGAGGAGGATTTGTGCGTCATGCAGGACCGGCAGACCCTCTTTGACATCACCGGTAAAGTCCTTCTGGGCATGAAAGAGGTGCTGGAGCGGGAAAAGCCGGACATTCTTCTCGTCCACGGCGACACCACCACAACCTTCGCCTCGGGCCTTGCCGCCTTTTACCTCGGTATCCCCGTTGGACACGTGGAGGCGGGGCTGCGCACATACAACATCGACTCCCCCTGGCCGGAGGAGTTTAACCGGCAGGCGGTGGACAGTTTTTCCCGCTTTTACTTTGCCCCCACACAAGCCTCCCGACAGAACCTCTTGCGGGAGGGCAAGAGCGAAAGCGCCATCTTCGTCACGGGCAACACGGAAATTGACGCTGTGCGCCTGACCGTGCGGGAGAGCTTCACCCATCCCCTTATGGATTGGGCGCAGGACAGCCGCCTTATTATGATGACGGCGCACCGCCGGGAAAACCTCGGCGCGCCGATGCAGCGCATTTTCCGAGCCGTCCGCCGTGTTGTGGATAAACATGAGGACATAAAGCTCATCTACCCCGTCCATTTAAACCCCGTGGTGCGGGAGACGGCGCAGGCGGAGCTGGGAAATCACCCGCGCATCCGCCTTATTGAACCGCTTGATGTGCTCACCTTTAACAACTTCGTGGCCCGCTCCCACCTCGTCCTGACTGACAGCGGCGGCATACAGGAAGCGGCGCCGGCGCTGGGGAAACCCGTCCTCGTCCTGCGGGACACCACGGAGCGGCCCGAGGGCATCGAGGCCGGCACCTTGCGCCTTGCAGGGACGGATGAGGAGACGGTGGCGTATGAGTTTACGCGCCTTCTTACTGATAAAGACGCCTACGACGCCATGAGTCAGGCCAAAAACCCCTACGGGGACGGATACGCCGCCCGCCGTATTGCCGACGTGCTGGAAAAAGAGCTGTAATATCCGCATAAGCCTTTTCAAATCGGAAAGGATGGGGTGACGAAGGTGCTCATCAACAACAAACCGATGTCTGAATGGACGCTTGAGGAGCTTTCGGTGCTCCTCGGGGATGAGCAGTGGCGCGAATCGGCCACTATCGACTATAAATGCGAGTTTCGGGCCAGCGACGAGGGGTTTAAAAAGGACGTCTGTGCCTTTGCCAACGCCCAGGGGGGCTACCTCTTTTTCGGTATCGGGGAGGACGACGGTGTGCCCGTTGAAATCGCCGGCATCGAGAATGTGGGGCTGGATAAATTTAACCTCGCCATCTCAAACGCCCTGTCCGCCAGCGTGGAGCCCATCCGTCCGGCGTACGAATCCCATGTTGTACCCATCGACAACACCCTCTGTGTCCTCATCGTGCACGTGTTTGAAGGGGTGAACAAGCCCTATCGGGTGCGCAACGAGGGGCGTTTCTGGATACGGGGCAACGCCGGCAACGAGAACATGAGCTATAAGACCATCGAGGATATGTTCCTGCGCACCAGCGTCCAGAAAGATAAGCTGCAGCAGCTTATAGACGGCCGCATGGCCTATCTGCAGAGGGAGAGCGCCCCCGCCGCCCTCCGGTACGGCACACGCCCCATGTTCGCGGCGCATTTTATCCCCATCTCCGTCGTCTCCGGGCACGAAAAGCGCTATCCGCTGCGAAGTCTGTTTAGTCAGGTGAATGAGGTGTTTATCCCCACGGGGGAGGCCTTTAAGACGCTCTTTAACTGCCCTGCCGCCCAGATTAACATGGACGGGCTGATGAAGCTGGGGGGCGAGAGCCGCTCAGCGCGCCACATTCAGCTGTTCTGGAACGGCATGGTGGAGCTGGCCACGGATCGGCTCTTTCGTCAGGAGGAGCAGCCCCAGTGCTTTGACCCGGCTATCCTCGTCTCCCTCGTAGCCGAGATGCTGGGCACAACCTTTCACCACTACGCGCAAATTCAAATGAAC
>DUPW01000057.1 GCA_012838125.1 Papillibacter sp.
TACCTCATCCGCTTCCCCATCTTCCCGGCGGCGCCCTTCCTTGAGTACGACCCGGCGGACATCCCCATTCTCATCGGCACCTTTGCCTTCGGCCCCCTGGCCGGTGTGATTATCACCGTGGTGGCCTCTGGAATTCAGGCCATGACAGTGAGCGCCCAAAGCGGCATTTACGGATTCATCATGCACGTTCTGGGCACTTCGGCGGCCGTCATCACGGCGGGGCTCATCTACAGGAGAAAGCACACACGCACGGGCGCCTTCATCGCCCTTCTGTGCGGTACGATTGCCCACGCCGCCGTCATGGTCGTCGCCAACCACTTCATCACGCCCCACTTCATGGGCGGCGTTCCGACGAGCGTGGTGGACGGAATGCTCCTTCCCGTCATTCTCCCCTTTAACCTGATTAAAGCGGGCATCAACTCCGCCGTAACGTTCCTCGTATACAAAACCATCTCCCGCTATATCATCCACGGTGAGAAGCTGTTTAAGCCCTCTGAGTCAAACCCCGGCGCGAAAAGCTGACGACTCGGCAGCGCGAAGCCGAAAAAGCTAAAAAAATCCCCAACGCTTTTTTGCGTTGGGGATTTTCTGTTTATCGATCCGGCATGATGTCGGCGGGGTCTGTGACGTTATATCCACGCCCGCGGCCTGCCGGTGTGTCGTACTGTCCGTTTACCGCAGGGTTGTATGTGCCGTCATTGATACCGGGTGCTCTGGTGTTGTAATCGTCCGTGTAGTCGTCGTCATACGTGACCATACGGCCGCAGCCGAACAGGCTCAGAGCAATAAGCAAGACAAGAGCGATAGCGACGAGTTTTTTCATCATCTTTTCTCCTCACACAGTTTTTATGAAATTTGGCAATTTGCCCACAACGATAGTATGCTCGCCGCCGCGCTATTTTTGAGCGCCACTTTTTGCCAATAGGCAAAAATACACGCCTTTCGGCGTGTATTTTTGTTTTCGCATGACTTAAATTGTCCATTCGCTGTGGAGGATGATTGTAAGCCGCAGCTCGCCTTTGTAATCTTCAAAGCCGAGTCGCAGGCTTCCCCAGTCCAGCCCCGTATTTTCAGGGCTGCCTTCGAAGTGAAAATCCACATAGCGGGCGTTGGGGAACACCTCGTCGATATTTTCCAGAGCGTTGCCGGAGCGGATAATCTTATCGATTCCGAGCTGCTCGGCCTGGGTGAAGTCCTTGTCCATGACGAACCGGGCGAAGTATTCCACCGGCGTCATTTCAATGGGCTCCCCGCTGCCGTCAAACAGGCCCCAAACGTATTTGTTGCCGTCCTGCGGGAAGTTCTCCACCTGCGCCGCCGTAAAGCACTTGTTCGTCACAAGGTTTATGGTGGCGTACGGTGAAAACACAACGCCGTATTCAGGATGAACGTATTTGGCCAGTTCCTTATAGTCCCCTTCCTTAATCTCTTCGAGGACGTTGTATGCCAGCTCGACTAATTTAGCGTTTGATACGCAGGTATTCACGTCCGAAGTGAGGAGTTTTTCTCCTTTCCCCTTCGGAATCGGCAACCATCCCATAGCGAAGGCCGCCAGCGAAAGGCCAATTCCGGCAATCACGCCAATTACAAGGCAGATTATCCCGACTTGAGCTCTTTTCAGGTGGCGTCACCAACTTTCTGCTAAAGTTTCATCCAGCGATGCCCACAGGATACTTGATTGACTAACAAAAAGCAACAACAAGAAATTACAAAAAGAAACTACAAATCGTAAATCATTCCCAATCCGGTTCGCTCCGGGCGCCTTTATTTTCCCCGCCGGCGCGGCTTATACTATTAATAAAATGAATATGAAACAATGTGTGAACAAATGCACAGCAGGTCTTGACAGCACCTCAATAGAGTGCTAGATTATGGTTAGCACTCGGGGCTTTTGAGTGCTAATTTTCTGAGAAGGAGGAAGGGTCAATGAACCTTGGCGAACGGCAAAAGAGGATTCTTCGGGCCGTGATTGACCGCTACATCGAGTCGGCGGAACCGGTCGGTTCAAAGGCAATCGCACATTCGAACGATTTGAACCTTTCCTCTGCCACGATTCGCAACGAAATGAGCGAGCTGGAGACGCTGGGGCTTCTAGAGCAGCCCCACACCTCCGCCGGGCGCGTCCCCACGCCGCAGGGCTACCGGGTATACGTCAACGAGCTGATGCAGCAGTACCGCCTCACTCTTGCGGAAGTGGAGGAGATTAACCGCGCCCTCTCGTCGCGTCTGCGGCAGCTTGACAATCTGCTGGAGAACATCGGCAGTTTAACGGCGCGCCTGACAAGTTACCCTGCCCTTTCCGTGTCGGCGCCGACGCCGGATTTGTCCATTGTGCGTTTTGACCTTATTCACGTGGACGCCGGCCTGTTCATCATCGTGGTTATGCTCAGCAACAAAACGGTGAAGAATAAACTTGTCAATCTGCCCCATCCGGTGGATTCCGTGCTTCTTGCAAAAGTGGCGGCGGTTTTCAATGCCCACGTCGCAAACCTGCCTGAAAGCGATATTACCCCGAGTCTCATTGCCTCCATCGAGCGGGCGCTGGGTGATACGCAGGGCATTGTCGCCATCGTCGCCAGCTATGCCATCGAGATACTCAGCGATGCTAAGCACCGGGAGGCCCACATTAGCGGCACGACGCACCTCTTTGAGCACCCTGAATACCGCGACATCGAAAAGGCACAGCGGCTTATGCGCTACCTTTCAGACGATACGGAGCTTAAGCACCTTCCCTCCCCCGACTTCGAGGACGCCGGAAGTATGAAAATCATCATCGGGCCGGAAAACCTCGTGGAAGAGCTCAAGGACACCAGCGTCATCGTGGCCCGATACGACGCGGGAGATGATATGCAGGGCCTCATCGGCATCATCGGGCCCACCCGCATGGACTATTCCAGAATGGCAGCCCGCCTGTCTTTTATTGCCCAGAGCCTCTCCCGCCTGCTGCGGCAGGAAACGCCCCACCCCATGCTGGGCCGCGGGCAGAACTTCCGTATCCGGCGCCCGGGCCAGACGCCGGATCGTTAACGCCCTGCCGCCTTGCTTATGCGGCTTATAACACAGAAGGAGATGATCGGATTGTCCCAAAAAAGCAAAGACGAGACGAGAAATGAGGCCGTAGACGAAGTTGTAGACAGTACGGCCCCCGCGGAGGAACCCCACGGGGAAACGGCGAACCAACCTGACGCGGCCGCTTTGGAGAAGGCGGTCCGGCAGCTTGAGGAGCAGCTTCAGGCCGAGAAAGATAAACTTCTTCGTCTCGCCGCTGAATATGATAATTTCCGGAAACGTACCGCCAAAGAGAGGGAGTCCCTCTTTAGCGAAATCCGCGGCGATACCATCGCACAGCTCCTGCCCGTTTACGATAACCTCGCCCGGGCCCTTAAACAGCCCTGTACGGACGAAGCCTATTTCAAGGGCATCCAGCTCATCATGGCGCAGCTAGAGGAGATTTTCGCAAACCTCGGCGTCACGGAAATCCCCGCCGCAGGCGAAAAGTTTGACGCAAACCGCCATCACGCTGTTATGCACGTGGAGGACCCCGAAAAGGGCGAAAGCGTCGTTGTGGAAGAACTTGAGAAGGGCTTTATGATTGGGGACCGGGTCATCCGCTTCTCAACCGTCATCGTTGCCAACTAGTCTTTCTCCATATATAAACAGGATTCACAGCTAACTTTAAGGAGGAGTTACTATGGGAAAAATCATCGGAATTGATCTGGGTACGACAAACTCGTGCGTAGCCGTCATCGAGGGCGGCGAACCCATCGTTATCCCCAACGTCGAAGGCGCCCGCACCACGCCTTCCGTTGTTGCTTTTTCAAAGGCAGGCGAGAGAATGGTGGGTCAGGTGGCAAAGCACCAGGCCATCACAAACCCCGACCGCACCATCATCTCCATTAAGCGCGAAATGGGCTCCGCCTATCGCGTCGATATTGACGGCAAAAACTACACGCCGCAGGAAATCTCCGCCATGATTCTTCAAAAGCTCAAGGCCGACGCGGAGGCCTATCTCGGCCAGACCGTCACCGAAGCCGTCATCACCGTCCCCGCCTACTTCACCGACTCCCAGCGTCAGGCCACGAAGGACGCCGGTAAAATCGCCGGTCTTGAGGTCAAGCGCATCATCAACGAGCCCACCGCCGCGGCCCTCGCCTACGGTCTTGACAAGGAAGGCGAGCAGAAAATCATGGTCTACGACCTCGGCGGCGGCACCTTCGACGTCTCCGTCCTTGAAATCGGAGACGGCGTCATTGAAGTCCTCGCCACCGCCGGCAACAACCGTCTGGGGGGCGACGATTTTGACCAGTGCATCGTCGATTACCTGCTGGCGGAATTCAAAAAAGAAACGGGCATTGACCTCGCCAGCGACCGCATCGCCCTGCAGCGCCTGCGGGACGCGGCGGAAAAGGCGAAGATTGACCTCTCCGGCGTCACCACGGCATCCATCAACCTGCCGTACATCACCGCGGACGCCTCCGGCCCGAAGCATCTTGATATGTCCCTCACCCGCGCCAAGTTCAACGAGCTGACGGCCCATCTGGTGGAAAAGACCATGGAGCCTGTCCGTCAGGCCCTCTCCGATGCCGGCCTCTCTGCTTCGGAACTCCACAAAGTCCTGCTGGTGGGCGGCTCCACCCGCATCCCTGCCGTTCAGGAAGCCGTCAAGCGCATCACCGGCAAGGAGCCCTTCCGCGGCATTAACCCGGACGAGTGCGTCGCCCTCGGTGCGGCGGTTCAGGGCGGCGTTCTGGGCGGCGACGTGGAGGGCATCCTGCTCTTAGACGTCACGCCCCTGTCCCTCGGCATCGAGACCTTAGGCGGCGTGTTCACGAAGCTCATCGAGCGCAACACCACCATCCCCACCAAGAAGAGCCAGATTTTCTCCACCGCCGCGGATAACCAGACCTCCGTTGAGGTCCACGTCCTTCAGGGCGAGCGGGAAATGGCGCAGTACAATAAGACCCTCGGCCGCTTCCACTTAGACGGTATCGCCCCCGCGCCCCGCGGCGTGCCCCAGATTGAAGTCACCTTCGATATCGACGCCAACGGCATCGTGAACGTCTCGGCGAAGGATTTGGGCACGGGCAAGGAGCAGAAGATTACCATCACCGCCTCCACGAACCTGTCCAAGGATGAAATCGAAAAAGCCGTTAAGGAAGCCGAGCAGTTCGCTGCGGATGACAAGCGCCGCAAGGAAGAGGCTGACGTTCGCAACAACGCGGACAATCTCATCTACCAGAGCGAAAAGGCTTTAAGTGACTTAGGCGACAAAGTCAGCGCTGAGGACAGAAGCGCTATCGAAAGCGCCATCGAAAGCGTCAGAACGGCCCAGTCCGGAACGGACATTGAGGCCATTAAGAACGCAACGGACGCACTGCAGAAGAAATTCTTCGAAGTCAGCCAGAAGATTTATTCCCAGGCCGGCCCGCAGCCCGGCGCCGGCGACAGTGCCGACGGCGGCAGCGCCCCCGGCGGCGGCGACTTCTACGACGCCGATTACGAGGTAGTAGACGACAACAAATAAAACTTATCAATCCATCCTGCGGGAACGCCGACAAAGAATCTCCGCGCAAAACGGAGATTCTTTGTTCGTGCTTATCGGAACGCTGAAAGGGCGCGCCCGCGGGACGTGAGAGGAAGTCTGTATGGCAGAAAAACGCGACTATTATGAGGTGCTCGGGCTGGAAAAGGGCGCATCTGACGACGCCATCAAAAAGGCGTTCCGCCAGCTTGCAAAGAAGTATCACCCCGACTTAAACCCCGGTGACAAGGAAGCGGAAAAGCACTTTAAAGAGATTAACGAAGCCTACGAGGTGCTCTCCGACCCGGAAAAGCGGGCGAAATACGACCAGTTCGGCCACGCCGGCGTGGACCCGTCCTTCGGCGCCGGCGGCGGATTTGGCGGTTTCGGCGGCTTCGGCGGCTTCGACTTTGATCTGGGCGACATATTCAGCTCCTTCTTCGGCGGCGGCGGCTCCTCCGCACGGAACCGCAACGCCCCGCGCCGCGGCGAGCGGGTGTATGCGGACGTCACCGTCACCTTTGAAGAGGCGGCCTTCGGCTGCGAAAAGGAGATTCCCGTCTCCCGCATCGAAGTGTGCGACGTCTGCTCCGGTACCGGCTGCAAGGAGGGAACCACGCCGGAGATTTGCGCCACCTGTAAAGGTTCGGGCACCGTTACATCCCAAACCCGCACGGCCTTTGGCATCATGCAGAGCACTGTGGACTGCCCCAGTTGCCAGGGCCGCGGGAAAATCATCCACCAGCCCTGCACCCAGTGTAAGGGCCACGGCCTCATTCGCCGTAACAAGAAAATCACCGTTAAAATCCCCGAAGGCATCGATGATGGGCAGACCATCTCCATGTCCGGTCAGGGAAGCGCCGGCATCAACGGAGGCCCTCCGGGGGATTTGTACATCACCGTAGACGTCCTGCCCCACGAAATCTTCCGGCGGGAGGGCAACGCCGTGCTCTACGACCTGCCCATCTCCATCGTGCAGGCCGCCCTGGGTGCGGAGGTAGAAGTGCCGACGCTGGACGGGAAGGTCAAGTACACCATCCCCGAAGGCACCCAAACGGGCACCGTCTTCCGCCTGCGGGGCAAGGGCATCCCCAACCTGCGGGGCGCCGGACGGGGCGACCAGTTCGTCACAGTCCACGTCACCGTTCCCACGGGGCTCACCGCCCAGCAAAAGGACCTTTTGCGCCAGTTCGGCGTGTCTCTGGGGGAATCGGTTGATGGCAAGGGGAAAAAGAAGCGCAGACTGCGCTAGAAAACAAACGCCGCGGCGGGAAATATCCCCCCGCGGCTTTTCCACGCTTTACCGCGCCGTTCCAGCGCCCCCCTGCTGCCGCACCTATAGTCCCCTATTTATTCGCGCTGAAGCCATGGCTTCCGGCACCGCTTTTTACGCCGCAAGCTATGCCGTTCTCAGCGGGCGTCCTTCTGCAATTTTCGGAAACGCCACCCCGTTTTTTACGGCTTATGCCCACTCCGCCGTTCCGAGTGGCTTCCTTCTGTAGCTTTCAGAAATTCCCCGCTTTTTACGCTTTGGCGGACTTTGCGCCGCTTAAACGCCATTTTGGGCGCATTATACGCTCTGCCTGCGTTAAGATGCCCTTTCGCCCCTCATCGGGCGGAGGGGCGCTCTGCGCCAAGTCGTGGAAGCACCCCAAAGTTTTGTCTTAACCGTTAATGGGCGTTTCGCGTTTCTGTGACGCTACCCGCACTTTTGGCAGGCGCAGGATTCCCGCGCCTTTCCGGTTGCGAAACGTGCCTAAACGGGCGCTCCCCCTGCTCCGTTTCCGCCCCTTTCGCACCACGAAATCCCCATAAATAAATTTTAAGAATAATTCTTGACAGCCTCGTTAGTTTATGCTAACATAATGGCACGGGAGAGCATCCTATGGCATAAGCTACAATATCTCCCGCCTGACCACTCCATACTGTTCGCTCTGGCGAACGCCATGTCTGTTAAAGGGGACGTTTTTATGATCGCGTTCATTGTGAATAATCTGGGTACTATCATCGTCGGCGCTGTTCTCCTCGTCATTGTGGGTCTTATCATCGCCAGCACGGTGAAACGTAAGAAGCGCGGTCAGTCAACCTGCGGCTGCGAATGCAGCGGCTGTCCGTCCGCATCTGTCTGTCACAAGCAAGAACCGTAAACCTCCCATCAGGCCGTGTGCGTATCGCAAAACGCCCGCGGCCTTATTCCTTCCAAAAAATCAGCGCAGCACCTTTTATGCCGCGCTGTTTTTTTATTCTGATTGATATTTCCCCTAGGCTATGCGCCTGACATTCCCCACGGCGCCGATGTGTCAATGCGCCCGTCGCCCGTTGCTCCAATCCGCCTAGTGCGCCGTAAACACAGCTTTGCCGAGCAAGGCCTACCAGCCCCGCTCATAGGGCTGATAGCAGTCGAGGCAGACCTTTTTCCCCTCCTGCAGGCGGATTTTATTTTCCGCCGCTCCCTCGCCGCACTCCTCGCAGGGGACGGTCTGGAAAATCCGCGCCTTCTCAGGAAGGCCGGAGCGGGGTTTTCCGACGGTGAAAACCTCCGCCGCCGGTGCCGTGAGCAGGTATTTGATGCGCGCATCCCGCTCCATGCCCCGGGCGCTTTGTTTGAGTACAAGGCGCACCGCCTTATCGCCGCCGCGCTGGAAAAAGCTGAAGGCCTGCTTACCCGTCCCGCGGTAGATGAGGTTGCCTTTTCCCATGGTGCAGCCGAGGATGGCCTGAATCCCGTCCACGCCGCAGGCGTCGTTTTCCGTCACGCAGACAATTTCCTCATCCTGCGCCGGATGAAAGCCCAGCTCCATCGCCACAGCGGCGGCCCGCACGCCGATGGCTAGCCCTGGGCACTCGTGCCCGTGAAAGCCTACGGCTTTCCGCCACAAATCCCAAATCATGCTCCGCTCCTTCCCGCCCGTCCTGCACGGGCCTTTTTTATCTCTTTTACACTATCATACCCCACTTGCTCCGCCGGGACAAGGCGGAGAATTTGTTCCTCTTGTTGACATTTACCAAAACTGGGAGCTAATATAATGAGTGTACGTTCAAGTTGAATAATCAAAGTACGCCAATACGCTGTGGAGGCCTTCTATGGAAAAGTTTGAAAACATGACGAAACAGGAGCTTGAAATGAAGCTTCAGGAACTGAAAGACCTGCATGAAGAGGTGCTCGAGGAGCGGGAGATGATTCTCGGTCAGCGAAACGTCCACCTCTCAAGCCGTCTCGTGACGAAATACGCCAAGGAAATCGCCGAAATCGAGGCAAACATCGCCTTTGTGGAGGCCCTCATCGCCCAGCGGGACAGGTAAGCCCCGCTAAAGGCGCTCTACCACCGCGCCGCCTGTCGAAAAAGCGGCGCTTCACATCAGCTAAAGGGAGGCAACGCATTATGAAAACCGTCATCGTCGGCGGCGTCGCCGGCGGAGCCACCGCCGCGGCCAGACTGCGCCGGCTGGACGAGGGTATGGACATCGTCCTTATCGAGCGGGGTCAGTACATATCCTTTGCCAACTGCGGCCTGCCGTATTACATCGGCGGCGAAATCATCGACCGGGAGGAACTCACCCTCCAGACACCGGAGGACTTCTACGCGCGCTTTCGCATCGACGTGCGCATTTTAGAGGAAGTCGTGGACATTGACCCCGGTGCAAAAACCGTCCGCATTCGCCGCGTGAAAGACGGGTCGGAGTATTCAGAGTCCTACGATAAACTCCTCCTCTCCCCCGGGGCAAAGCCCTTCGTTCCGCCCATCCCCGGCGCGGAGGGGGAAAACGTCTTTACTCTGCGCACCATTCCGGACGCCTTTGCCATCCGGGACTATGTGAAGGACAAAGGGTGCAAGACGGCCGCGGTCATCGGCGGCGGCTTCATCGGCCTTGAAATGGCGGAAAACCTCGCCCGGGAGGGGCTTGAGGTGTCCATCATCGAAGCCGCACCCCAGATTGCAACGGTGCTGGACGAGGACGTAGCCTGCGAGGCCGCCTCGTACCTGCGCAGCCGGGGTATCAAAATTTACACCAGCGCCACGGTGGAGGACATTTCCGCCCTGGAAGCTGACGTCGTCATCCTCTCCGTGGGCGTGCGCCCCGAAAGCGAGCTGGCCGCACGGGCGGGCCTTAACATGTCGGAGCGGGGCCTAATCCTCACGGACGAGACGATGAAAACCTCAGACGAGCACATCTACGCCGTGGGGGACGCCGTGGCGGTGCGCCATTTCGTCAGCGGCGCGGAGATGCACATTGCGCTGGCCGGCCCCGCCAACAAGCAGGGGCGCATCGCGGCGGACAATATCTGCGGCATCAAAAGCCGCTATAAGGGCACTCAGGGCAGCTCCATTATCAAGCTCTTTGACATGACCGTGGCCGCCACGGGCCTGAACGAGCGGCAGATTAAGCAGCTGGGCATCCCGTATGACAAAGTGTTTCTCTGGTCCAGCTCCCACGCTACATACTACCCCGGCGCGTCCAACATGAGCCTGAAGGTGCTGTTTAACACGGAGACGGGGAAAATCCTCGGGGCCCAAATCGCAGGGCAAACAGGCGTAGACAAGCGCATCGATGTGCTGGCCACCGCCATAAGAGCGGGGATGACGGCGCAGGATTTAACGGAACTGGAGCTGTCCTACGCTCCGCCCTTCTCCTCGGCGAAGGATCCTGTGAACATGGCAGGCTACGTCATAGAAAACCTCCTCACGGGCAAGCTCCGCCAGCACCACTGGCACGATGTGGAGGACTTGGAAAAGCGCTCAGACATCGTCCTTCTCGACGTGCGCACGGAGGAGGAGTTTGGCAACGGGCACTTTAAGAATGCCGTCAACATCCCGCTGCACACACTGCGAGACCGTCTCCATGAGCTGCGGGGCAAGGGTCCCCTCTACGTCTCCTGTCAGAGCGGCCTGCGCAGCTATATCGCGGTGCGCATTTTGATGCAGAACGGGTTTGACTGCTCCAACCTCGCCGGCGGATACCGGCTCTACGCCGCCGTCCGGAATAACGCCGAATTTGACAGCGCCCTCACCCATCCCTGCGGCGTGAAGGTGAAAAAAGCGTAAACACTCTCGGCTTTGGTGGCTGAAAAATTATAGAGGAGTGAAACGGCAATGACAAAGGAAGAGATTTTAGACCTCGTCGGCTCCACCGCGCGGGAAGCCCAGATTCGGGACGACGTCTGCTCCCGCAGCCTGCTCATCGGCTTAAACGAGTACTTCGGCTTCATTCCGGACGAGATGATTCGCGCCTCCTTTTCCCTCTGCGGCGGCGCGGGGGCCAGCAGCGGCAGCTGCGGCTGCTACACCTGCGGGCTTCTGGCCATCGGCCTGAGGTACAACGCCCCCCTCGAAGATGAGCTTGACGACCCGGACCTGCAGAGCATCGGCCAGCAGAAGTTTATGGAGTATCGGGACCGTTTCATCAAAGAAATGGGCTCCACCCTCTGCCCCGAGCTGCAAAAACAGGTCTTCGGCCGCAGCTATATCTTCACGGACCCCGAAGATGCGGCGGTGTACTTTACTATCAAGGACCACAACGTCAAGTGCGCCCAAATTGTGGAGAAAGCGGCGCGCCTTACCGCTGAGATGCTTCTTGAAGACGAGGAATAGGAGGCCCCCTTGGATATTCAAACATTAAACGAACAGGCCCGTCGCCTTGACGACCTGCTGCGCCTTGACACATTCCCCCTCGCCGTAAAATGGTACGAAAACGTGGAGGACGTGCCGGAGAGCGCTATCTTCCCCATGCGGGACATGGGCAAACACGCGGCCCTCTGTCAGGCCTTTTCCCTGGCCCGCATGCGGGGCATGTCCATTGCCATGGAAGTGCGGGACCACTGGTGCTGGAACCCCCTCGTGGCCTTCGGCATGGTGGACTGCTCACCGGGCACAAAGCCCTTTGAGGTCATAAAGCCCCTCATCGGCGTACCGCCGGAGAAGGCGGAGACGTTTCTGGCTAACTTCCCGCGGCTAGAGCTGGGGAAATACAAAGCCATGGTGATTGCACCGCTTTATAAGGCGGATTTTATGCCGGACGTCATCCTCATCTACTCCAACACCGCCCAGCTTAACTCCATGCTGCGGGCTGTGAAGGCCCAGACGGGGGAGTTGGTGAAAAGCGAGTTTGACGGCATCGACTCCTGCGCCTACGCCACGGTCCCCACCATGCTCACCCGGGAGTTTCGCGTCACCCTCCCCGACCCCGGGGACGTGGAGCGCGCCCGGGCGGGTAAGGACGAGATTATCTTCTCCGTTCCGCCTGAGAAGTTCCATTTCATCCTCGACGGCCTTGAGATGATGGAGAAATACGGCATGTCCTACCGCACCGCCCCCGTTGTCATGCCCCTTGATTTCGAGCGTCCGCCTTTTTACAACGAGGTGTTTAAGCTCTGGGGCCTCGACCAGGGCGAGGACTGCTAGCGCTCTAAGGCAATACGCCCAATAACAATAGAAAGCTCCCTCCCGCGTTTGAACCGCCCCAAGGTTAGTGGACATGAACAAAAAGCACCCCTGGTGTTAGGCAAAGAGGGTTAAGTAGAAAACTGGCATCGCAATTCCAGCGGTGTCAGTTTTGTCTTGGTCTGAATGCGCTGGTGGTTGTAGAAGAAGATGTAATCGTCAATGAGCTTTCTTGCTTCTTCATAAGACTGTATTTTTACTCTGTTGACGCACTCCGTTTTGAGGATGGAAAAGAAATTTTCAGCCGATGCGTTGTCATACGGATTTCCGCGTCTTGACATTGACGGCGTTATGTCGTATTTTTTAGTTAGCTTGAAGTACGCTGTGGAAGTATACTGA
>DUPW01000058.1 GCA_012838125.1 Papillibacter sp.
CTTTTTATGATTTTTGACATAAGCGGCGCCCGGCGTAAAAGAGCGCCGTTACTCCTTCGCCCCTTCAGAAATCTCCCGCTTCGTAGCGATAAGGGCGAGATTGTCGCCAATGGCGTTAAAGAGCGCCGCGAGGAGCTCAATATCGTCGTTTGACAAGTTTTCCGAAATCGTTATCGCGATGGCCGCCGCAATCAGCACAAGGTCTCCGCCCGGAAGGCCCATTTTCTCACCCCTTCCCCTCTCCATAGTCTATGAAAGGGGGAACCGAAGCGCACCCGCACAAACGAAAAAGGCGTATCGAGACGATACGCCTTTTATTTCTGTTTTCCTGCTCCTTATTGTTCCTGTCTTGACGCCCTGCTGTTTACTAGGCAGGTGAGCACGCCCAGGCTGCACAGGACGGCAAACACGATAAAGGAAATCCTGAGGCTTGCCATGAGCTTTGCCACGTAGCTTTCCGAGCCGATGGGAAAATCGCCGATTTGGGCGGAGGTGATAAGCGACACGATGGCCATGCTGATGGACTGGCCAAGAAGGCGCATATTGCCCATCATGGAGGAGCCTAAGCCGTACATGGAGCGGTCTACCGCGCCCATAATGGCGTTCGTATTGGGCGAGGCAAACAGGGCAAACCCCAGCCCGATAAAGGCGAGGTTTAAGATGATGAGGCCAATCGGTGTGTTCACGCTGAGGAAGATAAAGAGGAACAAACCGAGGGCGGAGAGTCCCATACCCAGAGCGGCCAGCACCGCCGGACGGATTTTGTCTGAAAGCGCCCCCGTCACCGGCGAGAGAAGCGCCATGATAACCGGCTCTATCAGAAGAATCAAGCCGGCTGTGGCCGAGTCAATCCCCAGCACCGTCTGCAGGTAGAGGGAGAGCACAAAGCTCAGGGCAAATATCGCGCTGTAGTTAATGAGATTTGCGAGATTGGAAAACAAAAAGGGCTTGTTTTTTACGATGTACCCCACGGGCACCAGCGGATTCTGCCGCCGGCTTTCGTACCACAGGAACGCCGCCACAAGCAGGATACCCACGATAAAGCTCAGGCGATAAAGGCCGCTCGTTGCAAGGTCTCCCAGTCCGAACAGGAGAAGCGCCTGGGCGGCGATGCAAAGGACGCTGCCGAGGCCGTCAAACTTCGAGGCCGAGCCGGTCCACTCCCCCGGCAGTTTCCAGACGGTGAGGACGATGACGATAAGGGCCAGCAGCAGATTAAAGTAGAAGATGCCCCGCCAGCTTACGGCGCCGGTGATAAACCCGCCCAGGACGGGGCCTGCCGAAAGGCCCACGTACGTTGCGGCGGAGACAATCCCCAACATCTTTCCCCGGGACTGGGGCGGCACGACGGAGGTTAAAATCGCCGTGGAGTTGCTGAAAATCATGGCGCTGGCGATACCCTGAATCACCCGAAACATCACCAAGAGCGGCAGAGAGGGCGCAAGGGCGCACCCGAGGGCCGCGATGGCGAGGATAATCATGCCCAGTAGGAAGATTTTCTTCCTGCCGTACCGGTCCGCTAAGTGCCCGAAGGGCAACAGAAAGGCCGCGCAGGGGATTAGAAACCCGGAGACGACCCAGTTGAGCCAGCTCTGGTTCCCGCCGAACTGGACACCGATGGCCGGAATGGCAAGATTGATGGCGTTGCTCATAAAGGGCGTGATAAAGGACGTAATCATGACGATAATGAGCGTTATCCGAATCTGCTCCCGGCTGTGCTCCATGTTTTTCTCCATATTTCACCCTCCTGCGTCAAATTTTTCCGTTGCACCCCGCGATAGTTAATACGACTCTAGCAAGAATTGGTGGCGGCGTCAACTTAAATAGGGTAAAGAGAGCAAATCGGAGCCGATTGCGCCGCTTTATTCCCTCTGAAGGCTTTTTCGCGTCCGGCGCGCCTCCACTTCCGCCACGAAGAAGATAAAAAGCGGGATGATAACCTGAAAGGGGAGGGCGTAAATCGTGTAGTAGTCCAGAAAATAAAACATGTCCATGGTGTTATCAAAGAGGATGATGCAGATTGTAAACGCAAACATCCCCGCAGGCATCACCAGTGTCTTATAGTCCGGGAGGTTGCACAGCCTGCTAATCCCCTTTGCGGCGGCCGTCATGCACACCGACATTTTCACAATGCCCGCCATAAGGAAGTTTAAGGAGATGGACCCCTCAATTCGCGTGATGAAATCACCGAACTGGATAATCCGCGCCGTAACATAGGAGGGGAAATAGCTGATTTCAAACATTTTCGCCCCGAGGAGGGTGATATTGCGGAAAAAGGTCAGGAGGAAAATGACGGCGGACAACATCAGCGCCGTGAGATAGATTCTCCGCACATTCCCCTTCGGAAATGCCGAGCCCAGACAGAGAAACAGAACGGATTCGGCATAAGGGAACACGGCGATTTGCGCGCTCGCCCGCAGAATTTGAAGGGGCGGATGCTGCATAAAGGGGAGTATATCGTCGAGCCGAATCAGGCGCAAGGCAGCAGCAAAGGTGAAGACGACAACAATGAAAATGTAGATGATGATGGAAACGGCCCATTTCCCGATAGCCCGCGCCCCGCTTCGTGCGAGGTAAACGGATGATAAAATCATGAGGATTTGAATGGGCAGCTGCGGCGTTTCCGGTAGCAGGGCAATCTGGACAAAGTCGGAGAAGTTGCGCAGAACGAGGGAGGCGAGATGGAGGGCGTACCAGGTGATGGCCAGCGTGACAAGAAGGCCGCCCTTTTTCCCAAGAGTGATTTCCGCAATCTCAAACAGGTCCTTCCCCGGAAAGCGGCTCAATATCTGCCCGTACATCAGCAGAACCGGCAGGGCCATAATCGTGGCAATGAGAATGGCAATCCAGGAATCCTGCAGCACCACCGTGTTGATGCCCAGTATCACGCTGCTGCCGAAGTGAAACAGGAGCATCATGAATATCCCCTGATTAATCGTGACGCTGTCTCTTTGCATGGTGCGTTCCTTTCCGGCCGTCAGGCAGCCCTTTCATCATTCTTTAATGTGAAAGAAAAGGTCGATGACTTTCTCAATCGCGTAAGTGGGGGACGGAATGTCCACCCGCTTATAGTAAACGATAACGGGAACAATCATGCTTACAAGCATGATTGTCACGTATACAACAATTTCCCGCTTCGGCGCCTTGTCGAGCCGCGTGAAGCCGTCATAGAGGAAACAGCCGATAAAAACAACGATAACTATGAGAATGCGCATCATTCATCCCTACTTTATAAACCCCGCATTGCGAATTTCTACCCGAGACGATACGTTCACCTGCACCGTGGGGAAAACCTCGCCCCATGTGTCACCAATCTCGTTCCAGAACTTATTGTCCCTCTTGTATATCATCTCTCCAAACCGGAGGATATCGGTTTTCAGCTCCTGCTGGCAGTAGTAGACGAGACTATGGATGCTCTCCTCGATGTGCCGCTGGGCGATGTCTTTCAGATAGTCTAAGTTGCTTCGATTCATCAGACCCAAATCGGCTGTATTCTCCATGGCCGTCACGAAGGTTGTGGTCTTAATATTGAAGGTAATCTGGTCCCCGTCGCGCGTAAAGTCCGTGCTGGTATAACTTTCAAACACCTCAAGAGTAATGAGGTCAGAGGGTTTATCCGACAGGGCGACTGTAATGAGCCCGCCCTTCAATTCGTTGTACACCATCAAAAGGTACTTGCCCATCTCCGGGGAGATTACCCCGATATACCTGTCTTCATGGATAACCGTCGACCCGTTCAGCTCGGTAATATCGTCACCGTTTCGCTTCACACGCCGCAGGGTTGGAATCGCGGTACAGTGCAGCGGGGTGTTCAAATCGTTGTAAACCTGAAAGAGCTGGACGTGGTTCGCGCTCGCCGTGATTTCGTTGTCTTCCATGATGATTTCCCGTAAAATGGTGCTCATCATCCCGCTGGACTTCTCCGAGGAGATGAGGATTTCCGCCGCCGTATCCTCCTGGGAGATGGCGACGCACATCGATTCACGGCACTCGGCGTCCCGCAGAAACCAGTCCAGCACGTCAAGAATACCCATCTCCTGCACCAGCTGGTGGCTGAATACAAGCACCTGGGCCGAGCCTAAAAAGAGCTTATCGGCCTCCTTCTTTTTCGCGTTGCGCGCCGCCTCAAACAGCGTTTCGCCGCTGGACGTGAGGGTTTTGCTCTGTATGGCCGCCTCCTTATTCATGCCTGACAAGTCCACAATCTCGTAGCAGAGATGATAGAGACGGCTTTCCTTATCGTAATCAATGGCGATGCCCACGACGATGCTCAGCTGATCAAGCCCGCGATAGTTCCAGCATCCGCCGAGAGTGAGCAGCGCCGCAAAAAGCAAAACCACGGCGACAAGGCGCCTAATCATCGTTGTTTCCTCCCTGCCGTGTGGAGTTCGGGGAGAGCTTCTTCGGGCGCTTGTTGAGCATAAACCACGGCAGGCGCAGGAAGATATCCTCGTTTGCGGACCGGCGGAAATGGCCGGAAAGGGTCGTCTGTTCCACTCCCAGGGACGAGAGGTTGTTAATCTGCATAATCATAAGGGAAAAGCCGATGGCAAAGCCGAAGAAGCCGAAGGCCGTGCTGAAGGCCAGAAGGGCGAAGCGCCAGAAGATAACGGGGGCGTTAAGCTTCGGCACGAGCAGACTCGTTATGCCCGTGGCGGCGACGATAATAATCATCGGCGCGGTCACGAGGTTGGCCTCAACAGCCGACTGCCCGATGACTAACACGCCCACAATACTGAGGGTCTGGGCGATGTTGGAGGGCATGCGCACACCGGTCTCCCGCAGCACATCGAAGATAAGGAGCATAATCACCGCTTCCAGCGACGCAGGCAGGGGCACGGCCTGCCGCTCCTGCGCAATGCGGATGAGGAGGTTGATGGGGAGCATCTCCTGATGAAACGCCACAACGGCGATATAAAACGCCGGAACAGTGACTGTCAGGAAAAATGCCAGAATCCGAATCCAGCGGGCGAAGGAGCTGTAAAAGTAGTTAAAGTAATAGTCCTCGCTGCTCTGGAAGTTCTCGATGAATAAATAGGGTACGGTGAGCACCATGGGCGTACCGTCTACGAATATGGCCATGCGCCCTTCCAGCAGCTTGCCGATGACGGTATCCGGCCGCTCCGTATACCCCGTGGTGCGGAAGACGCTGAATTTATTATCCCGAATCAGCTCGGTGATGTAGTTGACGTCGAGTACCCCGTCAATGTCGATGCTCCGGAGCTGGTCAATCAGGCGCCCGAGGAGCTTTTTGTCCACGAGGCTGTCGAAATAGCACACGCAGACGGAGGTTTTCGTCCTGCGGCCAATGGTAAGCATTTTCGTTTTCAGCTCATTCGTGTGGACGCGCCGGATAATCTGGGTGAGATTCTGCAGGAGCGACTCCGTAAAGCCTTCCCGGGGACCAACAAGGGACTTTTCGTTCTCCGGCTCGTCCACCGCCCGCAGAACGTAATCCCTCGTGTTGAGGGCAACGGCCTCGGTGCAGGAGTCTACGAACAGCACCGTACTGCCGGACATAATCTCTTCAACGATGTCGCTAAAAGCCGTCAGGCGCGTGGTTTCCGCCACCTGAAGCACCTGCGTCGTCAGGGCGTCGAGAATGGGGCGGTCTGATTCCACTTTCCGCGTCATAAGGGGCCGGACGATGGACTGGTTAACCATTTCAGTACTGACCATGCCGTCGCAATACACCAATAAGCAGTCTAAAAACGCCCCCTTCACAGTGAGCGACTTGTATTTAATCAGCTCCATGCTCTCAAAAAGGCGTTTTGTCGTGACCAGATTCTCCTTCAAATCGGAGGAGACGGTCTTTTCCGCCAGCACGTCGTTGAGCTGGCTGATTCTCTTATCAAATTCCTGCTGAATCTTCTGGGCGCGTTTGCGTTTATTAAACATGTCTCTCCCTTTGTGCCGCATAGAGTGTCTTTTCTTTCCTAATATGTGAAAAAAACGATTTGTCTATTCCCGTGTACTCCACGGGCGCACCCGGGAGAGCGGCATTATATGTTGAACCATGATTCAACGAAATAAGACCCGTATCCGCAGGCGGATTGATGATGAATTCCCGCCGACTGGCCCGGCTGCACATAAAATCAGGCCCGCCCATACATACGTGCGGCGCGGCAAGGTGCGGCAAATTAGAAAAACCATCGCATTTTTCCCCGCTGTGCGGTATAGTATGCGCGTAGTAATCACGCAAAAAGGAGTAAACCATGACCGTCACATATCGAAGCGCCGAGCCCGGGGACGTTGCCCTCATTTTGCAGTTTATCCGGGACCTTGCCGAATACGAAAAAATGCTCCATGAGGTCGTCGCCACGGAGGAGCTTCTCCACGAGTGGCTTTTTGAAAAGCGCGTCGCGGAGGTCATCTTTGCCGTTGTGGACGGAGAAGATGCGGGCTTTGCCCTGTTCTTCCATAACTTCTCCACCTTTTTGGGCCGGGCCGGCATCTACCTTGAGGACTTGTATGTCAAACCCGCATACCGCGGACGCGGCGTCGGTAAGGGACTGCTTCGCCGCCTTGCGCAAATCGCCATAGAACGCAGGTGCGGACGGCTTGAGTGGTGGTGCCTTGACTGGAACCGCCCCAGCATCGACTTTTACCTCTCTCTGGAGGCCGAGCCCATGGACGAATGGACGATTTACCGCCTGTCCGGTGAGACGCTCCGCCGTCTCGCGAAGTCGTAAGGCAGGCGCAGGCTAAAAGACGCTCCGCGCCATCCATCGCGGCGCGGCATAAAAAAGGCAGGGGACAGCTTGCAAAAAGCTGTCCCCTGTTTATCTGTTGGCGCGGTTTTGTTATGGGTACCTGCGTTTTAAATCTGCTAATATCCCCCCCGCGTCACTCTCCGAATATTTAAGTGCCTTACGATATGCGCGCTCTAAAGTCTTCTCCTCTTCGCTTTTCCGAACAGGATAAAGCCCAGTATTTCCCTGACCCAGTCTAAGGCCGCCTCCGCCCATCTCATAGAAAAGGCGGTGCAGGCGGCGATGGCGATAACAAGGGACAGGGGCGCAAACCACAGGCCGATGTCCAGCGCACTTTTCGCAATCGCCATGAGGGGTATGAGAAAAATGTGGAGCACATAGACGCCCATGCTGCGCCGCCCCCAGCGGGTTAAGAACGTCCTGCGGCGCGGGGTCAGGGCAAGGACGCAGACGGAGGCCAAGGCTGCCAGCAGGAAAAGGCCAAGCCGCGCGGCCGCCCCCAGAGGAATGGTATAGCCCATATCGGCGTAGGGCGTATAGCCGTAGAGCATCCCGTAGCTCACCCCGCCCAGCTTGTCGAGGGCGTACAGCCCTGAAAGAAACAGCGCGGCGGAAGGTATCCAGATAAGCGGGCGCCGAGCAAAGGCCGTCCACTTCTCAAAGGTCTCCCGCTCAAGCATGTAGCCGGCGAGGAAAAAGGGGATAAACACAACGGTGCGGGAAAGGCTCATGGCGTAGCCAATCTCCCCCACCCCGCCCACGAGAAGGGCGGCAATGAGGGCAAAGAGCAACGTGCGCCGGCTTTTCACCCGTGGAGCAATAAGGCGCCACGTCATCAGGCTCAGCAGAAACCAGCTGGGCCCTGTGGCGCGGAATACGGAAAAAACGGCGCTTTTTGAAAATTCAAACCCGTCCCGAAGGAGCGTGCCCAAGGGGACATTTGAGTTGGCGTAGGCGTAGTGCGTGAAGTTGGAAAAGAGCGAATACCCTGCGGCGGCGAAAAGATACAGGGCGAGGAAGCTCCGCACCGCCGTCTTTCGCGCCCGGTCGCTCCTTGAAAGGTACCCCGATACAAAGGCAAAGAGGGGAATATGGAAGGTGTATATAATTATGTAAACTGTATTCACCACCGGCGAGAGCCCCGCCGTCTCCGCCAGAAAATGGGCCGCCACCACGAGAAAGACGAGGAGGCCTTTGATATTGTCAAGGTAGTCGCTGCGCTTTTCCATCGGCAAATCGCCCTTTCCAGTTTGTTAAAGCCTTCCTTGTTTTCGCCAAAATCTGACTTTTCCTATTATACCATTGACCTGGGCCGCTGTAACCTTCTTTTTCCCTTTCGGCGCTGCTTGAATAATCGGCGGCTTTACGGTAGAGTTAAAAGAACGAGTCAAAAAGCGCCATGGCGGCGCGGAAAAGAGGTGCGCAATTTGAAACTCCTTCTTCGTGTTGCAAAAGAAACAAAGGGTGAACGGGGCCCCTTGGTGGCGGCAATGATCAGCACCCTTCTGCTGACGGTACTCAGCCTCATCATCCCCCGGGTGCAGATGATGATGATTGACAGAATTGAAGGCGGGGTGGACAGCGTTGTGCTGGCCGAAATGGGCCGTATGGCCGCCCTTTTGGTGGCGCTGTTTCTCCTGCGTGTCCTTTTGCGCTATCTCTCCGGCATGTTAGCCCACAAGTCCGCCTGGAAAACGGTGGAAAACGTGCGGGTGAAGCTCTACGCCAAAATCCAGATGTTTGACATCGAGTTCTTCGCCTCGGCCAAAACGGGGGACCTTATGAGCCGCGTCACCAGCGACACGGCCGTCTTTGAGCAGCTCTTTGCCCACATCATCCCCGAGAGCGTCACAAACGCTGTGACCCTCATCGGCGTCACCGTGGTCCTCTTTTCCCTAAACCCCCGCCTTGCGGCCCTCACCTGCATCCCCATCCCCTTTATCGTCATCGGCGGGTACGTCTTTGCCACGAAAATCCGCCCCATTTTCCGCAACGTCCAGCGCGCCCTCGGGGATATCAACGTCCGGCTGCACGACAATTTCGCCGGCATCCGCGAAATTCGCGCCTTCGGGCAGGAGGAGCGGGAGGAGCGGCATTTCCACACCAATGTGGCCGCCTACACAAAGGCCATGCTGGGTACCCTCATGAAAAGCTCCATTTTCCACCCCACCATTGAGTTTCTCACCGCTCTGGGAACGGTCATTGTTCTGGGCGTGGGCGGGCTCTTCGCCTTCCGCAATCAGATATCCGTCTCCACGGTGGTGGGCTTTATCCTCTATCTCAGCCTGTTTTACGCCCCCATTACGGGCCTGACCCAGCTTCTGGAGCAGGCGCAGCAGGCCCTCGCCGCCGCGGAGCGGGTGACGGAAATCCTCGACGAACCCGTGGAAATCGTCCCATCGAAAAACGCCGTCACCCTTGAGCAGGTTCGGGGCGAGATGGTCTTTGAAAACGTCTCCTTTGCGTATAAAGACGGCGTCCCCGTTCTGAAAAACGTCAGTTTCACCGCCCGCCCCGGCTCTTATGTGGCCCTTGTGGGGCCCACAGGGGTGGGTAAATCCACGGCGGTGAAGCTCGCCGCCCGGTTTTATGACCCCCAGTCCGGCCGTATCACTATAGACGGGCACGATATTCGGGATGTCACTCTCGAGAGCCTGAGAAAGCACATCGCCTACGTCCCGCAGGACACCTTCCTGTTTAACATGACCATCGGCGAAAACATCGCCTTCGCCTGCCCCGATGCGACACAGGAGGAAATCGTGGCCGCCGCGAAAATCGCCCGCATCCACGAGGACATCCTCCAGATGCCCGATGGGTATGACACTCTCGTGGGAGAGCGGGGCGTCAAGCTCTCCGGCGGACAGAAACAGCGCATCGCCATCGCCCGGGCCGTTATCTGCGGTGCGCCGATATTGATTCTCGACGAAGCCACCAGCGCCGTGGACGTGGAGACGGAGCAGTACATCCGCACCTCCATTGACGAACTCTCCGGCGACCACACCATCATCGCCATCGCCCACCGCCTCTCCACTGTGCGAAACGCCGACCTCATCCTCGTTTTGGAGGACGGGGAAATCGTCGAGCAGGGCACCCATGATGAGCTTCTGGCCCTCGGCGGCCATTACGCCGCCTTATGCCGCATGCAAGGCACCGACGGGCAGGAGTAATTTCGCGCCTGAACGCGTGCCCGCGCCATGGACTTCGGTGAAGATTGCATATTCTTCAGGGAGCGGTTTCGAACCCACGCGCGTACCGACGCCCTCTCCCGCCACCAAAGCGGCGCACTATCTCTGCTACGGACGGTGCCGGATTAAAGGCGTGCTGATTGCACCGGGCGTACACGTCAAAGAACGCACCGAAAATGCGCCAACGGCCCATCTCCAGAGATACCACCGCTGGAAAAGGCTGCGGTAAGACGCCGCTCCGGCGGCAGATTTCGCCAAGTTCCATGGTATCTCCAAAAACGTACAGAACAAAACCCCCTCGCCGCAATAGCGGCGAGGGGGTTTGCTTTATCTAAACTCATGCAGGGTCGCTCTGGCGAGGATACGTTACGTGGATTTTTTGTGCTCGTCCGTCACACACACTCTTTCGTCTTTTCCGGCGGTTTGTCAGCTCGTTATTACACAACCTGCCCTTCCGCCGGCTCCGAAAACGGCTCCGGCGCCTCCGCCAGCGGCAGGACGATGGACACCCGCGTTCCGATGCCCTCACGGCTTAAGATTTCCACAAAGCCCTTGTGGCGCGTGGCAATCCACCGGGCGATGGACAGTCCCAGCCCCGCTCCGCCCGTAGCCCGGGCGCGGGATTCGTCGGCCCGATAGAACCGGTCGAACACCCGCCTGATGTTCTCCGGACTGATGCCGATGCCCGTATCCGTCACGGACAGGCGCACCACGTCCCCGTCGCATACCGCGGCAAAAGATATTATGCCGCCTGTGTCGGTGTATTTCACGGCGTTGTCCACCATGATGCGCAGAGCCTGCTTGAGAAGGGAGCGGTCGGCATGGACGAAGGCCGTATCCCCCGTCCCTTCCCGCACCACGAATTTGTGCGAAGGGTCAATCATCCGCGTCTCGCTGGCCACTTCCTCTAACAGCTCTAGCGCCGAAAATGTCTCCGGCTGGAGAATAATCGTGTTGTTATCCCCCCGGGCGAGGAACAGAAGCTGCTCCACCAGCTCCTTCATGTTCGCCGCTTCTTCCTTGATGGCGTTAATGGACTCCTGAAGGGTCTTCTCGTCCGTCTTGCCCCAGCGGTCTAAAAGGTTGGCGTAACCTTGAATCACGGCAATGGGCGTGCGCAGCTCGTGGGACGCGTCGGATACGAAGCGCACCTGCGCCCGATAGGATTCGTTGATGCGGTCGAGCATGCTGTTAATCGCCCGGGCTAAATCCTTCAGCTCCTCCTGCGTGTCGTCCACGGCCAGGCGCGTGTCAAGACGGGCGGCGTCGATGCCCTCAATTTTGCCCGCCAGCGCCGCCATCTTCTCCGGATCAAGCTGCCGGGTCACGGCGTTGAGGCTCTCCGCCGCCCGGGTCAGCTCCGTAATGGGGTCGAGGGTTTTCCGCACCATGCGCACATCTTTTGACAGGCGCGAGAGCAGCTCAATCAGCTGGAAAGCCAGAAGCGCCGCCATAGCCGGGTTAAAGAAGCGGAAAAACGTCCCGAGGGAGACGGAAATCATGTACCGGGCGTCCTCCTGCTCCAGTATAAGCCGGTACTCCACGGCATTTTCCGGTCCCGATACCCTCCAGATATCATCGGGAATCACCACGGAGCGCGCCGCACCCGCTAAAAGCTGCGGAAACTTATCAGAAAGCCAATCCGGCGGCGCAACGCCCACTCTCTCCCCCTCGTATTCCCGGACGGTAACGGCGGCATAATCATCCCATGCCGCACTCTGAACGGGCGGCCCGTACTCCATGAGCGTGCGCGCCGCTTTCAGGCCCGTCTGCTCACTGTATACGAAAAGGCAGAAGGCCACGGTGATGAGAATCGTCACGTCCATCCCCAGAAATATTGCGATGAGACGGGAAAAAAGACGCATATTGAGTTTTTTGGCGATGGAGGAGCGCATGCGGCTGGCCTGATAGTCTGCCCCGCGCCGCGGCGGTTTCCCTCCCCGTTCATTTGTCTTCATCTTTTATGACATACCCCACTCCGCGCACCGTGTGGATGAGCTTCATGCCGAAGACGTCGTCCAGCTTGCCCCGTAAAAAGCGGATATACACGTCCACGGTATTGGTGCCGCCGTCGAAATGGACGTCCCACACGTTCTCCAGAAGCTGCTCCCGGGTCACGACGATGTCCTTATTCTCCAGAAGGCATTTTAAGAGGTCAAACTCCCGCTTCGTCAGCTCCACCGGCGTGTCCCCCACGGTGACGGTGCGGCGGCGGACATCCATCTTCACCGACTGGGCCGTGAGGATATCCTCCTCCTGCGCCGGCGTATGCTTGCGCAGAGCCGTACGGATGCGGGCGAGTAGTTCCTCGATGGCAAAGGGCTTTGTGACGTAATCATCCGCCCCTAAGTCAAGTCCGGCCACTTTGTCCGTCACCGCATCCCGGGCTGTGAGCATAATAACGGGCACAGAGGACGTGCGCCGCAGGCGGCGCAGGACCTCCATGCCGTTAATCTCCGGGAGCATTATATCGAGCAAAACAAGGTCGAAGGGCTGGGCGCTTAAAAGCTCAAGGCCACGGCGCCCGTCAAAGGCTTTCGTGACCTGATAGCCTTCGTACTGCAGCTCCAGCTCCACAAAGCGCGCCAGCTTTTCTTCGTCTTCCACCAGTAAAATGCGTGCACTCATTTCCGCCCTCCGTCAAGCCGCCGCGCACCATGACGCGGCGTTATTCTTCCGTTTTTTCCGTTTTCGAAGTGATGCTGCTTTTAATTTCCTCCGCCGTCTCCGCCGCTTCGTCCATCACCTTGTTCACCGCTTCGCTGCCCAGCTCTTTGCCGATAATTCGATACCGAAATCCAAAGAACAGGCCCAAAACCATCAGCGGGACAATCACCCAGAACCCCACAAGCAGAAGAACGACGAATAAGGTAATCGGGCAGGAGAGGATATACTGCCCGCCTCTCATCACTTCGATGCTGTTGGTGTTGCCGATTTGAAGCAGCCTGAGACAGGCGCGGCCAATGTGACCGAGAGTCTCGCGGACCGTTCTGCCGTTGTATCTCGGCGGCGCCGACTCCTTCGGCGTCTCCTCCTGCGCGTCATCGGCTCCGCTGCAAAATCCGCCGGCGGCAGGCGGAGGAATGTGGCCCATACGCTCGAGATAAATCATAGCGTCAAGGAGGTCTCCCCCGCTGTTTTCCAGGGCTTCCTTTGCCAGTTCAAAGCTGACGCCGGCCTTTTCGCGCAGCCGCTCTACCATTTCAAGTGTCACCATGCTTGTTCCTCCTTGTTTTTAAGTCCAATAGGAGAATAGCACAACTGCTTTTAATTGCCATTTACGCTGCATTAAAACTCCATTAAAAAGCGCCAAAATCTCTTTAACCTGCCGCTTCCCATTGTATAGGACGGGGCGCAAAACTGTCAATGACTGGGGATTTTTCCGTGCGCGACATTGAAATTGCCGGTTCGGTGTATTATTATGGTGAAAAAGCGTATCCCTTTATAAGGAAGTGGACAGTATTAAAATAAAGATTCTGAAAAACGGCCCGTACCTTGTGACGGGCGGCGTGCCCCTTCGGGAAAAGCGCATCGTGGTAGACGGGGATATCTATCGCTATGAAGAGGGTCGCCCTCTCCCCCAATCGGAGACTTATACCCTGTGCCGCTGCGGCAAATCGAAAAACGCCCCCTTCTGCGACGGGGCCCACACCGCCTGCGGGTTCGACGGTACAGAAAGGGCCGACAAAACACCGTATGCCGAGCGCGCCGAGCGTTTAAGCGGCCCCCGGCTTGACCTTTTGGACGATCACCGCTGCGCCTACGCCCGTTTTTGCCATCGCCACGGCAAGGACGCCTGGGAGCTGGTGGAGCAGTCCGACGATGCGGAAAACTACCGGGAGGCCATCATCGCCTCCGACGAGTGTCCCGCCGGGCGGCTCACCGCCATTCTCAAGGACGGCACCCTCCATGAGCCGGAGTACGAGCCGGCCATTGAGGTGCTGCAGGACGAGGAGCTGGGCTTAAGCTGCGGTCTGTTCGTCAAGGGAGGCATCCCCATCGAATCGGCGGACGGAACGCTCTACGAGGTGCGCAACCGCGTCGTGCTCTGCCGCTGCGGCGAGAGCGCCAACATGCCCTTTTGTGACGCGTCCCACGTGGACATCAAGTTTAAGGACGAAATGCCCGGCTTTAAAGACTAAATCCCCCGGCCTAAGGCCGAGGGATTTGCATGCCGGTGACCGGGATCGAACCGGTACGAGGGTTACCCCTCACGGGATTTTAAGTCCCGGGCGTCTGCCTGTTCCGCCACACCGGCGCAAAACTGCGCGCAAATGTCCTGTTTTATTCATGTCCCCATAAAAAAGGAACATAGAGTATACTAGCATTTTGCCTTATCCTTGTCAAGAAGCAGTGAATCCCAAAACGCAGCTTCTTTTCCCAGAATTTACCCGTGGAGGTCCTGTTATGGACGGAAAACTCAACGTATGCCTGCTGAATGACTCTTTTCCCCCGGTGCTCGATGGCGTGGCCAACACCGTCTTAAACTACGCCATGCTGATTCACAAAAACCACGGCCGCGCCGTGGTGGCGACGCCGAGTTACCCCGACGCACAGGACGATTTCCCGTTCCCCGTGGTGCGCTATCCCAGCATCGACATGACTAAAACCTTCGGATACCGCGCCGGACTACCCTTCAGTCCCCCCACCATCCGGGACCTAGCCTCCTACCGCCCCGATATCATCCACTCCCACTGCCCCATGACGTCCACATTTCTGGCACGCTCCCTGCGCACATCGGTGAAAGCGCCCATTGTGCTCACGTACCACACTAAGTTTGACGTGGACATCGCGCAGATTACCTCGTCGGAGCTTGTGCAGTCGGCGGCGCTGAAAATGCTCCTCGGTAACGTCAACGCCTGCGACGAGGTGTGGACCGTCAGCCACGGCAGCGGCGAAAACCTGCGGAAAATCGGCTACAAGGGCGACTACGTGGTGATGACAAATGGCGTGGACTTCCCTCGGGGCAAGGCGCCGAAAGAGGCCGTGGATGCCCTTAGGAAAAAGCTCGGCCTTTCGGAAAGCGAACGGGTCTTCCTTTTTGTCGGGCGGATGCGCTGGTATAAGGGTGTCAAGATTATTCTCGATGGGCTTGACCATGTCGCCCGACAGGGGCATAGCTTTAAGATGGTGTTCGTGGGCGACGGGGTCGATTTCGAGGAGATTCAGGCCTACGCCGCCTCGCTTTCCATCGCAGACCGGTGTATCTTCACCGGTGCCGAGCGGGACAGAGAGACCCTTCGGGCTTATTACAGCCTTGCGGAGATGTTCCTCTTCCCCTCCACCTTCGACAACCGCCCCATCGTGCTTTTAGAGGCCACCGCCTGCGGCCTTGCCAGCATCCTTGTGCGGGGCAGCTCCTCCGCCGAGGGCATGACGGACGGTCGCCACGCCCTCCTCATCGACGAGGACGCAAGTTCCCTTGCCAGGGCCGTGACAACCGTTCTCAATGACCCCGGCCTTGCCCCGTGCCTCGGCCAAAACGCCATGGAGGAAGTCTATGTCTCATGGGAGGACGCCGTTGCGGCGGCGTATCGCCGATATTTCATCGTCATTGAAAACTACCGCAAAAAGCAGGAGGAGCTTCGCCGGCGCCGGCGCTCGTTCCGCGTCCGGCTTCAGAGGTGACGCCCCTCAAACGGGCCATCTTGCGGCTTAGTATGCGCCATTCGGTAAAGGACTTAACAGGATGCGCCATCTGCCATAAGGCTTGCCGAGCCCATTAAACACGTCCGTTTAGTAAAAAACGCCGCCGGTTCCCTTAATCCGGAGGCGTTTTCCTTCGACAAAGTACAAATTTTGCGTCGCATAGCAAAGGCGCGCTTAGCACGGGTTTCTAAACCTACACATCGCGTCGGGGAAACACCCCTTCTGCGTTCGCCGCTAAACGGCGAAACGCACTTTGCCTTATACAAGTCCCTTAAATATCACATAACGGCAAACGAAAAAACGGCGCAGCCAGTAGGCTGCGCCGTTTTGCATTTTACAAATGAAACTGCGTGATACGTCATGGCAATCCCTATTTTGCGGCGGCAATTACAAACCGAATCCCCCGTCCACACCGATAACCTGCCCGGTGATAAACGCCGCCTTATCTGATGCGAGAAAAGCCACAAGCTCCCCCACTTCCTCGGGCCGTCCTGTGCGCCCCAGAGGCGTCTCATCACAGAGCGCCGCCAAATCCTCCGACGTATAGCAGCCGTTCATCTCCGTGTCGATGACCCCCGGCGCCACGCAGTTGACGGTAACGCCTGAAGGCCCCAGCTCCTTTGCCAGCGCCCGGCAGAGGCCCACAAGCCCCGCCTTCGACGCAGAGTACACCGCCTCGCAGGCTGCGCCGCACACGCCCCAGACGGAGGAGACCAGGATAATCCGCCCCCACTGATGCCGCACCATGTGAGGTATGGCCGCCCGGCAGCAGGCGATGGCCCCTGTGAGGTTCACATCCAGCACGCGCCGCCATTGCGTGTCCTCCCCGTCCGTAATCAGGCCGTTCATGGCCACGCCGGCGTTGCAGACGAGCACATCCGCGTCCCCGAACTGCTCAAACATCCCGCGCACCTGACTTGTCTCCGAGACATCGGCTTTTAGCGCCACGCCGCCAAGCTCCTTTGCGAGCTGCTCCGCCTTCTCCCGGGACGCAACATAGTTGACGCCAACGAAGTACCCCTCCCGCGCAAGGGCCCGGGCGCAGGCCGCACCGATGCCCCGGGAGGCTCCCGTAACAAGAGCCCGCTTCATCGGACTCCCTCCAGCCGGAAGGCCTCCACCGCCACGCACCGCCCCGTGTTAACGTCCACGGTAAAGACGGCTCCTTCCATTTTAGCAGGCCCCTCCGCCGCTTCAAAGCGCTGCGGGGGGTTGCCGAGGTACATGGAGACGGATTGCTCCGGCCTGATTCCAATGACGGATCGGGCCGCCCCCGTCATGCCTAAATCGGTAATATACCCCGTCCCCTTGGGGAACACCTCGGCGTCCGACGTCTGGACATGGGTGTGGGTGCCCCACAGGGCGGTGACGCGCCCGTCGAGATGGTAGGCCATGGCCAGTTTTTCGCTGGTGGCCTCCGCGTGGAAGTCCACAAGGACGATGGGCGTCTGCACTTTTTTTAGGATGCGGTCTGCTTCAAAGAACGGGTTGTCCGGGCCGAAGGGCATATCACAGCGCCCGATGAGGTTTAATACGCACACGTCCCCAAAGGGCGTCTCGAAGACGCCCCAGCCCCGCCCCGGCGTCTGAGGGGCGTAGTTGGCGGGGCGCAGGATGAAGGCGTTCTCGTCCAGATAGCTGAGAATTTCACGCCTGTTCCATGTATGGTTCCCGAGGGTGATGACGTCCGCCCCCGCGCGGAAAATCGCCTCGGCGTTCTCGGGGGTCAGCCCCGTGAGCGCCGCGTTTTCGCCGTTTACAACGGTAAAGGCGATGTCGTTTTCCTCGATGAAGGGGCGCAGCCGTTTGCTCAGCATCCGCAGGCCCGGGGGGCCGCATATATCCCCTACCGCCAGAATCTTCACGGTCATTTTCGCTACTCCGTTTCTCATCCGTTTCCCTTTTGCCTGTCCGAAAGCGGTATACATCAAAACGGTCCACAGCATAAGCTGTGAACCGCATGAGAGGCTAGAGCATCATTTGAAGCGCTTTCGGGTTGTTGACGATGCGCAGCGTCTTATGGACGCCGCCGTCCTCCCCGTCTCGCGTCCACTCCACTTCTTCGTCAAAACGGAACACCACTTCCTTCGCGTGAAGGAGCAGGACGTTGTCGTTGTTGTACGTTTTGTTCACGATGCTGTCAATAATCTCGCCCAAATCCGCCGCTGTGACGGGGTGGCGGACGAGGATGATTTCAAACACGCCGTCGGCCAGATTCACCTGATTGTTGTCCAGCCGCACAAAGCCGGCGATAGAGGTGGAGTTCGTGACGGCGCCGAAGATAAACTCGCCCTCAATGCTCCCGCCCTCGTACTCAATGATGGTGTGCCGCGGCTTTATCTCCTTCATGCTGGCCAGTCCCCCCAGCACGTAGGCGAGGTGGCCGAGGGCGCGTTTTGCGCTCTGCTTCGTCTTGTAGGAGACGCCGGTGAAGGCGCCGAAGGCGGCCACATAAGTGAAATACTGCTCGCCCATGCGCCCGATGTCAATGGGCGTGGGCTGCCCGTTGATGACGGAGGCCACGGCAATTCTCGGGTCCTTCGACAGCGCCAGGGTGGTAGCCATGTCGTTTGCCGTACCCGTGGGGATATAGCCCACGGGCGGGCGGTTTTCAATTCTCATCAGCCCGGAGGCCACGTTACTGAGGGTCCCGTCCCCGCCCACGCAGACCACAAGGTCGAAATCCGGCCCGTACTTTTCAGCAAGCTCGGTACAGGTGCCGCTGTGGGTAGTGTATACGGTGACGCCATAGCCCGCCTGACAGAACGAGGAGACGATAACCCCCAGTGCGCTGTTGGGCAGTCCCCTGCCGGAGTGGGGGTTCACTATTAACAGAACATTCTTCACGAAAACCCCTCCGTTGGACTTACAAAGACGGTTTTATCAGATTGTACGGACGCGCACCACGCCTTCTAAGGCGCGGATTTTATCTTCAAGGCCGGGTGCGACGGAGGGCACGTCAATCATCGTGTAGGCGAAGGCCCGTCCCTTTGTACCGGCGTTAATCATGTTTTCGATGTTCAGCCCCGCGCCGGAGACGACCGTCGTGATTTTCGCAATCATATCCGGCACGTTCTTGTGAATGACGCAAAGGCGCGGGTCTTCCGTCCGCGGCAGGTAGGCCGAGGGCATATTGACGGAGTTGGAAATGTTACCGTTTTCGATGTATTCGATAACTTCCTTCGCCGCCATGTAGGCGCAGTTGTCCTCACTCTCAGGTGTGGAGGCGCCCAGATGCGGAATCGCAATGACCTTCGGGTGCCCCACCGTTTTGCCGTTGGGGAAGTCTGTGACGTAGCAGGCCACCTGACCGTCGTCGAGGGCCTTAATCATATCATCGTCGCAGACGAGTTCAGCCCGGGCGAGGTTGATGATGCGCACGCCCTTTTTCATCTTGTAGAGGTTGGCGGCGCAGAGCATGTGGTGGGTGGAATCCATATACGGCGCGTGGATGGTGATATAGTCGGAATTTTTGAGGATGGTGTCGATATCCTTCGCGTGGCGCACCTCAGTGGCCATCCGCCAAGCCGCGTCCACGGAGAGGTACGGGTCGTAGCCGTAAACCGTCATCCCCAGTGCCACGGCGGCCTGCGCCACCTTCGCGCCCACGGCGCCCAGACCGATGACGCCCAAGGTCTTGCCGCAGATTTCAGGGCCCACGAACTGGCTCTTGCTTTTTTCCACGAGAGCGGCCACTTCGTCGCCCTTGTGGGCGATGCTCTTGACCCATTCGATGCCGCCCACGATGTCCCGGGAGGACAGCAGCATGGCGCACAGGGCCAGCTCCTTCACCGCCTCGGCGTTAGCGCCCGGGGTGTTGAAGACGACGATGCCCATCTCGGCAAACTTATCCACAGGGATGTTGTTCGTCCCCGCGCCGGCGCGGGCGACGCAGAGCAGCTCGGGGTTGACTTCATAGTCGTGCATTTTAGCAGAGCGGACGAGGATGGCGTCCGGGTTTTCAATCTCGTCCGACACGATATAGCGTGATTTATCCAGCGCATCCAGCCCGGCACATGAAATGCTGTTGAGGGTTTTTATCCTGTACATGGTCATACTCCTACTTATTCTTGACTTCAAAATCCTTCATAAATTCCACAAGGGCCTTCACGCCTTCCATGGGCATGGCGTTGTAGATGGACGCACGGATGCCGCCGACGCTGCGGTGTCCCTTGAGGTTTTCAAAACCGGCTTTGGCCGCCTCTTTGACGAACTTGTCGTCCAGCTCCGGCGACGTGGTCCGGAAGGTAACGTTCATGTCGCTGCGGGCTTCCCGCTCGGCGCAGCCGTTAAACAGGGCGCTGTCGTCAAGGAAGTCGTAGAGAAGCTTGGCTTTTTCCGCCTTAATCTTCTCCATGCCTTCCACGCCGCCCTGCGTCTCCAGCCATTTGAGCACCAGGCCGAGGACATAGATGGTGTAGGCCGGCGGGGTGTTGGGCATGGAGTCGCTGTCAATCATCACCTTGTAGCTTATGAGCTTCGGCGTAATGGCCAGTTCCTTGCCGGCCAGGGCCTTATCAATGATGACCACGGCCATGCCCGCCGGGGCCATGTTCTTCTGGGCGCCGGCGAAGATGATGCCGTATTTCGACACGTCAATCGGTTTTGAGAGAATGTTCGACGACATATCCGTCACAAGGGGAATGCCCCCCGTCTCGGGAATGTATTTCCACTCCGTACCGTAGATGGTGTTGTTGGCGCAGTAGTAGAAATACGACGCATCCGGCGATACGGTTAACTTGTCCTGAGAGGGGATGTACGTGTGGTTTCTATCTTCAGAAGAGGCGGCGATACGTACCTCGCCGTACTTCTTTGCTTCCTTCATAGCCGCTGTGGCGAAGTTGCCCGTGATGGCGTAGTCGGCCTTCCCCGTCGCGCCGATGAGGTTCATGGCGACGGCTGCAAACTGAAGCGTGGCGCCGCCCTGCATGAAGAGGATTTCATGGGTGTCCGGCACCTTCAGAAGGCGCTTGAGGTCGGCTTTCGTTTCCTCAAAAATCGAAAGATACATTTTGCTTCGGTGGCTCATCTCCATAACGGACATGCCGCTCCCCCGATAATTCGTCATCTCGGCTGCAGCCTGTTCCAGAACGGGCAGCGGCAGGACGGACGGCCCCGCAGAGAAATTATATATTCTTTCGCTAAACATCGTTGCACCAACCCTATCTGATAAGAAAATTGACTGTAAGGATAAACTGTCAGGTTTTGCCTTAAAGTATTGTATAATTATAGTATAACGAATTTGCGATGTCAAACTCGGCTTTTCATAATAATTCGCCGAAAAGGGCCCCCTCTTTTGCCTCCGTAATGCGCACCCGGCGCAAGGTGCCGGAAAGCCCCGTCGAAAAAACCCGTACCTCGGCGTAAAAGTCGGCGTGGCCGGAGGACACCCCGCCCTCCTCCGTCTCAAGCAGCACCTCCGTCACGAGGCCCACACAGCTTCTCAAAAACGCCTCTTTCATCTCCCGAGCTACTTCCCCTGCGATGCCGGCCCGGCGCTTTTTCGTCTTTCTGTCAAGCTGATCCGGCATGGACGCGGCGGGAGTTCCCGGGCGAGGGGAGTAGGGGAAGATGTGCATATCTGAAAAGGCGCACCGGCGGATAAAGCCGAGGGTTTCCTGAAACTCCTCCTCCGTCTCCCCGGGAAAGCCCACAATGAGGTCTGCTGTGATGCCGCAGTGGGGAAAGGCCTCCCGAAGTCTGGATACGGCCTCGTAAAACTGCGCTGTGGTGTACCGCCGCTTCATCCGGCGCAACGTAGCGTCGCACCCGCTTTGCAGGGAGAGGTGAAAATGGCGGCAGAGGTTATCGTTATCCCGGGCCATCTCCACAAACTCGGACGTCACCGACCGGGGCTCAAGGGAGCCAAGGCGCACCCGGGCAGGGTGTGCCGCGCGGCATAAGGCGGATACGGCGCCCGTGAGGGTTTCGCCCTGAATGTCATCACTGTATGACGAGATTTCAATACCCGTGACAACGATTTCGCCATACCCCTCCTCCCGCAGCCGCTTTATCTCCCGCACCGCCTCCTCAAGGGGCATGGAGCGGGACGGCCCCCGGGCGTAGGGGATAATGCAGTAGGTGCAGAAATTCGAGCAGCCGTCCTGAATCTTCAGCATGGCCCGTGTGCGCCCGAGTCCCCCGCCGGCGGGCAGGGATTCAAAGGCGCGGCGGGATAAGGCGTTGTCAAGGTATTCCTCCGGCGGGCCTTTTTTGGCCTCCGTCGCCTTGAGCACGGCCTTTTCCACGGCGTCCACAAGCCCCGCCCTGTCGCCGCTGCCGGCGATGATGTCCACCCCCAGAGCCCGGATGTCCTCGGGGCTGACCTGCGAAAAGCAGCCGCAGACGGCCACAACGGCCCCCGGCTCTATCTGCCGCAGCCGCCGGACGGCCTGACGGGACTTCCGCCCGCTCTCGGCCGTCACGGCGCAGGTGTTCACCACAATGGCGTCGCACCCGTCCCCGGGCGCGCCGATGGTGTGCCCCCGCTCCCGCAACAGCGCCGCGATGGCCTGCGTTTCGTATTGATTGACTTTGCAGCCCAGTGTTTCAAAGCAAACCTTAATTGTCCTCGCCCCCTGCTTGCATGGGTCTGTTCCCGTGGTTATAATGGTTAAGACTAATACTTTACTATACCACCCGCGCTTTTTTCCTGCAAGCGCCGGTGTGTCCACACGAGGTAATACCATGACCGTCTATTTCGATAACGCCTCCACAACTCGCGTCCACGAACGGGTGGCCGCCGTTATGACCGATATTATGCTCCGAGATTACGCCAATCCATCCTCCTCTCACGGGCCGGGCCGCCGGGCCCGTTTGCGTCTTGAGGAGGCGCGGGCTGTCGTGGCTTCTGCTCTGGGCGCCAGTCCGAAGGAGCTGTTTTTCACCTCCGGCGGCACGGAGGCCAACAACTGGGCTATTCTGGGCGCCGCCCAGCTAAGGTACCACGCCGGCCGGCACATCATCTCCTCCGCCGCGGAGCATGACGCCGTCCGCCGTCCGCTGGAGTATCTCAAATCGCAGGGGTGGGACGTGACCTTCCTTTCCCCGGGAAAAGACGGGCGCATCAGTATCGATGACTTTGCCGCCGCCCTGCGGGAGGATACCGTCCTCGCCAGCATCATGCTGGTGAACAACGAGACGGGCGCCATTAACCCCATTTCTGAGATGACGCGCCTTCTCGCCCTCCGCCGCCTCAAGACGCTTTTCCACTGTGACGCCGTTCAGGGCTTTATGAAAACTCCCTTTACGGCAAAATCCCTCGGCGCAGACCTTATCTCAGTCAGCGCCCATAAAATTCACGGGCCAAAAGGCGTGGGGGCGCTGTATGTGAAAAGCGGCCTGCGCCTTCCCCCGCTTCTTCGGGGCGGAAGTCAGGAGGGCGAGATGCGGGCGGGCACGGAGTCTCTCCCCGCCATCGCCGGCTTTGCCGAAGCCGTCTCGCTGGCTAAAGAACGCAGAGAGGAGGCGGCCTCCCATATTGAGTCACTCCACCACCGCGCCGTGGAGCGCCTTCAGGCCGCCTTCCCCGACGGTGTGATACTCTCTCAAGGCGGAAGCCCGTACATTCTGAGCTTTTCCCTCCCCGGCTACAGGAGCGAAGTGCTCTTAAACATCCTCGACGCCGCCGGTATCTGCGTGTCGAAAAGCTCCGCCTGCAAAAAGGGTGCCCGTAGCCACGTGTTAGAGGCCATGGGCCTGCCCCCCACCGTGATTGACGGGGCGCTGCGGGTGAGCTTCTCCATGGAAAACACCCTCGAGGAAGTGGACTTTTTCGTTGAGACCCTCGCAAGGGAGTCGAAAAAGCTGCGGCGCGAACGGACGTAATGTTTTTTCCACGGCTGGGGCTTTTGTCCTTGTTTCGACAATCCAAAAGCTGTATAATACATCCGGTGGGGTATACGCCCTGCCGGATGTATTATTTGATATTTTCGCGGAGCCCCCGCTCCGCGTTTTACATAGATTCGGAGGAAACGGACATGTTCAAGCGTCTTTCTGCTTTTCTGGTGGCGGCCGTCACCGCTGCCGCCCTCATCCCGCCCACAAAAGCGGCGGCGAAGGCCCAGGAGCTGTATGAGCCCATACGGCCCCTTCGCACCTACACAACCGGTCAGTTCCAAGACGTCGCGTACGCGGATTGGTACGCCATGTCTGTTCAGATAGCCTACGAATTTAACCTCATCGACGGGCGCGGAAACAGCCGCTTTGCGCCGGAGGGAGCCATGTCGGTGGCGGAAGCGGCAAAGGTCGTCTCCGTCCTCTCCTCTTTGTCACGCACCGGCAAAGCCGATTTTCCCGCCGCAGACCCGTGGCACACTCCTTACATAGACTACGCCGTTGAAAATGGTATTTTCTCCACTGCGCCTAAGCATCCTTCCCAAAGCATCACCCGGGCGGCCTTTGCGGAGATGATTTACCGCGCCCTGCCCGCCTCCCATCTTGCACCGGTTAACAACGTGGCAGACGGCGCCATTCCTGACGTTGCCCTTACCGACGCATACGGCCCCGCTGTGTACGCCCTCTACCGCGCCGGTCTCCTCACCGGGCGGGACGCCTTCGGCCGGTTTTACCCGAACGCCCCCCTTTCTCGGGCGGAAGCGGCCACTATTTTGTCCCGGGCCGCCTCCAGCGAGGTGCGCTCTCGCTTTACCCTCTCCGGCATCTACACCGCCGAGGAGATTTATACCCTGTGCGCCCCGTCGGTGTTCTATCTTGAGCGCTACAACACGGAAGGAGCCCTCATCGGTTTTGGCAGCGGCTTCTTCATCTCGGAAGACGGTGTGGCCGTCACGAATTACCACGTCATCAAGTCCGCCGCCTCCGCCTCCATCACCACTCACGACGGCGCCATCTACATGATTTCCTCCGTCCTCGGGTATGACGAGGATCGAAACATCGCCGTCGTGAAGATAAACGGCACCGGATTTACCCCCCTGCGCATCGGCGCGGCGAAGAATCTCGCCATCGGGGAAACGGTGTATTCCATCGGAAACCCCCTCACCCTGCGCGGCTCCTTCTCCTCCGGCACCGTCACGGGCATGAACGTGGAGGTAAACGGGCAGGAGCATATACAGTTTTCCGCCCCCATCTCCGTAGGCAACGGCGGCGGTCCGCTGATTAACTCACGTGGTGAAATGGTGGGCCTTACCTCTCTGATGATGTCCGGCGGGCAGAACTTAAACTTCGCCGTTCCGTCCGATGGCATCGCAGACGTGCCCCTTACGGAGGGCCAGTCTCTCATCTTGCTGCTGTCGAAAACCGCCGGCGTGTCCTTCTACAGCTACCTCTACCCCGCGCCGGACTACGGGGCGTTCACCGGAACCCCTATCTACTCCACAAGCTATGACCCCATCCTTGGCGCCAAGACGTATTTCTACAACATGACGGACATCCCCGTCCCTGAGGACGTGGCGGTGGACGGTTACATTGCGCTGGTGAAAAACCTCGGTTTTGAGGAAAACCGCACTTACACCACGAAAAAAGGCAGCGCCACGGTCTATATAAACGAGATGTATGACATGGAGCTGCACTTCGGTGTGGACGAAATCGACGGTCTTGTCTGCCGTTTCGTCTCCATCTATTAAGAAAAGGCGCACCGAACCGCCCTTCCGGTCCGGTGCGCTTTGTCATCAGAAACTGAGCATCCCACGCTGCGCAAGGCGAATCGCCGCAGCGCGGCGCGCCGCCGTGGCCTCCTTCGGTGTCTTCTGAAAAGAGCAGGGCGTGTATTCCTTCAGACAGTAGACGTCACTGAGGGCGCTGCACTGCGGGTTTCCCCCCTTGTCCCAGTAGAAGGCAAAGCAGTTTGGCGGCCTGCGCCCCGGAATAATCTTAAGTTTCTTTCTCGGCATAAATCCCCCTCACCGGCCTTGTGCCGGTTTTTTTATTCTTTTTCTCCGGTTTGTTCCCCTATCCATACTGAAACAAACGGCGCCGGGCGGCTAATCCTTCTCTACGCATCCGGCGGGGAACATCACCTCCACACAGGCACAGCCTAAAAGCTCCGCCAGCTCCCGAATCGGTATCTCGCCGACAAGCTCCTCCATGCACTCACGGCAGAGGGTCCCTTCCTCCTCCGACTCGAACAGCTCCTCCCCCTCGTAGACCTCGTGTCCGCAGCCAGCGGTTATGTACCGCGCCGTGTCCGGCGGCTCCAGAGCAGGTTCCGCCTTTTTTACCGGTCGCTCAAAATACGGGCGGCTATACACCTCCCCCTCCTCAAAGGAACGCACCATCTTCCTCCCCTCCTTTTCAGACGCCGGCCTGTAGTGGATGCACTTATCCCGTGAACATCCCCGGGTTCGGTACATGATGAGGGTGTAGTCGCACGTTTTCGTGTATGTACTGTAGTAGACGCAGTCGCTTTTGCACGGTGTCGGCACCGCACCGCCCTCCGAGGCCGAAATCCGCTCCCTTTGTGCCAGAATTGTGATAAAATATCTCCCCTTTCGTACTACAAAATCCCCTGCTACAAATTTGTTGTTGACTATTTGTCATATACTGCATTATAGTATTGCTGGGTCCAAAACACGGAACATCGTCTCCCTTACGGTGTTTCTGTCCATGATTCTGTTCATGATATGGCGCAGTCTGCGGCGGTTTCCTCCTTTCATCCGCAGCATTGACGTTTTCCCCTGTTTGCGCTTTTTTGACGTTTCCCCCCCTTGAATTACTACAAAGTATAGCTACAATTTTGTACTATGTCAACGAAAGGTGCTACAATACTGTACTTTTGGAAAAGGCGGCAAATTTATGTATGAACGATTAGACAGTTTGCTTAAAAAACACGGCATCACAGCGTATCGGCTGGCAAAGGAAGTGGGCATGTCCCAAAGTTCCCTGAGTGAATGGAAGCGCGGCAACAGTATTCCGAAGTACGATAAACTCGTGAAAATCGCGCAGTACTTTAACGTCTCCGTCTCGTATCTGACGGGGTCGGAGGCGCAGCTTCCGGAGCCGGGAGGCGACGCGGCCCTCCTTGAAAAACTCACCACCCTTTTGAAAGAAAAGCTCGCCGATCCTGAATGGAGCGACGAGCAGTCAAAACTCAACTTTGCCCTCTTTAATTCTCTGTCGGAAGAGAAGCAGGCTGAGGCGCTTCGGTATCTTCGCTATCTTGTAAGCTTGCAAGAAGCCGAAAAACTATAGACGTGTCTCCCAAGGCCCGTTCCAAAGCCTTGAATTCATTTTCCACCATAAATCATCCCACCTTTGCATTCTGTTTCTATACTGCCCAGTGTTTTTGCATCGCGCGCTGAAACTTTCTCTTTTTCTATTTCGAGACCTCCTTACGGCTTGAATTTTTGATGGATCAACACCGGTTTCCCCCGTTTATCCTGCTTCTGTGCCATTTTTAGACGCTTTTCTCACCTCGACGCGCCATTTGTTTGTATCATTTTTGTACACACTGCCTTTAATTATAGTCATCTCAGTTTCGAAACCGCTCGAAATACGTCGATTTGCGTCGAAACACCCTATTCCCAGACCGCCCATAAAGAAAGAACAGGGATTTCCGAAATTGGAAACCCCTGTCTTTCCAGTCAAGGTCCGTTGCGCGGAGAACAAACGGGCCCGACGTTTGTCACCCGATTTATAAGAATCGGGTGGTCAAGACGTTCAACCCAACCATCTCCCGTTATCGCGCTTTTTGCAAAGCGCCCGAACGAAAACCTGACACTCTTTCGAAACAGCCTCCGCCCATGAGACGGAGGGAGCCGGCTTCGATGAAAGGCATCGAAACCGCATCGCTCCGCCCCATAAAACGTACTACCGTTTCGAGTGTAGTGTGTGCCGCCGCAAGACGGGCTATGCGCGGAAATGAGCGGCAAAAACCGGATTAAATCACGTGTTGTTTCATTGAAATTTACAAAAGAGTATGGTAATGTATTGGCAGGCATTTACTCAAACTCTTAAATGGAAAGGACGGTAATTATGGCCTTTTTTGATGCTATCAGCAGAAAAGTATCGCAAGCAGGCGCTGAAGCCGTAAAGAAGACGAAGGAAGTCGCCGAATCGACGAAGCTCAGCCTCGCCATCGAATCGGAAAAGCGTCAGCTGGACGACCTCTATAAAGAGCTCGGCATGAAGTACTACGTAACCGCGGGTGAGGCCCCGGCTGAACAGCTTGCGGAAATCGTCGGACGCATCAGAGCCGTGTGCGACAAAATCGCCGACCTGGAAGAGCAGCAGCGTGTCATTCGCGGACAGGGCAAGTGCCCCCACTGCGGAAAAGTCGTCGACTCCGGC
>DUPW01000059.1 GCA_012838125.1 Papillibacter sp.
GATGAGCTCCGCCCGCCGCTGCGCCACGTCAAAGGGGGGATGTTCCATGCCGGCGGCAGGGGTTCCCTCCTCGGGAGAGTAGGGAAACACACCGGCCCGCTCGATTTCCGCCTCCCGCAGAAAGGCGCACAGCTCCTCAAACTCCCCTTCGCCCTCCCCGGGCAGGCCCGTTATCAGGCTCGTGCGCAGCACAACGCCGGAAATCTGCTCCCGAATTTTGCGAAACAGCGTCTCAATCTCCCGCTTCGTCCCGCGGCGGCGCATGGCCTTTAGAATCTTATCGCTAATGTGCTGGATGGGAATGTCCAGGTACTTGACAATCTTCTCCTCCCGGGCGATGACGTGGATGAGTGCATCGTCAATCTCGTCCGGATAGAGATAGTGCAGGCGAATCCACTTGACACCCTCGATTTGGCAGAGCTTTTCGAGAAGTTCCGCAAGGCGCCTCCGGCCGTATAAATCGAGCCCGTAGCGGGTTGTGTCCTGCGCCACCACGATAAGCTCCTTCACCCCGCGCTGTGCAAGGCGCTCGGCTTCCGCAAGGACGCTCTCCATGGAGCGGCTTCGAAAGCGGCCGCGAATATCAGGAATGGCGCAGTAGGCGCAGCGGTTGTCGCACCCTTCGGCGATTTTGACGTACGCTGTGCCCTTGGGCGTGGTGATAATCCGATCCGTCTCCGGGTCGGGGAGGTTGTTGTCCCCGAAACGTGCAAAGGCCCGCCCCTTGAGGGCCGCCGTCACCGCGTCCACAATGTCCGCAAAGCTGCCCACGCCCACCACGGCGTCTATCTCCGGCATCTCCCGGAGCAGTTCGTCTTTATACCGCTCCGCCAGACATCCCGCCACCACGATGGCCCGGACATTTCCTGCCTTTTTCTCCTCGGCGATTTCGAGAATCGTCTCAATCGCCTCCATTTTCGCGCTTTCGATAAAACCGCAGGTGTTAATCACAACAGCGTCGGCCCGCGAAATATCCTCCGTGGAATCACCTTGCACGTCGTATCCCGCCTCCTGCAGCAGGTAGAGCATCTGCTCGCTATTGACGAGATTTTTGGCGCAGCCCAGTGAAATCAGTCCGACTTTATTCCTCATCCAACTCTTCTCCGAATTCTTCAGTGTAACGTCTCGTGGCCGACTGTACTTCGCTCCATGAAAATCCACGGCGTGCTACGGCCTGACCTGCCCGGCGCAGGCGGTCGCGACTTACCGGCGCACGGCGGAGGATGGCGCAGAGGGCCTCAAAGGCGTTCTCTTCCATCTCCTCCGGTAAAAGGGCAAGAGCTTCATCCCACAGGTCCCGGTCAATGCCGCGGCGGTGCAGCTCGCTTTTTATGCGCATGAGCCCAAACCCCTTAGCCGCGTAATGGCGCACGATGGAGGCGGCAAACTCCGTATCGTCGATGGCGCCGATGGACTCCAGCCAATCCGCCGTCTCCTCCGCCGCCAGCGCGTCCTCCCCTTTGTCGGTGAGTCTCCGTATCATCTCCGCCCGGGACATGCCGCGGCTGCCGAGGATGCGAAGGGCGCGGGCCCGCAGACGCGCCCGCTCGGTGTCTCCCCGCAGGCTTATGAGGGTCTCCTCGTCCAGCTGGGCGCCGGTAAACAGACTGTAGTCTGCGATGTGGGCCACGGTCACCGTGAGTTTTTCACCGGTGTCCAGCTCCAGTACAAAGCGGTTTGGGTCTCTTTTCGTCTGGGTCAGGGAGACAACGCGCGCCATCAGCCTTCAAAATCGTCGGCTGAGACGTCGATGGCCCGTCCGGCGGCTCTGGCCGCAATCTTCTCCTGCGGGCTCATGAGCTTGCCGGCGTTCTTGCGAATCTCCTGTTCCAGAGCGTCGGCCACGTCGGGGTTGTTTTTCAGGTACTCCTTCACATTGTCCCGCCCCTGCAGGCGCGTCTCTCCGATGGTATACCATGAGCCGCCCTTTTCAACGAGGCCCAGCTTCACACCGAGGTCAATCAGCTCGCCCGCTTTGGAGATGCCCTCGCCGTACATGATGTCAAATTCCACTTCACGGAAGGGCGGAGCAACTTTATTCTTCACGATTTTTGCCCTCGTCCTGTTTCCAACGAATTCAGAACCGACTTTCAGCGTCTCAATACGGCGGACGTCAATGCGCACACTGGAAAAATACTTCAGCGCCCGACCGCCCGGCGTGGTTTCGGGGTTGCCATACATCACGCCGATTTTTTCACGCAGCTGGTTGATGAACACCACGATGCAGTTCGTCTTCGATATCGAACCGGCAAGCTTTCTTAGCGCCTGCGACATCAGCCGCGCCACAACGCCGACGCTGGACTCGCCCATATCCCCTTCGATTTCGCTACGGGGCACCAGAGCGGCCACGGAGTCGACGACAACTACGTCCACCGCACCAGAGCGCACGAGGGTCTCCGTGATGGCCAGGGCGTCCTCGCCGGTGCCCGGCTGGGCGATGAGCAGATTGTCGATATCCACCCCGAGGGCCCGGGCGTAAGCCGGTTCTAAAGCGTGCTCGGCGTCCACAAATGCCACTTCGCCGCCGTTTTTCTGGGCGGAGGCGATGATGTGCAGCGCCAGCGTCGTCTTACCGGACGATTCGGGGCCGTAGATTTCGATGATGCGCCCTCTCGGCACGCCGCCCACCCCGAGGGCAAGGTCGAGGGAGAGGGATCCCGTGGGGATGACGTCCACATGCTCGTTGATGTTCTCGCCCAGACGCATGATGGAGCCTTTGCCGAAGCTCTTTTCGATGTGGGCGATGGCCGTTTCAAGGGCTTTCTTTTTATCGGTCGCCGGCGACGGCATTTCAATCGGCTTTTTCTTTTCCGCCATGTTTCGCTTCCTCCTTCAGGCCGCGCCCCTTAGGGACGCCGCCATATTCCAGCAACGACACGCTCAATCCCGAGCGTATCCTTATATGTACGAATCTCTTCAAAACCGTTACGATATAAAACCTCCGCCACAAAGGGCGCCTGCCCGATGCCGCACTCGAAGGCGAACACGCCCCCTTCGGCAAGGGTCTCCTTCCATTTCGGGACGATACCGCGGTAATAGTTAAGCCCGTCCTCCCCGCCATCCAGCGCCAAAACCGGCTCGTAGGCCCGAACGGACTCCTCCAGCCCCGCAATGTCGCCTGTGGGTATGTACGGGGGGTTGCAGACAATGAGGTCAAAGGTGCCGATGAGAAGGGGCGGTGACTTCAAGGCGTCTAACTCCATGGACGTCACGCGGCGGATGAGGTTGTTTCTATGGATGTTGCGGCGGCAAACCCTCAGGGCCGCAGGGGAAATGTCCGCCAGCAGCACCCGGGCATCCGTGGCGTTTGCGGCGATAGCCAGCCCCACACAGCCCGTTCCGGCGCACAAATCCAGAACCCGGGGCGCCTCGATATGGCGTTTGCGGATGTGCTCCAGCGCCGCATCCACGAGGACTTCCGTGTCCACCCGCGGGATGAGCACATCCCGTGTAACGTCTATGGGGATGCCGTAAAACTCCCACTCTCCAAGGATGTATGCGATGGGCTCCCCCCCAAGGCGCCGGTCAATGAGGGCGTCAAGGTTTTTCTGATAAGACCCGTCCGTATCGTATTGGTGGCGGTCACGCAAAAACTGCTCTTTCGTCCGGTAACTGGCCGCCGCCGTCAGCAGCCGGGCCTCAAGGTCAAAACCGGAAATACCCGCCTCCCGCAGCCTGCGCCGTGCACCGAGGTATAATTCGTTCAGCGTTTTGAGAATCTTTATCCCTCCTGCCGCCCCATATATGGGCGTCTTTTCTCCATTACCATTTGTCCTCGCCCTCCTGTTCCGGCAGGACGTGATTCAGCGCTTCGATGGCCACTTCCAGCATGCTGTCATCCGGCTCCCGGGTGGTGAGGTTCTGAAGGGCCTTTCCCGGCGCAGAGATGATGCGGGTCACCACGTTGTCGTGCCGTCCCGCCCAGCGAATCAGCTCGTAGCTGATGCCCACCACAAGGGGCAAAAGCAAAAGGCGCAGCCCGATGCGCACCCAGAGGTTTGACCAGGTGGTGAGGGAAAACAGCACGATGCTCACGAACATCACAATAAACAAAAAGCTCGTCCCACAGCGGGGATGCAGCCGCGGCTGGCTGCGGGCGTTTTCCACGGTGAGCTCCAGACCCTTTTCGTAGGCGAAAATCGCCTTGTGCTCCGCCCCGTGGTACATCCACACCCGCTGGATGTCCTTCATCCTCGTGGCAAGCCACAGGTATCCGAGGAAAATGATAATCCGCAGTGCCCCTTCCACGAGGTTTTTAGCAAAGGAGCTGCTGAGAAGCCGCCCGATAAGGCCGGCCAAAAAGGTGGGCAGCAGGAAAAACAGCAAAACAGCCACGCCCACGCCCATGACCACGGCGAGGGTCACGATGAGCTTATCCGCCTTTTCGCCGCCGATGTGCTCCTCAATCCACTTGTCCAGCTTTGACGGTTCGTAGGCCTCGTCATCCTCCGCGTGCTCCGCTGAGAACATCAGCGCCCGCACGCCCATGACCATGGAGGAGATGAAGTTCACCGCACCGCGGATAATGGGCCAGCCTACGATGGGGTATTTCTCCTTCAGGAGCTTTACCGGCTCCGTCTTCGTCACAAGCCCGTCCTTCGTGCGCAGGACGATGGCCTGCTTCTTCGGGCCGCGCATCATAATGCCTTCGATGAGGGCTTGTCCGCCGATGGTGGTGCGGTAACAGGCCTTCTCCTGTTTCTCTTTCAAATTGTTTATCTCCTTTATGCACCCAATCGCGCGTCAGTCCTCTTCAACGCCCACGCCGGAGCTCACCGGCAGGCGCACCGTTACGAGAAGCCCTCCGCCTTCGGCGTTTTCGAGGAGCATTTCGCCGCCGTGGAAGCGGACGATTTCGTCGCACACGGCGAGGCCAATCCCGCTGCCGCGCTCTTTTGCGTTTGAGCCTTTGTAGAACTTCATGCGGATGTGCTCAATCTCATCTTCCGGAACGCCGGGGCCAAAGTCACGGATTTTCACGGAGACGTACTGACTGTCCACTTCCAGAGAGACTTCGATGCGCTTGCCCTCGCGGCCGTATTTTGCGGCGTTGTCGAGGAGGTTTAAGAAGACCTGACGCAGGCGGGACGCGTCCCCTGGAATGAGAGGTGTTTCGTCCGGATAGGGCTCGTAGTAGATTTCAACGCCGTCCTGATAGAGCAGTTCTCTGTAGGTAAAAATAGAGTCCTCCAGCTCCGCGGCGATGTCAATCTCCTCGATGTTCAGGGTAAAGCGCCCATCCTCCATGCGGGTAAATTCGAGAAGCTCCTCCACCATTTTCGTCAGGCGCCGGGCCTCTTTGAGAATGATGGCGATGCCCCTTTTCGTCTCCCGGTCCAGCTGTTCGTTGTAGATGAGGGTTTCACCCCAGCCCGTGATGGCGGTGAGGGGTGTTCGAAGCTCGTGGGAGATGGAGGAGATAAACTCCGTCTGCACCTTTTCTGATTGCGCAATTTTCAGGGACATCTCGTTGATGGCGTTCACCATGTCGCCGATTTCATCCTGATAATCGCGGTTTTGAATCTGGACACCGTAGCTGCCCTTGGCGATGCGCTTGGACATTTTCGTAATCTCGCTCACCGGCTCAATGACGGACCGGATAAACACGAGGTTTATGGAAATCACAAACAGCATAATCAGGGCGCACAGGGCCACAACCGCCAATGTGTTGATGATGATGTGCCGGTCCACAATTTTCAGGCTCGTGACGTACCGCATGACGCCCATAGTCTGCCCGTTTTGAAACCGAATGGGCGCCGAGACGGACATGACGCGCTCCCCCGTCGTCTGGCTCTGGCCGACCCATGAGGAAATCTGCCCTGTTTCAAGGGCCAGCCTGATATCCGGCGACGCCGGCGAGGAGCCGGCGGCGATGCCGTATGTGGAAATCATCACACGCCCGTCCGCGCCGATAAACTGGAGCTGCAGCTTATCGCTGTCGTCGAAGGACTCGGTGTAGCGATAGGCGCTGTCGTAATAGTCGCTGTAGGATTTGGCCACGTAGTTGGCGAAAAAGTCCGTGGCCGTCTTCGCCTTCGACTCCAGTCCCGTCTGCACAGTGGTGTAATAGTTGCTCACAAAGAAAAGGGTAAAGGCGAGAATCACCACGATGAGGGTGACGAGCACAACAAGAACGCTGCTGCGCATCCAGCGCTGCCGCAGCCCTCCTGAATACTGGCGTTTGAGTTTTTTCACCACAGTCCTCTTCACCTTACCCGAAATATTGTCGTCTTACAGGCCCCACTTGTAACCGTAACCCCAGACCGTTGTGATATAGATGGGGTTTTGCGGGTCGTCCTCGATTTTCAGGCGCAGGCGCCTGATGTTCACGTCGGCAATTTTCAGCTCCCCGAAATAGTCCCGACCCCAGACGGTGTTGAGAATATCCTCCCGTGAGAGGGCCTTGCCGGGGTTATCCATAAACATCTTCATGATGTTGTACTCCACTTGCGTGAGCTTAATACGCTGGCCGTTTTTCTCCAGCGTGCGGTTACGGGTGTTGAGGCGGAAGGGCCCCTGCACAATTTCCCCCGTATCCTGCTGGTCACCGCCGCCGGTTCGCCGGTACAGCGCGTCGATGCGGGCGGTGAGCTCCGCCGGTGAAAAGGGCTTCGTCACGTAGTCGTCCGCCCCCGTCATCAGGCCGGTGACTTTGTCCATCTCCTGTGTGCGCGCCGAGAGCATGATGATACCGATATTCGGATCTGCCGCTCGAATCTTGCGGCACACTTCAAAACCGTCGATGTCCGGGAGCATGATGTCCAGTATCGCAACCCGAATGTCCGGGTGCGCCTTCAGCTGCTCAAACGCTTCCGCGCCTGTGCCGGCTTCAATCGCCTCGTATCCGGCCC
>DUPW01000006.1 GCA_012838125.1 Papillibacter sp.
ATGGTGTAAAAAACGCAAAGGAAAAACAGGCCTTGAGCGAAACGCTCCGAATGCCGAAAGGTGTCAAGAAGCCGAAAAATACATCGAAGTAACTCTCCCTCCCCCATGGGATACGGAGCATTGACTCATACTGCCCCCTTGCACCCGTCACTGTCCGCGGTCTTCTGCGTACAATGCGCTATAAAACACAAAAGCCTTGTGACTTTCATCACAAGGCTTTTTGCTTTGGTGGGGGAAGGTGGCAATGTACATCATTCTTAGATATTGTGCATGCCAGCTAGATATCGCCTTGAATTTATTGTTATACTTTGTATAATTGTGTCAGTTGCATCAACCGCTTGATTGTCATAGGGAGGACAAATTATGAGTTCCGTTATATGTGCAAAAGCAATTTCTGGTGCCGATTATATTTACTATATTGATGAAACAACAGCCAAAGGGAAATATATCTATACAGCATTAGGGGTCCCCGTTGAAAAATGGATACACATTTTCAACAGAGTTAAGAAATTCCGTCTTCATATAAAAACAGAGTATGGTATACAGCTCTATAAAGAGCTACATGCAACGAAATTCGTAAATGGACGCGGAGACTTCAAGAAGCAAATCACAAAATTTCATAGAGCCGAATTTTTAAGCTTTACTTAAAAACACTGGCTAAAGAATATGAAACCGGCTTGCATACTTTTAGTAGCATACATAACAACTCTACAGAAGCACTTGATTGGCTTGTAAATAGAATAAACAACACTGCTAAGCATAATGATTATTATGCTCTGGCATTTTTCGACTCCGGAAATGAAATCAGCACTCGTAAGCTGTTAAGAAAACTACGTGTAAGAAACGCCATTCCAAGTCAATATGGTGCATGGCAAGATGGAGCATACATACAGAATCAGCCTATCGAGCGTATAGTGGCAGATTCAATGTTTATCGATTCTGCTACTGACTACATGATTCAAACAGTAGATTTTATTGCATACTCTGTAAAAACACTTTTGGAACCATCCTCAAATGCAAAAAAGTATGGGCTTGAAAACAGTTACTTAGAGATTTTGCGACCAATCATCTTTACAAAAGCGACAAAAGACAACTCTCTTGGCATTGTCGGCCTGAAAGAGCCATTGTAGGCTAAATTTTAAAAAATAAGCAAAGCCGGTGTCACACGTTACCGTGAAATTAGGCGCTTGCCCAACTACCAGCCTTGCGACATAATGATACTGTAATAAAGTACAGAAATCAATACATTGATGCATTTTTTGTTAATTTTATCAATGAATCAGGGGGACGGAATATCACAGGAACTAAATCTTGGTAAAGCATCAAATGAATCCTCAGCAAACACACAAAAGCCTTGTGACTTTCATCACAAGGCTTTTTGCTTTGGTGGGGGAAGGTGGATTCGAACCACCGAAGTCTTTGACAACAGATTTACAGTCTGCCCCCTTTGGCCACTCGGGAATTCCCCCATATTCATTTTCGCCAGCTCACCAGCTTCCGGTGAGGGAAGAGCTGGTGGACGGATTCGAACCCCCGACCTGCTGATTACAAATCAGCTGCTCTACCGGCTGAGCTACACCAGCAAATCATTGATGCTTAATGATAATAGCAAGCCTCATCCGTTTTGTCAATAGCAAGTTTTGCTCTTTCGGCGATTTCACCCCGTCCGACTGCCCGTGCGTCAGTTTATGTAGACAAACCGCTCATGCCGTCAAAAACGGCGCCCCGAAAGGCTCGGAATTTGCTTAATCGCCGGGGCTTTCTAAGGTTTCCCCCTTTCTTGACAAATTCCTCCCAGTGTGATACCTTTTAATTTAACTATTTTAGCGCATTAAACCGCTAAGTATCAGGCGGCTGTTTATCCGAAAAGCGCTTTTGTGTTTGCTGTCTGCCGCCGCAGCCGAGCGGCGGCGTTCCGCCCGAAGGGCAAAGGCGCGCCGGCTTCGGCCGGTTTTGCCGCGGATGACCAATCCGTCCTCAGGGGCGGATTTTTCCATAAGAGGTGAATTATGAAAAAGTTCTTAATGGGGAACGAGGCCATTGCTTACGGCGCCGTGAGCGCCGGCGTGAACCTCGTCTGCGGGTACCCCGGAACGCCCTCCACCGAAATCCTTGAAACGGCCGCCGCCATCAACGACGGCAGCTACTATGTGGAGTGGTCCGTCAACGAAAAGGCCGCCCTTGAAGTGGCCGCCGGCGCCTCCTACGCCGGAGCGCGCACCCTCATCACAATGAAGCAGGTGGGCCTCAACGTGGCCTCAGACCCCCTCATGAGCCTGGCTTATGTGGGCGTCAAAGGCGGCATGGTGGTGGTTGTGGCAGACGACCCGGGCCCCATCTCCTCCCAGACGGAGCAGGATACGCGGCATTTCGCCCGTTTCTCAAAACTGCCCGTGTTTGACCCCTCCTCCCCCGAGGAGGCTTACGAAATGGTGAAAGATGCCTTTAAGCTCTCCGAGGAATACGGCACCCCCGTCCTCCTGCGTCCCACCACTCGCGTCTGCCACGGCTGCGCCTCCATGGACGTCGGGGATGAGCGGGAGCGGCACCAGCCGGAGGGGTTCGTGAAGGACTCGAAATGGGTCATCTTCCCTCGATTGTCCTATCAAAATCACCTGAAAATCGAAGAGCGAAACCCTGTTTTAGGCGAAAAGCTCTCTACATACCGCTTTAACACCCTCACAGGCACCGGACGCCGCGGCATCGCCACAGGCGGCATCAGCTATGCCTATCTGCGGGAAGCTTTAGGCGGCGCTAATCCACGGGTTCTGAAAATTGCAACGCCCCACCCCTTCCCCGAAAAACTGGCGCTGGAGTTTCTCCACAGCGTAGACGAAGTGATGGTCATCGAGGAGCTGGACCCCGTCATCGAGCGGGAGCTTATCTACCTCTGCGGAAAGCACCATCTCCCCGTGAAAGTTTACGGCAAAATCAGCGGGGACGTTCAGCGGGCCGGGGAAAACAGCGTGGAGTCCGTCCGGGCGGTGCTCTCTGAGTACCTCGGCCTTCCGAAACCGCCTGCGCCGCCGGCTCTGCCGGAACTGCCCGTCCGCCCGCCGGTGCTCTGCGCCGGATGCCCCCACCGGGCTTCCTTCTACGCGGTGAAGCAGGCCATGCGGGGGCAGAAAGCCGTCTACGCCGGGGACATCGGCTGCTACACCCTCGGTAATGCCATGCCCCTTGACATGGTGGACACCTGCCTGTGCATGGGCGCGGACGTAACGATTGCCCAAGGCCTTAACCGAGTGGAGCCGGATGCCAAACACTTTGCCTTCATCGGCGACTCCACCTTCTTCGCCTCGGGACTCACCGGCGTGGTGAACGCCGTGTATAACAACAGCGACATCACCCTCGTCGTTCTGGATAACTCCACAACGGCCATGACGGGCCAGCAGCCCCACCCGGGAACGGGCCGCACCATGATGGGCGAAAACCGGCCGAAAATCTCCATTCCCGACGTGCTCAGGGCGTTAGGGGTGGGACACGTGGAGGTCCTCTCCCCCTTTGACCACAAGGCCGCCGTGGAAGCCGTGCGCCGGGCGGCGGACATTAAAGGCGTCTCCGCCGTTGTGTTTGAAGCGCCCTGTATCGCCGTGTCAAAACCCGCTCCGCTGTTTGTAGTGCAGGAGGAGACGTGCATCGGCTGCCGCAAGTGCATCAGGGAGCTGGGCTGTCCCGCCATCGTCATGCATGGCAAAAAGGCGTTTATCGAGCCGTCTCTCTGCTACGGCTGCGCCCTGTGCGCCCAGATTTGCCCGAAAACCGCCATCATCCGGGAAGGAGGGGAAGGCTGATGTACAGCGTGATACTCGCCGGAGTCGGCGGTCAAGGCGTCGTTTTAGCCTCCCGACTCATTGCGCAGGCGGCTATGAATAACGGACACGCAGCGCGCACCGCCGAGACTATCGGCATGGCCCAGCGAGGCGGATGCGTGGTGAGCCACGTGCGAGTGGGAGAGGAAATCCACTCCCCCCTCGTCCCCAAGGGCGGGGCCGACCTCATCTTAGGGTTTGAGCCGGCGGAAGCCGTGCGTGCCCTGCCGTACTTAAAGCCGGATGGCGTTGTGATTACCAGCACGAAGGCCATCCGCCCCGTCACCGCCTCCCTCACCGGCTCCGATTACGACGGTACGGAAGCGATTGCGTACCTTAAAAAAGCGGCTCCCCGACTTTATACCATCGACGGTGACGCCATTTTTCGAGAAGCAGGCTCGTCCAAAGTCTTAAATGTGGCCCTCCTCGGCGCCGCCGCGGCGCTGGGACTTGTTGGGCTGACTCTTGAGGACCTCGAAAAAGCCATCCGCGAGCGCGTTGCCCCGCGCTTTGTTCAAATGAACCTCGCCGCACTCTCTGCCGGCGCCCGCGCCGTCTTAAACTAGGCACAGGAGGCCAGACTTATGAAAATGAACCCGCAGCAGCTTGAGCTTATTAAGAAGCAACTTCGGCGCCTTAGGGAATTTGACGGATTCTACGCCCGCAAATTCGCCGGTATCGACACGGCCGCCATCGACTCTCAGGAGGCTTTTGAGGCGCTCCCCTTTACGTCCAAAGAGGAGCTGCGGGAGGCCTACCCGCTGGGGCTTGCCGCCGTGGCTGATGACGACATCGTCCGCATCCACTCCTCCTCGGGAACGACGGGCACCCCCGTCATCATCCCCTACACGAAGCAGGACGTGGAAGACTGGGCCGTGATGTTCGCCCGCTGTTTTGAGCTGGCAGGCGTTACGAGTCGAGACCGTGTCCACATCACCCCGGGCTACGGACTGTGGACGGCGGGCATCGGCTTTCAGGCGGGCGTGGAGCGCATCGGCGCCATGGCCATCCCCATGGGCCCCGGCAACACGGATAAGCAGCTGCAAATGATGATGGATTTGCGCAGCACGGTTTTGTGCGCCACCTCCTCTTACGCCCTGTTGCTGGCGGAGGAGATAGCAAAGCGCGGCATTGGGGACAAGATTCACCTGAGAAAGGGCCTCATCGGCTCTGAGCGCTGGGGCGAGAAAATGCGCCGCCGCATCGCACATGAGCTGGGCGTGGAGCTTTATGATATCTACGGCCTCACGGAAATCTACGGCCCCGGCATCGCCATCAACTGCCAGCAGGAACCCCACATGCACTATTGGGACGATTACCTCTACTTTGAAGTCATCGACCCGAAGACGGGCAAACACGTGCCCGAGGGGGAAATCGGCGAGCTTGTCATCACCACCCTGCGGAAAGAAGGCGCGCCCCTCATCCGCTACAGAACCCACGACCTCACCCGCTTTATCCCGGAGCCCTGCTCCTGCGGGCTTGAGTACCCCCGCATCGGCACGATACTGGGCCGGACGGACGATATGGTGAAGGTGAAGGGCACGATAATCTACCCGAGCCTCATTGATGAGCTGCTGAAAACCATCCCCGGCGCCTCCAGCGAGTATCAGGTGATGATTGACCACCTGCAGGGCAAGGACATCCTCACCCTGTTCGTGGAAAAGGAGCCGGGCGCAGACACAAAGCAGCTGGCCAATGAAATTAAGGTGAAGTTTAAGTCGAAAATCGGCATCACCGCGGTGATTAAGCCCGTTGAAATCGGGGATCTGCCCCGCAGTGAGAAGAAATCCACCCGCATTTTCGATAACCGCTATTAAAGGTACATAGACTTAAAATGCTTGCAAAAATACTCGCCGCTTACTTTATCGCCATCAGCCTTTTAGGGTTTATCAGCATGTATCGGGATAAACGCCTTGCCGTAAAGGGCAGGTGGCGCACGCCGGAAAAACGCCTGTTTCTCTGGGCACTTTTGGGGGGCAGCCTTGGCTCCATGGCCGGTATGGTGCTCTTTCGGCACAAAACGCGCCATCTCCGGTTTACAATCGGGATACCCCTGATTTTCCTTGCGCAGGCGGCGCTGGCTGTTTTCCTCGCCCTGCGGTATCTGTAAGCGTTTTCATGGAGGAACCTCATGACGGTCTACTTAATCCGGCACGGGGAAACGGACTGGAACCGCGCCTTAAAGCTGCAGGGGCGGGAGGACGTCCCGCTCAACGCAGACGGGCTGCGTCAGGCTGAGGCCTGCGCCGCGGCGCTAAAAACCCTCCCCGCAGACTGTGTCCTCACAAGCCCCCTTCAAAGGGCGAAGGTGACGGCGCAAATTATCGTCGATACCCTCGGCGCCCCCTTCTACACGGACGGGCGCCTTATCGAGCGGGATTTCGGCGCCCTCTCTGGCTTCTCCCTTAAGGATCGGGCGGCCTATATCGCCACAGTGCGGGACGCCGGCGAGCCGCTGGATGCTGTGGCTGACAGGATGCTCGAAGCCATCGAGGAGTACGGGAAGAAGTTTCCCCGTATCGTGGCGGTGTCCCACGGGGCGTCCATAAACGCCGTGCTGGCGCGGTGCTCCGGCGGGGAAATCGGCTCAGGCAAGACGCTTCTCCTCAACACGGGGGTCAGCCGCTTATCTCACAGGAACGGGCGCTGGCAGGTGGACTTTTACAACGTCCCTGCAGAAGAAGCCATGCGCCTGAGCCATGAGCTTGACAGCGAGAACACCTAACGAATCTATAAAACAAACGGCAAAGCGTTCTGCTTTGCCGTTTTCTTTCTTTTTTCGGCGTCCAATCCCGCTTGACGCAGTGGCAACTTAAAATGACGCGCGTCTCCTTTGACGGGGCAGCCAGCTTTCGTTTTTGCCGTAACAGGCGTTCTTATGCCCCTTTCCCCATACACTGCGCGCCGGCTTACAGTCCCGTGGCCTCAAGCCGGATAGCGTTGATGACCGGCACTTCGTAAGGGTGCGCCTTTTTCACGGCGACAACCGTCTCACAAAGCCGCTCTTCACGGCAGAGCACCTCCACCTTCAGCTCCGGAGCCGACTGCAAAACGCCGATTTCCCCGTCGTAGGGGTTGCTGCCGGGCAGGGGCCGCCAGTACCCCCGCACTTCCGAGACGGACAGGCAGCTGTCGTAACCTCCCACGCAGCCGGCGCCCACGCTGCGAAGCGCCTCGCACAAGGGGTCAAAATGCGTCTCTGGGATGAAAATCTCCAGCTTGCAAAACTGCTCCTTTTGCGCGCGGTGCTCATCGGGCGAAGCCACAACATTCGATTCTGGGCTGTCGCCCTCCGGAAAGGGGGCTTCCACGTCCGTGAGCCACCGCTGAGTGCAGGCTTCCGGTGTGTAGCTGTCGATGTAATCGAGGGCTTCCTCCGGCGACTTCGTGACGTAAAACAGCTCCATGCACTCAGACTTTGCAAAGTCCTGCTCCACCACCTCCTGCAGCATCTCAAGAAGGGGCGTGTAGAAGCCCTTCGTGTTGAGGATAACGATGGGCTTTGCGTGATACCTCAGCTGTTTGAGGGTGATGATTTCCATAATCTCCTCAATGGTGCCAAAGCCCCCGGGCAGGGCGATGAAGGCGTCCGCCCGCTCGTCCATGGTGCCCTTGCGCTCACGCATACCGGGGGTGACCACAAGCTCGTCGCACTCTTCGTATACAACCCCCTTTTCGTTCAGGGCTTCGGGAATCACGCCGATGACGACGCCCCCGGCGCTGTGGACGCCCCGGGCGCAGGCGCCCATGAGCCCCGTTGTGCCGCCGCCGAAAATGAGCTGTTTGCCCCTTTCCGCCATGGTGCGGCCCAATCGGTCTGCCGCATCAAAATAAGCTCTGTCAATCGTATTGCTGGAGGAACTGAACACACAGATTGTCTTTACCATACATGACTACCCCGTTTTATCTTTATAGTGCATCCGGCGCAGCTGGCCGCATCCGCCCGCAATCTCTGCGCCGAAGTTGCGGAATATCCCGCAGGAAATCTCGTTTTTCACGCGATGATAAAAGGCCTCGATATCCCCGGGGCACACCGGCTGAAGGCCCTTAATCTGATTATCGTTATACCCTGAGAGGATGAGTTTTACCCGCCGCCCCGCAAGGCGCTGAATCAGCGTCTTCGCGTCCTCCTCGGTGTCGTTGAGGCCTTTAATAAGCATATAGCGGAGCCTGACTGTTGTGTCCGTCAGGCGGGCGTAGGCGTCCGCCGCGTCGAGAAGGGTTTTGATGTCGTACCGCGCCGTCATGGGAATCAGGCACGCTCTTTTCTCGTCCGTGGGGGCGTGGAGGGAGAGGTTGAGGCGGATAAAAATCCCCGTCTCCCGCACAAAATGCGCCAATTCCTCAATTTTCGGCGCCACGCCCGCCGTGGCCAGCTCATGGCGGGAAAGTCCCAGCTCCTCCCGAAGGGAGAGCATGGCGGCGGTGACGTTTTCCATATTATACAACGGCTCGCCCATTCCCGCAAAGACTACCGCCTCTAAGGGCATGCGGTTTTTTCCGCCGTCTTTGACGGCCAGAAGAACCTGCCCGGCCATTTCCTTTTCATCAAGGTGGCGGACAAACCCCTGCCGCCCCGTGGCGCAAAAGGCGCAGCCCACCGCACAGCCCACCTGTGACGAGATGCACAGGGTGCTGGAAAAGGTAAGCGTCCGCTCAGGGTCGCACATATAGAGGGCTTCCACGGTGTTCTTGTCCCCCAGCTCGATTAAATACTTTTCCGATAAATCGTGGCCTTTGACTTTGCGTAGGATTTTCATGTTGCACCTCAGAAACATTTTTTCCGGGAGGAAGAAAAAAATCCCCAAGCTTTCGCAGCGGGCATCTGCCCGCGACAAAAACTCAAGGATTTTACCATGGTCCTGTTGAGTGCCCCGTCCTCCCCGGTCGGGTTACACGCCATCCGGCAGGTCTCCTGGCTCACGGATCGCAGCACTTTTCGCCTTCCCGGCCAAAGGCCAGTGGCACACAGGCGCATCATGCGCCTTTTGAAAAGCACTCCCCGTATACAGTGGTGGGACCGCTCGATTTCCGATTCCCTATTCTCCCCCGACAGGGGGGCACCGGACGGCTAATATTCAGTTTTTCCCTATTATACACGGCGTCGCGTCCCCTTGCAAGGGGAAGAAAAACCCTGCCTCTTTGAACCGAACCAGTAAAAACGGACAATAGACAAAATACCCCCTGATGTAGGACAATAAGAGGGCTACATCAGGGGGTCTTGCTATGTCGAGGAAATATGAAAAGGTGCAGGGATTATTGCCGGTAAT
>DUPW01000060.1 GCA_012838125.1 Papillibacter sp.
GACGAAGCCGAGGTTTTTAAACAGCGTCGTGCCGATGATAACCGTAGCAAGGCCAAATACCACCTGGCCCGTTCCCATGGTGCTGGAAAAGGCCCGCTGCTCGTGACACACCACGGCGCCGGACAGGGCGACTAAAGTATTTGCGATGACAAGGCCGAGGATTTTAACGCTTCCCTTGTCCTTCGCCAGGGTGGTGACGAGGGTGCTGTTATCGCCCACCGCCCGCAGGAGCAGGCCGCTTTGGGTGCTGAAGTAGGCGTCCAGAATCAGCTTGAAAAGGACGGCCAGAATCAGGGCGACCACCAGCTTGCGATAGATAAGGGGCATAGACCCGAACAGAGCCATGGTGGGCGCCGCGGTGAAGAGGGTGTCCGTCCCCCTGTCAACAACGAGGTTGGAGCCGGCAATCTGGAGGTTGATGGAGAACAGGCCCGTCATGGTGATGATGCCCGCCAGAAGGTCCCGCACTTTGAACTTTACGTGGATGACGCCCGTTACAAGCCCGGCCAGTGCCCCCACCGCCATGGCGACGGGTAGCGTCAGGTAGGGGTTTACGCCCTTCGTCAGTAAAACCGCCGTAACGGCGGCCCCCAGAGGAAAGCTGCCGTCCACAGTCAAATCGGGAAAGTCAAGTATTTTGTATGTGATATAGACGCCGTAGGAGAGCAGGGCGTATATAAGACCCTGCGTGACGGTGCCCACAACCAAGTCCAGTAAATTGCTCATCTAATGACCTCGTTTCCTGCTGGCATGGGGAGAGGGCGGCAAAGGCTTTCGTCTTTGGCGCACCCTCCCACATTCATTATTATTTTCCGGATTCAATTGCCTTATCGGCAATGTCCGACGGGAGAGTCAGTCCCATTTCTGCAAGAGCGGCGGAATTGACGTAGTAGTTAAATTCGGTGATGGTCTCATAAGGGATTTCTTCGGCGGTGGCTTCGCCCTTTATGATTTTCGCAGCCATTTTACCTGTCTGAATGCCCAGGGCAACGTAGTCGATGCCCGCCGAGGCCACGCAGCCGATTTTAACCTGCTCCACCTCGCTGCCGTAGATGGGGATACCCGCCTCGGTGGTCTTCTCCAGCACGGAAGCCAGCACGCCCACCACGTTGTTGTCCGTCAGGTTGGAGAAGCAGTCCACGCCTTTGGAAATGAGGGTATCCGTGGCGAGGGTGACCTCCGACTGCTGCGTCACGCCCAAAGCCTCGATTGTGAAGCCGTACAGGGGGGCCTTCTCCTCATACTCGGCGATGGCGGACACGGAGTTGGGCTCGCTGGTGGTGTAGAGGATGCCGATGGTTTTGGCATCGGGCTGCAGCTTGCGGATGAGCTCCAGCTGGGCGTCTATCGGCAGCTTGTCGCTGGTGCCGGTGATATTGCCCGTGTCAAGCTTCGCCTTGACGGGGTCGGTAATGGCGGAGAAGACAACAGGGATGTCCTTGTCTTCGGCGGCGGCAAAACAGGCAGTGGCAGAGGGGGTGGCGATGCCAACCATCAAAGCCACGTTGTTGGCGGAAAATGTCTGGGCAATTTGTGTGGCGATACTGTCGTCAAAACCGGCGTTCTGATAGTCGATTACAAAATCCTTGTTTTCAACAAGGCCGGCGTCCTTAAGCCCCTGAAGGAAGCCTTCCCTGCAGTTGTCCAGAGAGGCGTGCTCTCCGTACTGGGAAATGCCAATGACGGGTGTCTTTTTTGAGGAACTGCCGCAGCCGGAGGCAAGGGTTATGAAAATCGCAAAGATGGCGGCGATGGCTATGACCTTTTTCATGTTAAGTCTCTCCTTTTTAATATTAGTTCTGGATTTTAATCAAAAGGCGGCGGAAAAACGTCACCATCGCCATCGTTTTACGGTGTTTATCAGCATGTCAGCACTCCTTTTTTACAAAACAAAAAAGCCTTATCCCAAATATGGGACAAGACTTGCATCCTGCGGTACCACCCAAATTGACAATGCCCCAAGGCATTATCCACTCATTATCCCGTACCTGCATACGGGCCGTGTTGGTAACGGGTCCGGCTCCCGTCGGCTTTTTTGCGAAGACGCATTTGGCCGCCCTCATAAGTCCATTCGCCCCGCGTCCATTTACCGCACTTCCACCTGCCGCGGCTCTCTGTAAAACGACCTTCGAGGTTACTATTCTTAATCATCGGTTTCATATCTGGCTATTTAGTTAGCACGAATTATAAACTACGGCCATCCCTTTTGTCAAGAGCAGATTTTGGTCGATATTTCGTCGAGACTCAATAACGCAAACCTACTGCAACTGCGCCACAAGGGTTTTTTCTACTTTACGTCTAAAGGCAATTTCGAGAAGCCAAACATAACCATAGTTACTCCTATAGTATTAACTGCTCGTATACCACAACCAAACCGGTTTGATAATTTGACCATGCAAAAACAGGGCTTACGACATCACGTAAGCCCTGTTTTGTTACGCATTTTCCTCCTCAACCCGCACCGCAATCTCCTCGTACTTCCCCTGAAACAGCACCTTCAGCGAGTGTTTGGGCGGGCCTTCAAGGAGCTTTCCGTCCACGGAATAGCGGCCGCCGTGGGCCGGGCAGTCCCATGTTTTCTCCGCCTCGTTGAAGTTCAGCGTTGTGGACATGTGGGTGCAGGAGATGTCCAGAATCGTCACCGTATCGTCAAAGTCCCTGTAAATACCGGCGCGTTGTCCCTCAAAGCGGATGACGCGCCCCTCTCCCTGCCGGATTCCCGCCACAGGCTCCGTGGGCTCGATTTTAGACTTCACCAGCTCCACTACGGGAAGCGTTACTTCCGCAATCGTCTTTCCGAGGGACGTGGAATAATCCGGCCGCTTGCGGGAATAGACCGCCTCGTAGGGACAGCTGCCCGTTGTGATGAGGTCGGCCAGCAGCATGCCGGCGAGGGTGCCGCTGGAGAGGCCCCATTTGCCGTATCCGGTGCCCACGTAGATGGTGGAATGATCTGAAATCCGCCCGATATAGGGGATTTGGTCCGGCGTCTCATAGTCCTGCGCCGACCATGTGGCAAGCACGTTATCCACACCCGCAATTTGCTCGGCAAAGCGGCGGAGATTGTCAAAATGAGTCTTTTCGTTCTCTGCGCCGCGCCCCGTGGGGTGGCCTTCGCCCACCACGATGAGAATCTTTTTACCCCCTTCAACATGGGTGCGGATGGAGCGGGAGGGCTGTCCGGCGTTGATATAATTACCCTCCGGCCAGTCTCGCTTTGCCTCCAGAGCGATGCCGTAGGCCCGCTTGGCATACAGGCGGGTGAAAAAGAGGTTCGGCCCGTCGTAAAAGGGGTATTGGGTTGCCATCACCAGGTGCTTAGCTTCGATGGTGATGTCATTTTCGCAGAGAACGGTCTTTATTTCGCCGTCGTCTGCGAGCCTCACGGCCTTCGTGTCACAGTAAATGCGGGCGCCCATTTTCACCGCCGCGTCTGCCAGCGCGCTTACGTACCGCACCGCATGGAATGACAGCTGGCCGTGAAACCCCACCATGCCGCAGCCGCCCGGCGGGAAAGTGGGCGCGTCCACAAAAAACGCGTCGATGCCGAGGTCCTTCGCCGTCTGATACTCTTTTATGATGGCGTCCCGCTCCTCGCCGTTTTGCGCATAGATATACGCGGGACTTTCCATGAGCTGGCAGTCGATGGAAAGGTCCCGCACCTGCCTGCGGACAAACTCCAGCGCCTCCGTCTGGGAGTCGGCGTAGGCTTTGGCGAAGCTGCGGCCGTGTTTTTTGAGGATATTCGAGTAGATGATATCGTGCTGGATGGTGACTTTACCGGTGGTGTTGCCTGTGGTGCCGTCACAGAGGCAGCCGGCTTCGATGAGGACGGGCTTTTCGCCCTTTTGCGCCAGACAGTATGCCGTGGTGACGCCTGTTATCCCCCCGCCGATGATGAGAACGTCGCAGATAAGGTTTTTATCCAGACGGGGATAGTGGTCTGCTTTTGCTGTTTTGTTCCAGAAAGAAACGGTGTTTTCGCCCATGTTTTCACGCTCCCTGCTCGCATCTACCGGTAGTATCCGCTTCCGGCTCGGAAAAAATGCAGGAAGTTGGCACAATAGGTGAGGTTAGGAATCTGTGCGCCCGCCTTTCGGCTACTTCGCCGCCGCTTCGCGTTTAAGGCATTTTCCCCAGAGGATGGGACGCAATATTGGAGGAAATTTCCCTCGGCATCCGGTGCAGGCGGCGCCGATGCATCTCAGGGCGCCGCGTGGCGGGCAAAATCGACCGTATACCGCGTATGCGTTTTCGGGGCAGGGGGAGAGGGCGGCACGCACCTGAAAAGAGTTTCGGGGATAACAAGCGCAGAAAGGCTTCGGGAGAAGAAACGCTTCGCTGCAGGGATACGCAAATTTTGCGGCGCCGCCCGTCATAACATTGAAAGAGGAACCCTTACCGCGAAAGAGGAAACCTTGCCGCCGTGCGGGAGGAGACGGGCGAAGGGGCAAAACGCCGTGCAACAAGATGGGTATGAAAGAGAAAATGCGTACCGCCATGCGTTTTGCGGCGGAGACTCTTTCGGCGCCCCCTCCCCTCATCAACACGACAATTACGGGAAAAAGGAGCATGACGATGATAAAACTGGAAAAGATCACGATACGGGACGCGGCGTTTATCGCCAACATGGCGGCGCTTTTATTCGTCACAAGCGCTGTGGCGATGCCGCTGATGACAATAACGCTCTTTGGCCTGCGGAACATGGTCACCGCCATTTTCTACGCATTTTTCGCAACGGTTATCAATATACGCGTGCACAAACCGGGGGCGATAACCCTTCTCGGCGTCTTTTACGGCGCGATTCTGCTCATGATGAGCCCCGTGATGTGCGTGACGAACATCGTCAGCGCCTGTTTTGCGGAAGTGATTTCCCTTGCCCTCTTTCGCAGTTATGAAAACACGAAGGGGATGTTTCTTGCCCCTGCCCTCATCGCGCCGCTGACGCTACCCTTTACGGCTGTTTTTTCCGTCATCATGAACGACGTGGCCTTTTCCGACGTGGTGCAAAGCTCATACCTCGTGCCCCTTGCCATTTTTGGAACGGTGCTTTTGAGCTTTGCCGGCGTTTTTCTCGGGTGGAAAATCGGAAGCGAGCTAAAAAAGGCGGGGCGGCTCTGAATGGACCGTCTTCAGGCAAAGCGCCCTCTCTACCCCCTCGTCTCCGTGGTGTCGCCCCTTGTGGTTTTAGTCGTTGGGCTGCTCACAGCAAAAAGCCCCTGTTTTCCTGCCTACATTGTGGCGGTGGTGCTCCTCTACTGCGCCTTCGGGCTGGCAAAACAGGCGGTGATGAGCCTTGCTGTCTTTATCCCGGTGAGCCTTGTCTTTGCTCTGTTTTCCTTTCTTTTTCAGCGAAATTTTTCGGCCGCGGGGCAGATGGCGGGGCGGGTCATTCTCCTTGGCGTCTCGGCCCTTCCCATGGTGACGCTCCCGCCCATCAACCTGACGCGATGCATTGCCGCCCTTGGGATGCCGCGGATTATCACGCTGGGGATGCTCATTGCCATTCGGTTCGTCCCCGTGGTGCAAGGGGAGGTGGGGCGGGTGCGGGAAGCGATGAAAACACGGGGCGTGCGCCACTCTTTTTACCGCACCTTTGCCGTTCCCGTCATGATTCGCCTGATTAACATATCCGATACCATGGCCCTCTCCCTTGAAACTCGCGCCTTTTCAACGGGGCGCGAGCCTGTGAGCGTATACAAACCCGTGGTGTTTGCGGCGCGGGACGCCTTTTACAGCGCGGCGGTTTTCGCACTGATAATAACTTGGGTGGTGATGGCATGAAACAGAAAAAAGGCGCCCCTGCCGTTGAGGTGCAGGGCCTCACCTTCACCTACGCCGCGGCGCAAACGCCCGTTCTAAAAAACTGCTCCATGGCGCTGCACTACGGGGAGTTTGCCCTTCTCTCGGGACTGTCCGGTGAAGGGAAGACGACGCTTCTGTCTGCCATGGCCGGCGTGATACCAAACTGCTTTCCCGGGGTGATGGAGGGGGAGATTTTCGTAGACGAGGAGCCGGTTAAAGGCCGCCAGATGGCGGAGATTGCCCGCAAAGTTGGCTATGTGCTCCAAAACCCGGACAGCCAGATTTTCCACGACACTGTGGCCGACGAAATTGCCTTCGGGTGCGAAAACCTCGCACTTCCCCCTGAGGAGATTGGCCGGCGCATCGCCCGCAGCTGCGCCCTCATGGGGCTAAATCCCGCCGACAGGACGAAGACCCTCTCCGGCGGGCAGAAGCAGCGGCTTATGGTGGCGTGCGTGCTTGCCATGGGGCAGAAAATCCTCCTGCTTGACGAGCCGCTGGCAAACCTCGACCGTGAGGGAAGCCGCCTGCTCCTTGACACTCTCAAAGGCCTCTGCGCGAAGGGCTACGCCGTTTTCCTCTGCGAGCACCGGCTGGACGTTGTGTCCCCCTACGTCGACAGAGTCTTCTCCCTTGAAGGCGGCACCGTGAAAGCCTTGGACAGGGGTGCGCTCTCCTACGGGAGCCTGAGGAAGGTGACGCCCGTCCCTGCGCCGCCCTGTTCGGCGGAGGTGGTTTTAGCGGCGAAAAAACTCGGCTATGCCGTCAAAGACAAGGTAATATTAAAGGACGTCACCTTTTCCCTGCGGAGGGGGGAGCGTATCGTCCTTCTGGGGGAAAACGGCTCCGGCAAAACAACGCTCTTGCGCCTTCTGGCAGGGCTTATAAAGCCCACCTCGGGCGCTGTGGAAAGCGCGCTGGGGGTAAAGCGCGGTTCCCGGAAGTGGTTTCAGTCCGTGGGGTATATCACTCAGGAGCCCAGCTATCAGCTTTTTATGCCCACGGTGCGGGATGAGGTGTCTTACGGCGCGAAAGGAGGCGGGGCGGCGCGCTGCATGGAGGCCTTTGGGTTAGAAGAACTCTCATTGCGGCACCCCCACGCCCTCTCGGAAGGGCAGAAGCGCCGGCTGAGCATCGCGGCGGTGTCCGCCACGGCGCCGCAGGTGCTCCTGCTCGACGAGCCAACAGTGGGGCAGGACTCTGACCGGCTTGAAGGGCTCGTCCGGAGTCTCAACGCAATCCATGCCGAGACGGGCTGCGCCATGGTCACCGTCACCCACGATTACCGCTGCGCGGAAGCTCTCTGCGACCGGGTGCTGTGGATAAAAGACGGCGCTCTTTACCGCGAAGGCGGGAAAGAGCTGATTGAAGAATACTTCTACACGGCGCAGGAAGAAAACGCGTCGTAAAGAGCCTGTATGCGTCTTTCTGCGCTTCATGCCCAGAAATGACCGCTTATTAAAGGAGAAGGGCCGGCTGCACAGCCGGCTCCTTCTTTTGCGCTTTATTGCACCGCGCGTTCAGCCCGCGGCTCATTTTAATCAGCTAGGCGACGCGGGGAGGTTTTCTCATTACACCCGCATGGCGGTTTCAAAAGCCGTCTTCGTGGCGTTCCAGACGGTGGCGGGGCGGGTGCAGTCGCCGATGTGGAAGACGTCCGGCGCCGTGCCTTCAAACTCCGAAAGCGCCTCGAGGTTCGGTTTTGAGCCGAGGGAGAGGACGACGGTGTCACAGGAGAGGGTCTCCTGCGCGCCGTCCGAGCGGGAGATGACGGCCCCTTCCGCCGTCACATCCTCAAGGCGCACGGAGCAGATAAGCTCCACCTCTGCCTCTTTGAGGAGCCGTTTGAGGGCGATGAGGTTAATGGGCGTTCCGCCCTGCCCAATCTCGCTCTCGGGGAACATATCAATCACGGTGACGCGCCGTCCCTGCTGGGCAAGGGACAGGGCCAGTTCCAGACCCGTCATGCCTGCACCGGCGATGACGGTGCGCTCGCCCACCCGCTCAGGGTGCGCCTCTGCGTCCCCCGCCCAGACAAGGCGCTCTTCATCTGCGTTGGGGAATTTCGGGATAATAGGCTCTGCGCCCACGGCTACGAACACCACGTCCGGCTTCTCCGCGGCGATGGCTTTCCGTGTGGCGGGGGTGCCGAGGCGCAGGGCGATGCGCGGGTTTTCCGTCACGGTGCGGATGGACCAGTCAAGGTATTTTTGTAAATCCTGCTTAAACGCCGCCGCGCAGGCCAGTCGGAAGGTGCCCCCCAGCTCGGTCTGCTTTTCAAAGAGGACAACCTCGTGCCCCCGCCGCGCAAGCGTCCGCGCCGCTTCAAGCCCCGCAGGGCCGCCGCCGATGACAACAGCTTTCTTCGGGGCGGGTGCGGGGCGCTCGTCGTCAAACTCCAGCTCCCGGCCAATCATGGGGTTTACTGAGCAGCGCACCGTCTTAAACTGCGAGTGGGTGCGGCTGATGCACACGTTACAGCGGATGCAGGGGCGAATTGACTCGGGACTGCCCCGCCGGGCTTTTTCCACGCAGTCGGTGTCAGCCAGAACGGTGCGAATCATGGAGACCATGTCCACATCGCCCCGGGAGATGGCCTCGTTTGCCAACTCAAGGTCAAAGCTACCCACCACCGTGATGGGGACCTTCAGGTGCTTTTTAAACTCCCGGGCGTAGGGCAGGTTCATACCCCTCGGCAGATAGGCGGGGGCGTTGATGAGGGGGAGCAGTTCCTCCACCTCCAAAAGCCCCCGGGAGACGTGGAGCAGGTCAATGAGCGGCTCAATCTCTTTCGCGTACTGAAGGGTTTCCTCCAGCGTCGTCATATCCTCAAGGCACTCCTCCGCGCTGATGCGGTACTCGACGGCAAGGCGGCCGCCCGTCCGCTCACGGATGGCGGAGAGAAGCTCCTTTCCGAACCGGCAGCGGTTTTCAAAGGAGCCGCCGAACCGGTCCGTCCGGTGATTAAACTTCTTGTTAAAGAACATAGCCGGGACGTTTCCGTGTCCGCCGTGAATCATGACCATGTCAAAGCCCGCCTGATAGCAGTTGTGTGCGGCTGTGGCAAAGTCCTCGATAATCTGCTCCACTTCGGCGGTGGACGTCTCGCCCACGACTTTCTCCGGCGGCGAGAGCATGTACCGTGAATGCACAAGCTCGATGCAGGCCGCCGCACCGTAGCTTTTGATCCCCTCGGCGATGTCCGCCAAATCGCTTAAATACTGCCATGTGCCGGCGCAGAGGATGCGCCCGCCGCAGGGACGGGGCTGCCCCACGTCGGAGACACCCAAAGTGACGACGCCGGCACCGGAGCGGGCCAGGCGCATGGTGTAGGCGTAAAGCTCTCTGGAGAGGGAACCGTCATGATGGGCGAGGAAGGGGGCCGCCGGCGCCACTTCGATGCGGTTTTTCAGCGTGACGGGGCCGATTTGTATCGGCTGAAACAGGCTTTCGTACATCGTTAACCCTCCGATATTCCCAGTTTTTTGTCTACTTTATCACAGTTTTTCCCTGTTTAACAGAGTCTTTCGCACAGGGAATCAAAGTGGTGCACGAAAATTTCTAAGCCGGAAAAAGGCGGCCTATTACCGGAAAGAGAGAGGGTGCCCCGTCTGCGCGAAGCCCTGTGCCAAAAGAAGCGGGGGAGGGTTTTGGTAAAATCACAAGGGGGGGCAAAATGGCAGGCAAAGCGGCAGAAAAACGTGGCCGGAACAATGTGTATAAATCGCTTGTGCATTGGAAGAATAAACATAAGTTTTTCGGCAAAAATTTCAACATGAATCTACTAATGGAGGACAATAATGATGAAGAAGGTACTTGCCCTACTTATTGCGCTGTGTACTGTATTCACGCTCGCAGCCTGCAATAGGGAGACCCCCACACCCTCGCCCAGCCCCACGCAATCGGCTCAACCTACGGGCCCCGCTATGGAAGATATTTCGAAAAATGAAAACTCTATCGGCTTTTTCTCCAGCGGCGTTGACCCTGCGTCCAGAAAAACTTATAATGTAGTCTGGGCATATATGAGACCCATGGCGCTGTTCCAGAACATCGCTGACGCCCTTGTGCGCCTTGAGCCCGTGCTCAACTTTAAGACCACCTCCTACTGCGCCAACGGCGACATCGACGCCATGATTCAGAATATCCAGATATACGCCAGCCAGAACGTGGACGGGTTCCTCGTTGTCATTGACCCGACGGCGGCCGACCGCGTGAAGGAAGTCCTCGACGAGACGAACATCCCCTATATCGCCATGCTCAACTCCGTCCGTGACGAAAACGGCAGCGCCATCGTCCCCTGCGTCGGCATCGAAGGCGTGATAGCAGGCGAAAAGGTCACCCAGTGGCTCTACGACAACTATAAAACTTACTGGGGCGACATTGACCCCTCCGAAATCGCGCTGCTGGACTACAACTTCTCGCCAAACGTGGACTTTAATGACCGTTACACCGGTGCCATGAACAAATTCAAGGAGCTTTTGCCGAACAACAAAGTCTTCACCGCCGACGGCGTCTCCGGTAAGTTAGATGAGCAGACCGGTTATGACCTGGCCTCCGCCATCTTAGCGGCCAACCCCGACGTGAAGTACTGGTTCGTGCCCGCCTGCCTTGAACTGTACGCCCAGGGCTGTACCCGCGCCGTGGAAACCCTCGGCATGGAAGACAAGGTGCTCATCACCTGCGTCGGTAGTGACATTTTAACGGCGGAATGGGATAACGGTTACGAAGGCTGCTGGGTCTCCTGCCTTGCCATTTCCGACCTGCAATACACCGTCCCCGGTATCTGCGGCCTCGTGGCCATGATGGACGGCAAAGCCACGGCCGATTCCCTCTGGTCCTACAGACGCGCCGAAGGCGACCAGAAGACGTTCTACAACATTTTGAACGAAATGGTCACGAAAGACACGTACAAGGACTTCCTCGCAAGAGTGCAATCGGAATCCGGCTTGTAAACAGCAAAAAACTTACTCGGCGGTCAAGAACCCTCTTGGCCGCCGAGTAACGAAATAAAACTTGTGAGGGTGTTAAATTATGTTAAGTCCTAAACAAAACTTTTTAGAAACCATCAAGCGCGGCGGAAAGCCGGATCGAATCGTCAAGCAGTTTGAAGGCGCCGCATTCCTTCCCGGCGACCCCATTTCCCTGTACGTCCGCGGCGAGCGCTATGCCGGCATGCCGCCTTCTCAGGACCTCTGGGGAACCCATATCCTCTGGCCCGCCGATTCGCCCGCGGCCATGCCCCATGTCACGGAGGAGAACAAGGTCATCAAAGATGTCACCCGCTGGCGTGAAGTCCTCACCATTCCGGACGTGGAGAAGCACTGCTCCTCTAAAGAAGTTTGGGAGCCCTATCTCAAGCGCATCGCAGAAGTGGACCGGGAGAACAACCTCGTCATGGGCTTTATGCCCACGGGCATTTTCGAGCGTCTGCACTTCCTCATGGGCTTTGAGGACATGTTCATCAACTTCATGACGGAAGAAGAGGCCATGATGGATCTGTGCAACGCCATCGGCGACTACCGCCTTGCCACCGCAAAGCTTCTGGTTGAGCACGCTCGCCCCGACATCATCCACTCCCACGACGACTGGGGAAGCAAGCAGAACCTCTTTATCTCGCCGGAACTGTGGCGCACCTTCATCAAGCCCCAGTACGAGAAGGTTTACGGCTACATCCACAGCCAGGGCGTTCTCATCGAGCACCACGCCGACTCCTTCTGCGAGCAGATTGTGGAGGACATGGTGGAACTGCACATCGACATCTGGCAGGGTGTTCTGCCCCAGAACGACATCGTCAAGATTCAGAAACAGCTGGACGGCCGCATGGCCCTCAAGGGCGGTATCGACGCCGCCATCGTGGACCGCGCCGATTCCACGGAAGAGGAAATCCGCGCCGAGACGCGCCGCGTCCTCGAGACATACTGCCCGCAGGGCAACTTTATCCCCTGCATCACCTACGGCGGACCCGGCACCATCTTCCCGCAGGGCGACAAGTATATAAACGACGAAATCGACCGCTACAACAAAGAGGTTTACGGCATTTAATTTGCCATTACGAGCATAATAAGAATAACGAACGGGCACAAGATAGCGCCGCAGCTTTCGCTGCGGCGCTATCTCAATTTAAGGGGCGCCTCTCCAGAAGATACCAACAATAAAGGTGGTAAAAATCCATGGCGATGATGCGAAGAGAAAATATGCTGGCGATACTAAATCATAAAAAGCACGACCACGTGGGCAACTTTAAAACGGACATGCATCAGGTGGGCGGCAGCCGCGAGACCTTTGAAAACGGGCCGGCAGGCGGCGGGTACGACGGATTCGGTGTTAAGTGGCTCGGCTCGGAATCGGCGCTGGGGCAGGGCGTTCCGGCGACGGGACAGGCGGTTTTAGAAAATGTCTGCGACTGGCGCAAAACCGTCAAATTCCCGAATTTAAACGACTTCGACTGGGAAGGGGAGGCCAGAGAGCAGCTAAAAGGCTTCAACCCGGAAAATCAGGTTATCGAATACGGGATGTGGAACGGCCCCTTTCTGCGCCTGACGCACCTTTTAGGCTTTGAAAACGCCCTGTGCGCTCTGTACGAGGAGCCGGAGGCCTGCGCAGAGCTGCTCGGTGCGATATGCGACTATAAAATCGAAGTGGCCCAGCTGGCGGTTAGACACTTTAAGCCCGACATTATCTGCACATACGACGATGTGGCCTCGGAAAAGTCCACCTTCATGTCGCCGGAGACGTACAGGGAGCTGATTAAGCCTGCCCACAAGCGGTTTAACGATGCGGTGCGCTCCATGGGCGTCATTGCCAGTACCCACGTCTGCGGCCGGTGCGAGGCGATTGTGCCCGACCTTGTGGAGGAAGGCTCCGCGGGCTGGGAGATTTGCCAGCCGGAAAACGACCTTTTAGGCCTTCAGAAAAAACTGGGAGACAAGCTGGCCTTCATTGGCGGGTATGATATGAAAGGGCCCTTTGCCTACAGGGACGTTTCGGAGGAGGAGCTGCGGCGAAGCGTCCGGGAGACCATCGACAAATACGCCCCCGGCGGAAATTACGCCATGATGGGCATGATACTTTACAGTGACCGCGATAAATTCCTCAAAACAATGGCTATTATGAGCGATGAAACGCTCAAATACGGCACAAACTACTATCGGTAGTTTCGTGGGGGCCCCTTTTTAAGGCAGGAGGAAGAAATGGAGACCTTGAAGAAATATTTCAAATCAAACACCTTTACGCTGACGATACTGCTCATCTTAATTGTGGCCTTCTTCTGGGCGGCCTCTCCGGGCCGTTCCTATCTGAGCCTGATTAACGTGACGAATATCTTAAACTCCATGGTGCTCTTTACGCTGTTTGCCATCGGCGAAGCGCTGCTGATTATTTCGGGGTCCGTTGACCTGTCCCCGGGGTACATCGGCACCGCCTCCGGTGCGCTGATGACGGCGGTTCTGGCGAACACGGGGCTGCCCTGGTTCGTGGCGCTTCTTTTAGGGCTTGCCCTCGGCTGCGTGTTCGGTCTGATTAATGCCCTTCTGGTCAACGAACTGGGATTTCAGGCCTTTATCGCCACCCTCACCGTGGGGTCCTTCGTCGCCAAGGGATTTGCCTATATCCTCGTGGACGGCAAGGTCATCCCCATCAAAAACCGTGTCATCGTCTGGATTGGGACGGGACGGCTCTTTGGCATCGTCCCCTTTACCGTAATCCTTTCGCTGCTTCTGATTCTGATATACGGCATTATCCTTGCCAAAACGGTATTCGGGCGCACCATTTACCTCTGCGGCGGCAACAGCCAGGCCGCCCGCCTGGCAGGGCTCAACCCGCGTCGGCTTTCCTATATCCTCTTTGCCAACAGCGGCGTTTTAGGGGCACTGGCAGGGATTCTCTACGATGCGCGGCTTAAGTCCGGCAACCTCGACGGCACAAACAACTACGCTTTCCCGGCGGTGACGGCCGTCATTTTAGGCGGTGTGTCCTTCGGGGGCGGCACCGGCAATATGTTCGGATGCTTTTTAGGACTTCTCATTATCAACAGCTTCAACAACGGACTGACTGTCATGGGCGTCACGCCCTACTGGCAGAGCGTGGCCTCCGGCGTTCTCCTTCTGCTGGCGCTGACCCTGGACTATCTGGCCAACCGCAGGACGAAGCGCATCAAAGTCCGCCGGACCGTTGAGGCGTAAGGGAGGGTGAGAGCGTGACGTATACACTGGAGTATAAAAACATCAGCAAAGCGTTCCCCGGCGTGCAGGCCCTTGACAACGTCAGCTTCAAAATGAGCGGCGGCAAAGTCACGGCCCTCATGGGCGAAAACGGCGCCGGCAAAAGCACGCTTCTTAAAATCCTCAGCGGCGACTACCAGCCTGACGAGGGCAAAATCCTCATAAACGGGGAGGAAAAGCGCTTCCGCTCGCCCCATCAGGCGATTAAATCAAGCATCAGCATCATCTATCAGGAGCGCCAGCTTGTGAACACCCTGAGCGTGGCGGAAAACCTCTTTCTGGAGGATTTGCCGGGAAACCGGCTTGGCTTTATCAATAAAGCAGAGCTGCGCCGGCGGACACAGGAGATTATCGACACCTTCGGGCTGCCCATCCGCCCCACCGATATTGTGGGACGGCTCTCCGTTGCCTACCAGCAGATGGTGGAGATTATGAAGGCTTACCGCCGGGATTCAAACATCATCGCCTTCGACGAGCCCACGGCGCCTTTGACCGACAAGGAAATCGTCATCCTCTTTCGGGTTATTCAGACGCTGAAAGAAAAAGGCAAAATCGTCATTTACGTCTCCCACCGCATGAAGGAGATTTTCGAGATAACGGACGAAATCGTCGTCATGAAAGACGGCCACTACGTCAAAACCCTCCAGACGGCCGAGACGAGTGAGCAGGAGCTGGTGCGGCTCATGGTGGGCCGAGACATCGGCGACACCTACGCCAACCTCAATCGCAACGACAAAATCGGCGACGTGCTTTTAGAGGTCAACAACCTCGTCACCGATTACGTCAAAGATGTGAGCTTCAAACTCCGGGCCGGCGAAATCCTCGGCTTTTCCGGCCTTGTGGGAGCGGGGCGAACAGAGGTCATGCGGGCGCTGTTCGGCGCCGACCGCATCATCTCCGGCGAGATTAAGCTGGAGGGCGAAGTGGTGCATTTCCGCTCGCCCCGGGACGCCATCGGCGCCGGCATCGCCCTGTGTCCCGAGGACAGAAAGGAGCAGGGGCTCATCCTCGGCCGCTCCATTCGGGACAATGTGAGCATGCCCGTTCTCCTCAAAGTGAAGAAGGGCGTGTTCCTGGACGTGGGGCAGGAGGAGGAGCTGGCAAAGGAGGCGGTGCGCCGCTACGGGATAAAGACGCCCACGACGGAAAAACGCGTGGGGGAACTGTCCGGAGGGAACCAGCAGAAGGTCATCCTCGGCCGGTGGACGTCGGACAAGATGGTGACAAAGATTCTCATCCTCGACGAGCCTACGAAGGGCATCGACGTGGGTGCCAAAGCGGAAGTGTACCAGACAGTGTGCGACCTCGCGCGGCAGGGAATCGGCGTCATCTTCATCTCCTCGGAACTGACGGAAGTTCTCGGCATGAGCGACAACATCATCATCATGCACAACGGGCGCATCACAGGCACCCTCTCCCGGGAAGAGGCCACGGAGGAGCGCGTGCTTGAACTGGCCATGCTGGAATCGTAAGGGGGCAGGCACCATGTTAGTATTGGGTATTATTTTTCTGGTCCTCGGCGCCATCGGCACCGTCTATGGCATCGGGCAGGTCAGCACGCCGATAGAAGGGACGTCCAATTTCCTCGGCATCAGCTGCATTTTCTTCGGTGTTATTTTGCTTATCATGGGCATCATGCTCATCCTCTCTCGAAAGAGCGAAAGGTGGCGCGGGCGGACAAAGAACGTGACAAACGCCAAGGAGTTTACCCTCGTTGTGGTTCAGATTATCATCCTCTATATTTTCTGGGCCATCAACCCCAACTATCTGTCCCTCAACAATATCCGCAATATCTTTAACTCCGCCTTCGTGGTGGGTACCATTGCGGTGGGTATGTCCTGTCTGCTCATCAGCGGCAAGCTGGACCTTTCCGCCGGCAACACGGGTATGCTGGCGGGCGTCCTCGTCTCGCTCCTTCTACGGGACAATCTGCCATGGGGCGCCGCGGTTATCATCGTGCTGCTCTTTGGCGCAGTGACGGGCCTGTTTAACGCGGCCCTCGTCAACGGCCTGAACTTCACGGCCTTTATCGCCACCCTCGCCGTCAGCACCATTTACGGCGGACTTGCCCTCGTTCTCACCAACGCCCAGACCATCCCCATCGGCAACCAGAGCTTCTGGCGCCTTGCCTCTGCCAACGTGTTCGGCGTATTCCCCCTGCCCTTTTTCATCATGATTATCCTCCTGATTGCTTACGGGATTCTCCTTTCCAACACCCGCTTCGGCCGGCGCGTCTACATGGTGGGCGGCAACGCCAGCGCCGCCCGTCTGGCGGGCATTAACCCCAAAAAGGTCACCACGATTTTGTACATTAACAACAGCGTCATTGCCTGCGTTGTGGGCATCCTCGTGGCGGCCCGTATGCACATGGGCTCTCCCTCCGCCATCTCCGGTTCGGATCTTGACGCCATCACGGCCTCCGTCCTCGGCGGCGTGGCGTACACCGGCGGTGTGGGCAACATGCTGGGGGTGACCATCGGTATTCTGGTGCTCACCAGCTTCCAGAACGGCCTTGTGGTGGTGGGCCTTGACTCGTTCTATCAAATCGTGGCCAAGGGCCTTCTGCTCATCGCCGCCCTCACCCTGGACTTCTACCGGGAAAAAGCCCGCCTGAAAGCCCTGAAAACGGGGCAGGCGGAGGAACCGCCCATCACCGCGGAATAGGTTTTGTGCTAAACTTACGTGATAAAGACAAGAAAAACCTCCGGCTAAGAGCCGGAGGTTTTTTGTTTTCCTGCGGGAAGGGTCGCTTCTTGTTATTGCTTTCCCTGCGGAAAGGTGTGCGCTTCTGCGTTTTTCCTTCTCTGCAAAAGGCGGCGCTTCTGATTATTCGCCATGGGAACACCCCGCCGCGCGGTCACGGCGAAAGCAGCCGTGGCGAAGAAGGCAGTTACGTCACGGTGACGCCGTATGTCTTCATCCAGAAGTTAATCTGGAGGAGATAGGCCAGCATCTGCGGCCCGTTCATCAGCTGCCCGAACCAGGGGATATTCGTCTCCGGCGTCAAGGTGTCCGCCAGAGTTTTGACGGCGTTTTTGTCGATAAAGGGCAGGACGGGGGCGTTTGAATCTCCCAGCATGGCGTGGGTGAGGCCCCGCAGGGTGTCGATGTAATTGGGGTTGTGGGTCTTCGGGAAGGGGCTTTTTTTCCGCCAGAGGACGTCTTCCGGAAGGATGCCCGTGAGGGCGTGGCGCAGAAGTCCCTTTTCCCGCTCTTTGTAGAACTTCATGGACCAGGGGATGTTCCAGACGTACTCCACAATGCGGTGGTCGCAGTAGGGCACCCGCAGCTCCAGGCCGGCGTACATGCTCATGCGGTCCTTGCGGTCGATGAGAGTGGGCATCCAACGGGTGAGATTGAGGTAAAACAGGGCGCGCTTTTGCGCATCTTCGGGGGAGTCCCCGTCGAAAACAGGAACTTCACCCATGGCCTCGTCGTACCGCGCCCGAACATACTCCTCCGGACGGATGCGCTCCCGCAGTTCGGGGGAGAGGATGGCAAGGCGCTTGTCAAGGTGCTGCGCCCACGGGAACGTCTCGCTCTGCATGGTGCGGTAAAACCACGGGTATCCGCCGAACACCTCGTCGGCGCACTCGCCGGAGAGGCCCACCGTGGCGTGCTGCTTCAGCCACGAGGACAGGAGCAGGAGGGAGGAGTCGATGTCCGCCATGCCGGGCAGATCCCGGGCGAGGACAGCGTCGTAGAGGGCTTCCGTCAGCTCCGGTGTGTCAATGTAGTGGGTCTGGTGCTCTGTTTTGAGGAAATCCACCATGCGCGCAATCCACGGGGCGTCCGTATTGGGCTGGAAGGCGTTGGGGCGGAAGTTTTTGTCGTTGTCCACGTAGTCGACGGAGTAGGTGCGCAGCGTCTGCCCCATTTCCTTTTTGTAGATTGCCGCCGTGACGGCGGCGATGGCGCTGGAGTCAAGGCCCCCCGAGAGCATGACGCACAGAGGCACGTCAGAGACGAGCTGGCGCCGTATGGAGTCCGTCACCAGATAGCGCACCGTTTCCGTGGTGGTATCGAAGTCGTCTGGATGGCTGTCGCTAATGAGCTCCCAGTAGGGTGCGGAAAAGAAGCCGTTTCTGTTGAAAACGGCGCTAAAGGCGGGCTTCAGCTCGAAAATGTCGGAAATGACGCCGTGGCCGGGGGTGCGGGCCGGGCCGATGGCGAACACTTCCGCCAGACCTTCGTCCCCCAGAACGGGCCTTACCGCCGGGTGCTGAAAGAGGGCCTTCAGCTCCGAGCCGAAAACGAGGGACGTGCCCCGCCGGGCGTAAAACAGGGGTTTGATGCCCATACGGTCCCGGGCGAGAAAGACGTGGTTTTTCCGCGCGTCCCACACGGCAAAGGCGAAGATGCCGTTTAAGTACTGCACGCAGTGCTCGCCCCACTGGGCGTAGGCGTGGAGCAGGACCTCCGTATCGCTCCAGCCGTCGAAGCGGTGCCCCCTCGCGATGAGCAGGCTGCGGATGTCTTCCGTATTGTAAAGCTCGCCGTTATAGATAAGGACATAATTGTTCCCGTCCATGGAAAGCGCCATCGGCTGGATGCCGCCCTCAATATCCACCACGGCAAGGCGGCGGTGTCCGAACAGGACGTGGTCGCTGATATAGTATCCTTCCGCGTCTGGCCCGCGGCGCGAAAGGGTACCGGTCATGGCCTTTATAACGTCCCCTTCATCCTTTAAGTTTCGTGAAAAATCAATCCAACCGGCAATACCGCACACAGTATGCACCTCCAAAAAGTTGGCCCAAAAAGCCGATTGCTTACTGAAGCGGGAGATGAACCACCCTTTTGTGTCCATCTCCCGCCTTTGGGCCTTACGTCTTTCTTAGTATATGCCCGAGAGGGTCCCTTTGACGCACTGCGGTAAAAAACGCCCCCGCGCCTGCAGGAAGAAAGTTGACAGACTGGCAAAATAATGATATAGTCAGGGAAAAGAAATAGACACTCTGTGGGGGAGTAGTCGGCGCGATACGCGCTTCAAGTTCAACATACATGGCGGCATAGCGCCGCTTGGCTTGAATGAAATGACGAGACTCACGGATAGGGCTTTTGACCTATCCGTGATTTTTTTATCCCGCGGAGGCATACTAAAACGAGGTGATAAGCATAATGAAACATTATTGCGCTGCGGCGCAGGAAGTGCTCGAGCATGTAGACAGCCAAGCTGAGGGGCTTGATAGCGCCGAAGCGCGGCGCCGGCTTGAGCAAAACGGGCCGAACAAGCTGAAGGAAGGGAAAAAAGACTCCCTTTTAAGGCGCTTTCTCAAGCAGATTGCCGACCCCATGATTCTCATCCTGCTGGCGGCGGCGGCCGTCTCGGCGGTGATGAGCGTTATCGAAGGGCACGGCGCCGCCGACGTGTTTATTATCCTCGCCGTTGTGATTATCAATTCCGTTCTCGGTGTCTATCAGGAAAGCAAGGCGGAGAAGGCCATCGAAGCGCTGCAGGAGATGGCCGCCGCCACGTCAAAAGTCCTGCGGGACGGGAAGGTGACCACCGTCAAAAGCGAGGAGCTTGTGGTGGGTGACGTGGTGCTCCTTGAAGCGGGAGACGCCGTCCCTGCCGATGGGCGGATTCTCGAGAGCGCGAGCCTGAAAATCGAGGAGGCGGCCCTCACAGGCGAGAGCGTCCCCGTTGACAAAACCGTGGACGCTTTGAGTCTGGCTGACCAGAAAGACGTCCCCCTCGGAGACCGCAGCAACATGGTCTACATGGGCAGCACCGTGGTCTACGGGCGGGGCAGCGCCGTGATTACCGGTGTAGGTATGGACACGGAGATGGGCAAAATCGCCGACGCCCTCACCCAGGCGAAGGAGGGGGCCACGCCCCTTCAGATTCAGCTGTCGCGCCTGAGCAAAGTGCTCACCTACCTTGTTCTCGGCATCAGCGCCGTGATTTTCGCTCTCGGCCTTTTAAGGGCCGGCAGCTTCACCGCCGATATGGTCATCGACTCTCTCATGGTGGCCGTATCACTCGCCGTTGCGGCGATTCCGGAAGGCCTTGTGGCCGTTGTGACGATAGTTCTCTCCATCGGCGTGACGAACATGAGCCGCCGCAACGCCATTATCCGGCGCCTGACCGCCGTTGAGACCCTCGGCTGCGCCCAGATAATCTGCTCCGACAAAACCGGAACCCTCACGCAAAACAAGATGACCGTGGTGGACAGCTACGGTCCCGACGCAAACCTGCTGGCCACGGCCATGGCTCTCTGCTCCGACGCGGAGCTGGGGAAGGACGGCGCCGTCACCGGCGAGCCTACGGAAAGCGCCCTCGTGGCGTGGGCCAATACGCTGGGGCTTCCGAAAACGCGCCTTGTGGAAGAGGCGCCCCGCATCGGAGAAGCGCCCTTTGACAGCGTGCGCAAGATGATGAGCACCGTCCACTGGCGGGGCGACGGTACCGTCGTCCAGTTTACGAAGGGTGCTCCCGACGAAGTCTTGGCAAAATGTTCCCATTACCTCAAAGACGGCGCGCCCCACCCCTTAACTGACGATGTGCGCGCCGAGTTTCTCAAGGCCAACACCGCCATGGCAAACCGCGCCCTGCGGGTTCTCTCCGCGGCGTTCCGAAGCCATGATGTTGTGCCGGAGAGCTTCGAGCCGGAGTCCCTTGAGCGGGATTTGTGCTTTATCGGCCTTACGGGCATGATTGACCCGGTGCGCCCCGAGGTGTGCGAGGCCATTGAAAAGTGCCGAACTGCCGGCATCCGTCCCATTATGATAACGGGCGATCACATCGACACCGCCGTGGCCATCGCCACGGAGCTGGGCATCCTCACCTCGGAGACCACGGCAATTTCCGGCAGTGAGCTGGGGGAAATGAGCGACGAGGAGTTTAACGCGCGCTTTCAGTCCATCTCCGTATACGCCCGGGTGCAGCCGGAGCATAAGACCCGCATCGTCAATGCGTGGAAGAGTGCCGGATACGTCACCGCCATGACGGGGGACGGCGTCAACGACGCACCCAGCATCAAGGCGGCGGACATCGGCGTGGGCATGGGCATCACGGGCACGGACGTCACCAAAAACGTGGCGGACATGGTGCTGGCGGACGACAACTTCGCTACCATCGTGGGTGCCGTGGAGGAAGGCCGCCGCATTTACGACAACATCCGCAAAGTGGTTCAGTTCCTGCTGGGCACGAACATCAGCGAAGTGTTCAGTATCCTTATCGCCACGATTCTTGGTTTTACTATCTTAAAACCAGTGCACCTGCTCTGGATTAACCTCGTGACAGACAGCTTCCCCGCCCTCGCCCTCGGCATGGAGCAGGCGGAAAAAGACATCATGCTGAGAAAGCCCCGGGCAAAAGGAGACAGCATCTTCGCTGGCGGCGTGGGCATCGACGTGCTCTATCAGGGCTTTATGGTTACGGTCCTCACTGTCGCCGCCTTCTTTATCGGCCACAGGATTGAGACGGGAAACTGGGAGATTACAAACAGCGCCGTGGGCACCGCGATGGCGTTTCTCACCATGAGCATGGCGGAAATCTTCCACAGTTTTAACCTGCGGAGCCAGCGAGGCAGCCTCTTTACCATAGGCTCCTTCAACAAGTCCCTCCTCCTCGGCGGCATCACGAGCTTTCTCCTTACCACAGCCGTGATTTACCTGCCGGGCCTGAACACCGCCTTCGGGTTTGAGCCCCTCTCCGGGGCGCAGTATGCCGTGGCCCTCTTGCTGGCCGCTACCACCATTCCCATTGTGGAGTGCGTGAAGTTCTTCCAGCGCCGCTTTACACGCCGCCGCGCCGTGTCATAAAGAAAACAGCAGAAAACCCGCCTCAAAAAGGGCGGGTTTTTTGTTTTGCGGCGGGTTCTGCCCGGTAACGTCAAGGTTGTGTAGCGGAAATAGTGGCGCAGTTCAATGAAGCAATCTAACTAAATCTTCAAATATCCGCTTAAAGAGGCATGCAACTTTTGCATACATAATTTCGGGAAAAGACGCATAAACTAAAAGTTTGCGCTGTGACGATGGCATGATGGTTTTCCGACGGAAGGGCAAACGCGTCGTACACTGCTCTGTATGTGACATATAGCAGCTTAAATGAAAAAGCAGCCGCCCGAGTTTGGCGGCTGCTTTTAACTGATTGTGTTGTTTTAGCCGGTCGATTTGTTCAGTCCCGCGAAGACGTGCAGGCGGGCAAAGCGGTTTGTCTCCTCGCCGCTCACAATGTGGCGCTCCGCCACTTCCGCGATGATGAGAAGCCGTCCGCCTGCTCCCTCGCTGGCGAAAGTCGCCTCCTCCAGCGTGATGACGGCGGAATCGGTGTCGGTGTCAAACCGCTCAAAAACGGCATCGATATCAAAGGAGGCGACAACGCTTCCCGTTTCGCCCACGCCCTGAAGAAGTTCGATGACGGCGCCGCCCTCATCCTGCCTCAGCCGCAGGGTGCCGCGGCCGGCGGGGGTGTTAAACTCAAGGGTGCGGTCCTCCTGCATCGGCGTTGTGATTTCAAAAAGGGCCGATACGTCATACTGCGATACGTCGATGAGCTCGTTCATGGGGTAGGTCACCCGGGTGTATTTGTAGTCCATACCCGGATGCTCATAGCGCGGGAAGCCGAAAAGGGTGCGGAAGGACCGGTCGCTGTAAATCTCGAAGTCCTTCGGCAGCCATGTAAGCCGCTCCTGACGGCCTAACCGGAAGAGATATTCAAGGGACGAGACGATTTTCTCCCTGTTTTTACTGGAAACGGAGGCGGAGGGGCTGACGGACCCGTTTCGGAGCATCCCCTCCTCAGTCAGGGCGCTCTCTAAAAGCTGTGTCTGGCTGGAAACGCCGGCGCTCAAGGCGTCCACGGGGGGAACAAGGCTGACGAGCGCCACCACGAGGAACGCCGCCGCCACAAGCCCCGTCCATCTTCGGGGACGGATGCTCAGAATGACGCCCGTTATCACCGCCAGCACACCGAAGGCGAGGACGAAGTAGCGCCAATGGGTCACGCCGTTTTCCGCGGCGTTGAGGGCCGAGGAGATAATCTGAAAAACCGCCACGGCCGCCAGCGCCTTCGGGAGAATCAGGCGCCCTGCCCGCCCGAGGGGGTTATCCAGGCCGGCGATGAGAAGCAGAAGCACCGTCACCGATGCGCAGTAGGAGATGAGCAGGGGCTCTAAGAGGTTGTCCGTCCAGAAGGGGCCGGTGATTCCCCGGAGGATATAGAGGATGAGGATAAGGGTAAACACAAACGCAATGGGAATGAGGATATACGTCAGGAGCGCACGCAGAAAGGGCGGGTAGGCCACGCGCCGTTCGTACTCGGAAAGGGCGCCGACCTCCTCCGCAATGGGAGGGGGCGTGTCGATACTCTCCGCCCCGCCTTCCCCATGGTCGCCTTCGCCGCTGATATCGGCGCGCGCCGGTGCGGTGGGGACTCTTGGCATCAGGGCGAGGTAGAGCATCGGCGCAAAGAAGATGAAGATGATGCTCGCCAGATAGGCAAACACGTCACTGTCCACCGGTGTGATGAGGGCGTCGATGGCCGCTGTGATGGCGGCGCAGCCGGCAAAGAGGACGCTGGCGAAAAATGCCGCCTGAAAGAGGGCCTTAAAGGCGGCGACGAAGTTTTCGTAAAAAGGAAACCGGCTCTTCACTGACGGCAGCCACACCGCCGCCACAAACAGCAGGGCCATGAGCACCGAAAGCCGCACCGTCATCACCTCGGGCCACGACCGCGCCCAAAGGTAAAAGAGCACCGCTAAAAGGACGGCGAGGGCAAAATAGAGCCACCGCAGCCGAAGGGAGAAACGCTCCGCCGCCGACTGGGCGGCGTACCCCGCCCCGGC
>DUPW01000061.1 GCA_012838125.1 Papillibacter sp.
ACAGCATCGTTATTGACGATATGCTTTCTGCCTTACCCAACACAAGCGGTTGAAACCATGAGGAATCTGATATGATTTTTTACACAGCCGACCCCCATTTCGGATATGAACCTGTTATCGTTCAAACCAATCGCCCATTTTCACACACGCAAGATATGGACGAAGTGCTGATTTGTCGTTGGAACAAGGTTGTTTCAGATGATGATACCGTTTATCTGCTGGGTGACCTCGGCGGGCATAATGTGCCTTTCCCAGATACACAGCTTTCACAGTTGAAGGGGCATAAGCACCTAATCCGCGGAAACCATGATACAGGATATGAGAACCAGCAACATCTGTTTGACTACTTCGAATCAGTAACCGACTTTCTGGAAATTGATGACGGAGAGCACCATATCACCCTTTGCCACTATCCGCTGGTATATATTCAGGGCGGCTATATGATCCACGGTCATGTTCATAATACGCAGAAAGAAGTCCATCGGATTTTGACTCAGCTTCCAAGAGTTCTGAATGCGGGAGTGGACATTAATAAATTTTCTCCTGTCACGCTTGAGCAATTGATCGAAAATAACCGGGAATACTACAGCGATCCACAGCGCGGATGCGCTATGAAATGGGATAAGCATTTGCCTTACCATAAGAAAAAATGGAGGGCTGTATTCCATCCGCTTCCCACTAAACGATAAAGAAAGTTCCCTATTGATTGGCTCGATGCTTTTCAATAGCGTCTATATGATGTCTGTAAAGAACTATTTTGCAAATCTGTATTTGTTTACAAAAAGCCCCCTTGACAAATCCCCTCCCAAGTAAGGAAACTATGAGTTTTGGGGTTTTATATTGTTTACAGCTGCCCAAAATGTTCAACCAAGACTGTTAGAATTTATGCAGACAGCGTCTGCACAAATCGTAGGTTGACCACATTTCCACCACAGATAGGTGCGGAAACAACGGAGACAGCACTTCTGGAAAGTTGCGGAAATCGTTTGTTGTGGAATGAAAAGAGCCAAAAACGATTAGAATTTGTTATAAAAATCCTCGGAAATCGCTTGGTAAGGATAAGGTCGGCAGTTCGAATCTGCCTAGCAGCTTGAAAAGGAAACCCTGTGACGAATTCGTCACAGGGTTTTTTGTTTTAATCTTTGCACGGATGAATCTTTACGCCACGAAAGTGTCCGCCGGACGCATCGCCGTCTGATTGGAATGCTTCCTCTCCTGACGTTTTAACAGCTGCATCAGAAGCATGGGCATGAGGGAGGCGCCCGCCGCCATCACGAAGGTGGCGGTGTAGCCGCCCGTCCAGCTTTGCAGGAGGTTTGAAATGGCGTTAAACACCACGGAGGAGGCCCCGAGAGCCAGCATGGCAAAGCCATAGTTCGTGCCGGAGAAGGTGGGGCCGTAGATATCCGTTACGATGGCGGGGTGGATGGCGGAGGGTCCCCCTTGCCCGAAGGCGATGAGCACCACGGCGATGGAGTAGAGGGCGCCGCCGGCGCCGATGAGGGCCACGGCACAAAGGAACGTGGTACCCGCCAGGATGAGGATGGCGGGGATGCGCCCGATTTTATCCGACACCGTCGCCATAATCAGCCGCCCGCCGGCACTGAACAGCCCCGTAAGAGAGACGGTGAGCACCGCCGCCTCGGTGGTAAGGCCCCGGGCGATGCCCAGGTCTTTGATGAGGGGGACGATGAGGTTCCAGGCGCCGTTAATAAAGAAGATGTTCAGGGTGATAAGCCAGAAGGCCGGCGTTCTCACGAGCTCTCGGGGGGTGAGGTCCCGCTGCGCGCCGGGGCGTTTTTCTTTCGCGGGGGTGACGAGCGTGGCAGGGGGCAGGCGCAGGAATGCGCATGCGGCCATCGTCACGAGGAAGAAAGCGCCGGCGAGGATGGCAAACACGGCGGTGAAGTTGTACGTGGTCACCGGTGTCAGCTCGCTGCCCACCATGCGGAGCACGTTGCCGCTCTCGAAGCGGTTCATCAGCCACTGGGAGACAGGGCCAAACACCACGGTGGACAGCCCGAAGGCGGAGACGGCAAGGCCGGAGGCAAAGCCGCACTTATTGGGGAACCACTTCTGGATGCAGGAGATGACGCTTCCGTAGGCAAAGCCGCTGCCAAGGCCGCTGACAACGCCGTAAGTGAGGTAGATAAGGGGGATGGTGCGCGCCGTGAGAAGCGCCGTTGCGAAAATTCCGCCGCTGAACATCAGGCACCCGATTGTGGCGATACGCCGGGGATTCGTTCTGTCCTGCAGGTATCCCCCCAGGAGGTTTCCCAGTACAAAGGCAAACATCATAATGGAGGAGACCATGTTCGCGCTGGCGAGGTTCCACCCGAAGGTATTCATAATCGGAACCTTAAACACGCTCCAGAGATAGATGATGCCCACGCACAGCTGAATCACCAGCCCTGCGAGGACGGCCCGGCCGCGCCCGCCGAGGGCTTTTCTGTTTTTCGGGGCAAATACGGAAACCGTCATGGGAATAACCTCCTTTACCAGATAGATGGGACGCTGATATCTCATAAATAAGATTTACTAATTACATAATAAGTTATATTTATCAATAAGTCAAGTAAAAAAGCGCCGGCGGCGGGCAAGAATATTTGGATGGATTGTCAAAAGGCGGCGGGAGAGACTGAAGGCCCTTTCAAAATGGGCCAAAGATAAAAAAGGGGGTGCCGCTGTTTTGGCGGCACCCTTGAAGGGGAATTCGATTTTTTAGAGAGAGAGTTCCGTACGCATGATAAGGTCTTCCTGGCTGGCCAGGTTCAGCTCAACGAAGTAGGCGGAGAAGCCGGCGATGCGCACCACGAGGTTTTTGTACTCCTCGGGGTTCTTCTGCGCCTTTCTCAGGGTATCTGCGGACACGACGTTAATCTGAAGCTCCATGCCGCCTAAGTCGAAGTAGGTCTGAATCAGCTGAGCCAGCTTCTTCACACCGTCCGCCCCGTTGAGGGAGGAGGGGCTGAACTTCATATTCAGAAGGGTTCCGTTTGCAAACAGGGTCTGGTCGATGGAGGCCACGGAGGCGATGACGGCGGTGGGACCGTTTTTATCCATCTGCTGGACGGGGGAGATGCCGTCTGCCAGCGGGACGCCGGCGCTGCGGCCGTCCGGCGTGGCGGAGGTCATGGCGCCGAACATAACGTGGGCCGTGACGGGGAACATGGCCGCGGTGTAGTTGCCGCGGGGGCCGCTGAAGGATGTGACGATTTTTGCAAACTCCTCGCTGGCCCATGCGGCAATTTCGTCAACCTCCGGGTCGCCGTTGCCGTAGTGCGGGCAGGAGTTTTTGATATACTGCTGCAGGTCTTCGTAGCCCTGCCAGTTGTTTATCAGGGCGTCGTAGAGCTCTCTGGTGGTGCATTTCTTCGTGTCAAAGCACAGGTGCTTAATCATGTAGAGGGAGTCGGTGACGTTGCCGATGCCGATGCCGGGGATGCCGGTGCCGTTGTATTTGGCGCCGCCGTACATGACGTCCATGCCCTTTTCCATGCAGCCGTCCATAGTGGCGGAGACGACGGGCAGGGGGAGAAGCTCCCGGGTGACGTATTCGGCGTTGTTGTTAATCATCACGTGCCACTTGACGAAGAATTCAAGCTGCTTGAGATAGGCTTCCTTCACCTGCTCGAAGCTCTCCATCTCGTAGAGGTAGCCCGTGGGGAGGCCGCACTGAGGCGCTTCCATCATGGTGCCGGTGCGGGGGTTGAACATTTTCGCGGTGGGGTAGCCGTTGTTGATGCCGAGGAGAACGGCGTTGGGCATGTTGATGTAGGACATGCTGCCGGTGCCGCCGCAGGCAGGCCAGTCGTTGCCGCAGCCGCCCGGCTCAACGCAGCCGATGGGGGCGTAGTTGCGGGCGTCCTCCAGCGTCATACCGCGCTTCACGAGGGCGGGGACGATGACGTCGTCGTTTTCAAAGGTGGGCAGGCCGCCGACGATTTTCGTCGTCTCAATAGCCGCTTCCCAAAGCTCCGGCGGGGTGTTTTTGTGGATGCGCAGGGTCTGCGGCGGGTCGTGGATAACGAGGCGCGCCGTGGACTGGAGCATCATGTAGGTGACACGGTTGGAGGCGTCATTGCCGTCTTTATCCACGCCGCCCATGCACATGAGCTGACCGGAGGTGTAGCCCGGGGCGGACTGGGTGGCGCCGTGGCTCCAGGGTTTGTTCATCTCGGCAACCTTCAGGTAGAACAGGTCAAGAAGCTCCTGGGCGTACTCCTCCGTGATGGTGCCGTTTGCGAGGTCTCTTTCCAGGAAGTCGCCCAGGTACTGGTCCACACGGCCGAAGGAGATGCCGTGCATATTGCCCTCAAGGCACAGGCAGGTCTGGTACATAAACAGGGTCTGCAAAGCTTCGTGGTAGGTGCGGCAGGGGTTTTCCATGCACCAATCCAGCACTTCCGCCATGCGCTCAAGCTCCGCCTTGCGCTGGGGGTTTTTCTCGATGGCGGCCTTTTCCCGCGCTAAGGCGGCGTACCGCTTCGTGAGGGTTATCATACCGTCACAGACGAGGACGATGGAGCGGTAGAAGTTGTACTTGGCGTTGGTGTCCCCCGGCATGCCTGCGTCGAGGATTTCCTGAATCTTACGCTGGGCCTCATCGCGGATGGTCTTAAAGCCCACGCGGATGGCCTTGTCATACCCCGTGATGAAGTGGCCGACGGGAGTATCGCTGATGGTCATGCGGCCGATGTAGGTGACGCCGTTGAATTCGTGGGGCGCGTATTCGTCCATGTAATAGCCAAGGGTCTTGGCGTGGGTGCTTTCGCCCTTGAGCCAGTAGTCGATGGTGTCGAGGATGTACTGGCGGTCCTCATCGGAGATGTCGTAGGGGTCAATATCACGGGTTGCGATGCTGCCGCTGCCGATTTCGTCCTTGATGAAGGAGACGCAGTCTTCCGGATACAGCGCGCCGGCGCGGTATTTCGCCGACTGGGCGCCCACGATGACTTCATCGTCCCCAATGCGGATGGGGATATTCTCGAAAATCTCCTTCATCACCTTGGCGCGGCGGAGGATGCCGCTCAGTTCCGGATGATTCATATAAAACTCGGTGACAATCTTGTACCGCGCGAGGCAGATTTCGGGCCTGCTGTCGCGATAGAGTTCCCGCTGCCGCATGACGCGCTCGGTGACAGGCTTTAATGTCCAGCTCATATTTCGACCTCCTGTTTGATCATCCGCTTAAAGGCGCGTCAGGCTCTCGCCCAATCCTTAAACGGCCGGCGGGATACCTTAGGGCGCAGCGGAAACGATACTATACTACTATTTTATACTCCCATTATAACATTTTGAGGGTGTAATTCAATAAAACAATCCGCCCTCTTTATGCACATTCGGCATGTTTTCATGCCAAAAGTGTTGCCACTTTTCGTTTTCTCAGAGGATAAAGGGACTTTTTAACAGGAGAGTATGTTATAATAGAAGCGTTAAGACGAAAAAGGAGACGCCTTTTATGGACATCACGCAACTTAAGTGCTTTATCGCCGTGGCCCAGACCCTCAGCTTTACGGAAGCGGCCAGGCGCAACGGCATGACCCAGCCCGGCATCAGCCACCACATCAATGAGCTTGAAAAGCAGGTGGGCACACGCCTTTTCATCCGCTCAAACCGCAGTGTGGAGATGACGGCGGCGGGGAAGGAGTTTCTGCCCTACGCCGTGGACATCGTGAAAACGGCGGAGAAGGCCGTCTTTCGCCTCCGGCAGGTGGAGTCGGGAGCGGTGGGGCATGTGTCCGTTTCGGCGGTGAGCACATCCAGCGCCATTGTGTCCAAGTGCCTTTCGGCCTTTTATAAAAAGCACCCGAACATTCTGGTGGACATCTCCTTTACATCAGGTAACGCCCAGATGTTCACACTCAGCGAAAACAAGTTTGACTTCTATTTCGTGCTTCTTGACTACATCCCCGCAGGCCGGACCTTTGACTACATCGTCACCCACGAGGACCACCTTGTGGTCATCATGCCGAAGGATCACCCCTGCGCCAATGAGCCGCTGGATTTTAATAAGCTGAAAGACGAGCCCTTCATCACCTTCGATGAATCGGAGGGGCCGGCTCTCTATGCGCAGATTATGAATATATGCAAGTTTTACGGCTACACGCCCCAGATTGTAAACCGTTACGACCGGGCCGAGGCCGTTCTCCTCTCCGTGGGGGCGGGGCTGGGCATTTCCATCATCCCCAGAGCCTTGTGCGACGTGTTTTACGCCGACAACGTGGCCATAAAGCCCATCACCGGCGTGGATACCAAGAGAACCTACGTGCTGGCGTGGCGTACGCCCCTGAGAAGCCCCACCTCCGAACTCTTTTTGGAGACGGCGAAGGCGCTGTTTAGCCCCGAAGACGACAGCGAGAAGGCGTAAGGAAAAGGGCGGCTTCGATTATGGATTTTATCGTGAAAAAGCCGGTGAGTAAGTCATGACATACCGCATACTTATCGTGGAGGACGACCGCGGCATCGCCGAGGCCATTGAAACGTGCCTTGCCGGATGGGGCATGGAGGCGCAGAGTGTGCAGGATTTTCGGGCTGTGATGCGGGAGTTTGCCGACTATCAGCCCCACCTTGTGCTCATGGACATCACCCTCCCTTTCATGGGCGGATATCACTGGTGTCAAGAGATTCGCAAGGTGAGCGCCGTGCCCATCATCTTCATCTCATCCGCGTCGGACAATATGAACATCATCATGGCCATCAACATGGGTGCGGACGATTTTATCGCCAAGCCCTTTGATGCAAGCCTTCTCATCGCGAAGGTGCAGGCGCTGCTCCGCCGCACCTACGATTTCGGGCAGGCAGCGCCTGTATTAGAGGCGAGTGGCGCTGTCCTCAGCACCGGCGACAATACGCTCACATATAACGGCCGGAAAATTGACCTCTCCAAAAACGAATACCGCATCCTCTATACGCTGATGCAGAACAAGGGAAAAGTGGTGAGCCGCGAAAAGCTCATGGAGGCCCTGTGGGAGACGGACAGCTTCGTGGACGAAAACACCCTCACCGTCAACGTGGGTCGGCTTCGGAAAAAGCTGGACGCACTGGGGCTGCACGACTTCATTGTCACAAAATTCGGTGTGGGGTATATGCTGGGGGGCAGACTATGAGGTTTTTCAAGGACTATTTGAAATACCGGAAAAAGTCCGTCTATATGTATCTTCTTTTCGTGGCCATCTTCCTTCTAACCTTCTCCCTCTACCACCTGCCGGCCCCGGCGGTTTTATACCCCGCGGCGCTGTGCGCCCTGATTGCCATCGCCTTTGCCGCAGCGGACTACAGGCGGGAGAAGAAGCGGAGGGAGACGCTTTCGGGCATAAAGGAGGCGGGCATCGAGCTGTGTGAAAAGCTCCCCGAGGCCATAAGCGGGCTGGAGGAGAGCTACAGGGAGATGGTCTTCGCCTTTTGCGGGGAATACATGCGCGCCGCCGAAAAAAGCCGTGTGGCGTATGAGGAAATGATGAACTACTACACCCTCTGGGCCCATCAGATTAAAACGCCCATTGCCTCCATGCGCCTGCAGCTTCAAAATGAGGACTCCGAGTTTTCAAGGAAGCTGCAGAGCGACCTCGGGCGCATTGAGCAGTACGTGAGCATGGTGCTCACATACCTGCGCTTAGGTTCCGACAGCACAGATTACGTGTTTCGGGAATACGACCTTGACGATATCGTGCGTCCGGCGGTGAAAAAGCTCTCCGGCGACTTTATCGGAAAGAAGCTCTCGCTGGAGTATAAGCCCCTTCACACCACCGTCCTAACGGACGAAAAGTGGCTCTCCTTCGTCATTGAGCAGCTGCTGACAAATGCGGTGAAGTACACACAAAACGGCACCGTTTCCATCTACATGGAGCCGCCGAAAACCCTCTGCATCAAAGACACGGGCATCGGCATTGCGCCGGAGGATTTGCCCCGGGTGTTTGAACAGGGCTACACGGGGTTTAACGGCCGGGCGGACATGCGCGCCAGCGGCATCGGGCTGTATCTCTGCCGGCGCATTACGAGCAACCTCGGCCATAAGCTCACGGCGGAGTCGGCCCTCGGCAAGGGCACGACACTGCGCATCGACCTTGAGACGAAAAAGCGTGTCACGGAATAAATGTGACAAAAATGTTCGTTTTAGACGGGCAGATGTAAGCCGATCCCATGGAGCGGGTCGGCTTTCCTCCTTTATAATGAACCCTGACGAAAGGAAAGGGGTTTTTTATGAGTCTTCTTGAAGTCAAAGGACTGAAAAAAGTGTATAAGACGCGGCTCGGCGGTGCGTCCGTCGAGGCGCTGCGAAACGTCAGCTTCAGCGTGGAGGAGGGCGAATACGTCGCCATCATGGGCGAGTCGGGCAGCGGTAAGACGACGCTTCTGAACATCCTCGCCGCCCTCGATAAGCCCACGGCGGGCACCGTCCTGCTGGACGGGAAGGACTTTGCCCACATCAAAGAGTCGGCGGTGGCCCAGTTTCGGCGGGACAATCTCGGCTTCGTCTTTCAGGATTTCAACCTGCTGGACACCTTCAGCATCGAAGACAACATCTACCTGCCCTTGGTGCTTGCGGGAAAGAGCTACGCCGAGATGAAAAAGCGCCTTGCCCCCATTGCCGAACAGCTGGGTATCGGGGACATTCTGAAAAAGTACCCCTACGAGGTCTCCGGCGGTCAGAAGCAGCGGGCCGCCGTGGCCCGGGCCCTCATCACAAGCCCGCGCATCGTCTTAGCCGACGAGCCCACGGGGGCCCTCGACTCAAAGTCCACGGATGAGCTTTTGCGCCTGTTTGGGGAGATAAACCGTCGTGGGCAGACCATCCTTATGGTGACCCACTCCATGAAGGCGGCAAGCCACGCCTTAAGGGTTCTGTTTATCCGGGACGGGGAGGTCTTTCATCAGATTTACCGCGGCGAGAGCACGAATGAGCAGCTGTATCAGAAGATTTCCGATACCCTCACCCTATTGGCGCAGGGCGGTGACCGGCGATGAAAACGGGCTATTATTCGCGCCTCGCCGTAGACGGCATCCGGAAAAACCGCCGGCTGTACCTGCCGTATCTGCTCACCTGCGTGCTCATGGTGGCCATGTTTTACATCCTCTCCTACCTCTCCCGGGCCTCTTTCATGGCTCATATCGGCGGCGGCAGCGGGCTTGCGTGGGTGATGCATCTGGGCAGCTTTGTGATTGCGGTATTTTCCGTCTTCTTCCTGTTTTACACCAATTCTTTTTTGATTCGCCGCAGAAAAAAGGAGTTTGGATTGTTTAACATCCTCGGCATGGATAAGCGCAGCATCAGCCGGATTTTGTTCCGTGAATCGCTTATCGTGGCGCTGGTAGCCCTTGCCTTCGGCCTTGGGGTCGGCATCGCCCTGTCGAAAATGGCGGAGCTTGCGCTGGTGAACTTAGTAGAGGGGGACATCACATTCGACTTTACCATCCCGAAGCAGTCTGTGCTCCTCTCCCTTGTCATCTACGGCGCGCTCTTTCTTCTGATTTTCCTCAACGCCGTGCGTCAGGTGCGCTTTTCAAAGCCCATCGAGCTGATGCGCAGCGAAAACTTCGGGGAAAAGCCCCCGAAAGCCAACTGGCTCTTTGGCCTTGCGGGTTTTGCCCTTTTGGGGGCGGCCTATTACATCGCCGTGTCCATTGAAAACCCTATTGCGGCGCTGTCGTGGTTCTTCATCGCGGTGCTGATGGTCATCGCCGCCACGTACCTCATCTTCATCGCCGGCTCTGTACTCCTGTGCCGGATTTTGCAGAAGAACAAGGGCTACTATTACAACAAAAAGCACTTCGTCTCCGTCTCCTCCATGGTCTATCGCATGAAGCGCAATGGAGCGGGGCTGGCGTCAATCTGCATCCTGCTCACCATGGTGCTTGTGATGATTTCCTCCACCACCTGCCTGTACTACGGCAAGGAGGACAGCCTCAAAACACGCTACCCTCGGGATATCTCCGTCACCGTCAACTTCACTCAGCTTACGCCGGAAAACGACGGGAAAATCGCCGCCCTGCGGGAGACGGTGGACCGCCTTGCCGGAACGTATAACGCCGATATGCTGCGCCACGTCGACTACAGGGAGGCGGAAATCTCCGGCAGTCTCGAGGAAGGCGGGTATCTTGAAGTGGATGTGCGTCTGGTGGACGCCGTGGACTTTGGAAAGCTCGTCACCGTTCACTTCGTGCCCCTTGAGGATTACACACGCATGTACGGCAAAACGCTGGCCCTGGGTGAGGGGGAAGCGGCGGCCTTCGGGCTGAAAAAGGTTGAGATTCCCGAGTCAATAACCATCGCCGGCAAGTCTATCCGCATCGTAGAAACCCTGGACGCCCTTGACGTGGACGGGCTGAATACTGCGGAGATGCTCACGCACATTTTCCTCATCGTGCCGGACCTTGACAGGGCTTTAGAGGGGCTCTTAGACCTTGTGGACTATAACGGTAACAGGATGCTCCAGTTCGGCTGGCACTACGCCTTTGATACGGACATTGAGCCGGCGGCGCAGATACGTCTGGTTCAGGAGGTTTATGCGGCGGTTCGTGCGGAAAAGGATAAGGACCCAAGTGCGATTCGCAGCTATTATAGCGCCTCCCGGGAGGCGGACCGGCAGGACTTTTACAGTATGTACGGCGGGCTGTTCTTCCTCGGGCTCATGCTCTCCATCGTCTTCCTCGTGGCCGCCGTCTTAATGATTTACTACAAGCAGATATCGGAGGGGTATGAGGACCAGTCCCGATTTGACATCATGCAGAAGGTGGGCATGACGAAGCCGGACATCCGCAAAAGCATCAACTCCCAGATGCTTACGGTGTTTTTCCTGCCCATTGTGTTTGCGGTGCTCCATCTTGCCTTCGCCTTCCCCATGATTCGCAAACTGCTTCTCCTGTTTAACCTGAACAATGTGCCGCTGCTTATTTTTACAACGGCCATCAGCATCCTCGTCTTCTCCGCCTTTTACGCCGTGGTCTACCGCATCACCTCCAACGCGTACTTCTCCATCGTGAGCGACGCAAAGGCCGAATAATAGAGTGCGCCCGATTTGTTCGGGCGTGCTTTGCCCTTTTATGGCTTGAAATGAATAGGGGGGTGTCATAGTATGACAGGGAGATTCGTTATGAGAAAGGTAAAGCCGATGAAAAAGACTGTTTCTCTGCTTGCCCTGACTTTGGCGCTGTTGTGCCTTGCCACG
>DUPW01000062.1 GCA_012838125.1 Papillibacter sp.
CCACGGACACCTTTGAGAAAACGATTCTGGAACCCACGAAGCGTTTCGTCAAAGCCGTCCAGGCCCGGGGAACGAAGTTTGTGTCCCACTGCTGCGGTGCGGTTGACCCCTTCGTCCCGTACATGGTGGAGGAAATCGGGTTCGACGCCATCGAGATTCAGACGAATCTCAACGACCTGCCCGGTATCCTCGAGAAATACGGCGACCGTGTAACGGTTAAGCACGCGGTGAAATCAGAAATTGTGTACGACCCGGACACCACCGAGGAGCAAATCCGTGCCATCGCCCGCGATATCGTCGACACGTACGGCGCCCACGTCGTACCCGGCTCGGGCGTGGTCATGGGCATCTCCAGCGGCTTTGAAAACATCTATTACGCACTGGAAGACGAGATTTACACATACAGCAAATCGCGCTACGAAGGACTCCGCGCTAAATAAACAACGAGGAGGGTTCTCATGGAGAGTGTGGTGGAACGTCGCTTTTCCTTTCTCACACCGCCGGCGCCCGTTGCCGAGCCTGAGATAACCGAAACCGTGGACGTGGATATTGTCGTCGCAGGGGCGGGCCTTTCCGGGCTTGTGGCGGCGCTGCGGGCATCGGAACTTGGTGCCAGCGTGGCGGTTTTGGAGAAGACAAAATCATGGAGCGTTCGCGGCGGGCATATCAGCGCCGTCAACTCCCGTCTCTGGCGGGAAGCGGGCGTCGTGAACGACAAGAAAGAGTTCGTCCGGGAGTGGATTGGCCTCTGCGGCAACCGGGCTCGGGAAGAAATCGTGTGGCTTTTCGCGAACCACAGTGAGGAAGCGATGGATTGGCTTCTGGACCACTCCGATGCCCACGGAAACACCCCCCGGCTCGGTGCGCCGCGTTACGCCGGCCCCACCTATACGGAGCGGTACGGAGCGTATCTTTTCAAAATCCAGAACACGGCGCGTCACCTCTACGAAGATGCCGTCAAGCTGGGCGCGCGCTTCTTCTTTGAAACGCCCGCCACGCAGCTCATTAAGGAAAACGGGCGCATCGTGGCCGTCATCGGCAAATCCCCGGAGGGATATATACGCTTTCGGGCGAAAAAGGGCGTTATCCTCGCCACGGGCGATATTCACGGGGACAAAGAGATGCTGGCGGCATACTGCCCGATGTTCCTGAAGGTGAAAAACAGCCAGTACACGCCCGTGGGAGCCAATACGGGAGACGGGCATAAGATGGGCCTCTGGGTCGGCGGCGTCATGGAGGATAAGCCGCTGCCCACCATCATGCACCCGCAGGGCTACAACCGCCTTCAGTCGTTTTTCCTTTTTGTCAATACACGCGGCGAGCGGTTTATGAATGAGGACACATGGTGTCAGGCAAAGAGCGTAAACGTTCTGAAACAACCGGGGAATGTAGATTACGCCTTTGCCATCATGGACGCCGACTGGCGGGAGCAGCTGATAAAAGGCATGCCGGTTAGCGGCGGACTGTTTAACGACAACTCCCTCTCCATCTACGGCGAACCCTTTACGGGCGAGCGGGAGCAGATGTTCCTCGATACGGGGCTTAAAAACGGCCAGGTGCAGCAGGCCGACACCATCGAGGAGCTGGCCGAGAAAATCGAAATCCCGCCCCAGAAGCTCCGGGAAACCGTGGATACATACAACGCGATGGTGGAGAAAAAAGACGATTCGCAGTTCGGCAAGCGGGCGGAGCTTCTGTTCCCCATTAAAAAACCGCCGTTTTACGCCTCGAAGTTCGGGCCGGCGATGCTGGCCGTAACGGGCGGGCTCATCACAGACACGCACCTGCGGGTCGTTGATAAGGAACACCGGCCGATACCCAGCCTTTACGCCGCCGGCAACGTGGCGGGCGGTCTGTACGGCGTCGATTATCCCACGCTCGTACCCGGCAACAGTCACGGCCGCGCCCTGACGTGGGGATATCTCGCCGCTCGGTTCGCTATCGAAGACGGTGAGGAAGCTTAAGCTAGCGAGGAAGAACATAAACGGAATCTGTAATGTGAGGAAAAGGAGAGAACCATGGATCTTAAAACTCTAGTAAAGGAGACAGCGTACCGGCATGGTATGGACCTGTGCGGTATTGCCAGCGTGGACCGTTTCCACGACTCGCCGCCGGCGCGGCACCCGACGAAGATCCTGCCGGGCTGCAAATCCGTCATTGTGATAGCACAGCGCGTGCTGGACGGTGTAACGCAGATTAATTTCCGTGCCTTTGAAGATGGACGGGAGGACATCAAAGGCATTTACGGAACGTACGGCTACACCATGCTGCCGAACTTCGCTCTGACCTATACCTGCTACGCCATCGCCCAGACCATCGAGCGGACAACCGGCGAAGTGGCAACACCCACCTCCACCGGCCCCATGACAAACGGCAACCAAATCAGCCTGCGCCACTCGGCCGTCGCTGCGGGACTGGGAGAATTCGGCTGGCACAGCATCGTGCTCACACCGGAATTTGGTTCCCGGCAGCGCTTCGGCGTGATTTTAACAACGGCGGAGATTGAGCCCGACCCCATGTACAACGGACCGAAACTCTGCGATCCGGAAAAATGCAAAATCTGCACCGATGTGTGCCCCACGAATGCCATCGGCCTGTATGGTTCGGAAGACTGTCATTCCGCCACGCTGGGTGATAAGACGTATACGTATGCCAAAATCAGCTTCCCGCGTTGTCAGGTGGCCTGCCACGGCTTCCGGAAGGAGTTCGGCGGCAAGGAGGATCTCGTGACGACGAACGACCCCACTGCCAAGGACATTGCGGAAGCTTACGCCAAGACACCCATATCTGACAGAGGTCTGCAGCACGTCGAGTCGTGGCATTGCGGCAGATGTCAGGCATACTGCCCGGTGGGCAACTGGCAGGAGAAGTTCGCCGCAAGAAATCTCTCGGGAGGAATTCAAAATGACAAACGCGGGAAACGAGATGAGTAGACACCCTGAATACCTCAACGCAGACAGTGTCGCGCAAAAATGGAGTTTTGAAATCCCGCCCGAACCGATACCGGAGGATAAAATCGCCGAGACGGTGGAAAGCGACGTGGTCGTTTTAGGCGAGGGGATGTCCGGTCTGTGTACCGCCCTCTCCTGCGTGGAAGAAGGCATCGCGACCACAATCGTCACCGCCAGTTCCCGGCCCGTAGGCCGTGGCGGATCGGTGTTCGCCGTCTACAGCAAGGTGATGGAGCGGCTGGGCTACCCGCGGTTTGACCCCACAGACTTCTTCCTTGAGGAATTCGCGGCCTGTTCCTTTCAGGTTGACCAGCGAAAATGGTACACCTTCTATAACAAAAGCGAAGAGTCTATGAACTGGCTCGTCGATATGCTGGAAGCCGACGGCGTTCAGGTGGTCCTTGAAAACGGAAACGACTGCGATCCCCACAGCCCCACAACCCAGCCCGTGGGAACCCACGCGTTTTTGGACGATAAGACCACATTTGCCGGCGCCGGAATCAACATTGCGCTGAGAACCCTTGAAAAGAATTACCTCGCCCGGGGCGGAAAAATCGCCTACCGGACCCGGGGGAGGCAGCTCGTCAAAGATCCGGCGACGGGACGCATCTGCGGCGTCATCGCGGAAGACGAAACGGGCCGGTTTATCAAGTTCATTGCGCGAAAGGCCGTCGTCCTCGCCACGGGTGACTTCTCGGCAAACCGCGACATGATGGCCAAGTACTGCCCGGCCTTTGCCAAACACTTTGACGGCGGCAGCGGCGACTATAACGTCGGTTTTCACGAAAAGGGCCTCTTCCGTGGTGAAGGGCACCTCATGGCCCTGTGGGCAGGCGCGGCGTGGCAGAAAATCTTCCCCAACGCGCCGCTGATTCAGGGCAGCCGTCTCGGCTCCAATATGCCCTACGGCGCCCACAGGGGACTGCGCCTTAACGCAAACGGCGAGCGGTTTATGAATGAAGACGCCAACGCCCCATACTCCGTGTACGCCATTTTGAATCAGCCAAAGAGCGAGGCCTTTGCCGTATGGGGGAAAAACTACGCCTACGACATCGACTGGTTCTCCCACGGCAGCACCCGAGGAAGCGCCCCGACGCCGCCTGAAAAGGTCATCGAGAAGTGGGAAGCGGAAGTGGAGAAGGGCAGACTCGTCAAAGGCGAAACGATTGAGGAAGTGGTGGAGAAGCTCGGCTTGCCGCTTGAGAAGACCCTTACCGAAATCGAGCGGTATAATGCGATGTGCCGTGCCGGTGCCGACACCGACTTCTATAAAAAGCCGAAGTATCTGCAGGAAATCCGGCAGGCGCCGTTTTACGGCGGGTCTTTATCAGAGCGCAGATTCTTCAGTGTCCTCGGCGGACCGAGAACGAACCACCTCATGCAGATTTGTGACGAATCGGATCAGCCCCTCGGCGGACTGTATGCAGCCGGTACGCTCATCGGCGATATGTTCGCAAACTGTTACAACTTCCGCATCGCGGGGCACAACTACGGGGTTTGCCTCACGCTGGGATACGTTACGGGCAAGTACATCGCGGCAAACGAATAGGCGGGAGGTAAAGAAATGCTTTCGTACATCCTACGCAGAATCGGTATTATGATACCGGTTATCCTCGGCATCCTGCTCATAGTCTTTACAATTAACCGGATGTCCGGCGACCCCGTTGCTTCGCTCCTCGGCGGCGACGCGACGGAAGAGCAAATCGAGGCGGAACGCGAGCGTTTAGGACTCAACGACCCGCTGCCGATCCAGTTTTTCAATTATGTCAAGGGCATCGTCACACGTTTTGACTTAGGCACGTCGTACCTGTCAAAACGGCCGGTCAGCGAGCAGATTATCGCGCGCCTGCCGACGACGCTTGCCATCACGATTATCAGCCTGCTCATATCGTCGATTGTGGGCATCACGTTCGGCGTCATAAGTGCGCTGAACCAGAACACGAAAGTCGACTACATCCTCACGGTGGCCGCGCTTATTGTGGCGTCGCTGCCGACGTTCTGGTTCGCGCTGATGCTCGTGCTCATCGTGTCGGTGAAGCTCGGGTGGCTGCCGGCGACGGGCCTCGACTCGTTCAAATCATGGATATTGCCTTGCGTCGTCTCGGGCTTAGGCCCCGTCTCGAACTTGTGCCGCACGACCCGGTCGAGCATGCTGGAAGTCATCCGTCAGGACTATATCCGTA
>DUPW01000063.1 GCA_012838125.1 Papillibacter sp.
TCAGGGACAAGCGGACCTAAAGAAAGGAAGGATTGCCTTCATGCTCACGCCACTTCAAGCGGCGGAAAAGGTTGTCCGCGCACTGGACAGCAAAAAGGGAAATGACATTCGCGTTCTCTACACGCATGACGTCACGATTCTCGCCGATTATTTTGTTCTCTGCACAGCCAATTCCACGACGCAGGTGAAGACGCTCTCCGACTTCGTTGAAAAGGAGATGCGGGATAGCGGCGAGCCGCCGCTGCGCTCCGAGGGAGGGCACACCAGCGGGTGGGTTCTTATTGACTTCGGCTCCGTAGTCGTACACATATTCATGGAAGAGGCGCGGGAGTCTTACGCATTGGAACGGCTGTGGCAGGATGCGCCGGAAATGGACATCGGCCCATGGGTCGCCAACGAGGATGAATAGAGAAGGACTGGTCAAATGAAGTACGAATTTACTCGTATCGAGAAAAAGTGGCAGCGGAAATGGGAAGAGGAAAAGACCTTCGCCGCGGTGCCGGATGAGGGGAAAAAGAAGTTTTACGGACTCATCGAGTTCCCGTACCCCTCCGGCGACGGCCTGCACGTGGGGCATCCGCGCCCCTACACGGCCATGGACATTATCTCCCGCAAACGGCGGATGGAGGGCTACAACGTCCTGTTTCCCATCGGCTTTGACGCCTTCGGCCTGCCGACGGAAAACTATGCGATTAAGAACAAAGTCCATCCGGCGGACGTAACGAAAAAGAACATCGCCCGCTTTACCGACCAGCTGAAAATGCTGGGCTACAGCTTTGACTGGGACCGAGTGGTGGATACCACGGACCCGGCATACTATAAGTGGACGCAGTGGATTTTTCTCAAGCTCTTTGAGAAGGGTCTGGCTTATAAGGCGTCCATGCCCGTCAACTGGTGCACCTCCTGTAAGTGCGTGCTCGCCAACGAGGAAGTGGTAAGCGGCGTCTGCGAGCGCTGCGGAAGCGACGTTGTGCGCCGTGAAAAGAGCCAGTGGATGCTCAAAATCACGGAGTATGCTGAGCGCCTGCTGGACGATTTAGACGACCTCGACTTCATCGAACGGGTCAAGACACAGCAGAGAAACTGGATTGGCCGCTCCATCGGTGCGGAAATCATATTCGACACCACCCTGGGGGATAAGCTCCGGGTCTTCTCCACCCGTCCGGATACGCTCTTCGGCGCCACATACATGGTCGTCTCCCCCGAGCACGAGCTGGTTGAGAAATGGCTGCCGCAGCTTTCTAACGCCGATGAAGTGGAAGAATACCGCTCCGCCGCCGCGAAGAAGTCCGACTTTGAGCGCACGGAGCTCTCCAAGGAGAAAACGGGCGTGGAGCTACGCGGTGTGCGCGCTATCAACCCCGCCACGAAGCAGGAAATTCCTGTTTTCATTTCCGACTACGTCCTCGCCAGCTACGGCACCGGCGCCATCATGGCCGTTCCGGGGCACGACACCCGCGACTGGGAGTTTGCCAAGAAGTTCGGCCTGCCCATCGTGGAAGTTGTCTCCGGGGGCGACGTGGAGAAGGAAGCCTATACCGACTGCGACACGGGTATCCTCGTTAATTCCGGGTTCCTCAACGGCATGAGCGTTGAGGAGGCCATTAAAGCGATGTCTCAGTGGCTCACTGAGAACGGCCTCGGCAGGGAAACCGTCAACTACAAGCTGCGGGACTGGGTTTTTTCCCGCCAGCGTTACTGGGGCGAGCCCATTCCGATTGTCATCTGCCCGACGTGCGGCTACGTCCCCCTGCCGGAGGACCAGCTGCCCCTTGAGCTGCCGTACGTTGAGTATTACGAGACGACGGACACGGGAGAAAGCCCCCTGGCCGCCATGACGGACTGGGTGGAGACCACCTGCCCGACGTGCGGCGGCCCCGCCAAACGGGAGACGGACATCATGCCCCAGTGGGCCGGCTCCAGCTGGTATTTCCTGCGGTATGCCGACCCCCACAACGATACGGAACTTGCCTCCCGAAAAGCCCTCGAGTACTGGATGCCCGTGGACTGGTATAACGGCGGCATGGAGCACACCACGCTGCACCTGCTCTACTCCCGCTTCTGGCACAAGTTCCTCTACGACATCGGCGTGGTCCAGACGAAAGAGCCCTACTTAAAGCGCACGAGCCACGGTATGATTTTAGGTGAGGACGGGCAGAAGATGTCCAAATCCCGCGGCAACGTCATTAACCCCAACGACGTAGTGGCGGAATTCGGTGCCGATACCCTGCGCCTGTATATCATGTTCATCGGCGACTTTGAAAAAACGGCGCCCTGGTCCGCCAACGCCGTCAAGGGCTGTAAGCGCTTCCTCGACCGGATTTGGAATCTCGCTGAAAAGCGCGTTTCCGGATCGGAGGAATACTCTGCGGCGAACGAAGTCGTCATTCACCGCTCCATCAAGAAGGTGAGCGAGGACATCGAGAACATGAAGTTCAACACCGCCATCGCCCAGCTGATGACCCTCGTCAACGCCTACTACGAAACGGCCCCCTCCAGAGGGGACATCAAAGTGTTGCTCACGCTCCTGTCGCCCTTTGCGCCCCACATCGCGGAAGAGCTGTGGGAAATTCAGGGCTTTGGGGGCATGGCCTGCAAAACACCGTGGCCTGAGTACGACGAGGCGAAAATGGTGGAACAGCAGCGGGAGATTGCCGTTCAGGTGGGCGGAAAGCTCAGAACCACAGTGTTTATCCCCAACGACGCGGCGGACGATGTGATGCTGCAGGCGGCACTGGCCGATGAAAAAATCAAGAAAATTGTTGAGGGCAAGGAAATAGTCCGCACGATTACGGTGAAGAATAAACTCATCAACCTCATTGTGCGGTAAGGAAACAGCCTTAACTCAATTCGGATTTTTCATTGACAATTTGCCGGCGTCAAATTATAATAGGTATGTTGAAGCCATACGAATGGCCCTTAAAGCGCACCGCGCGGTGCGTATTTGGAGGGAGGGATAACGGAATGTCGGAAGTCCACGTCAAAGATAATGAATCACTGGACAGCGCCCTGAAACGATTCAAGCGCAACTGTGCTAAGGCCGGTGTGCTCTCTGATTTCAGAAAAAAAGAGTATTATCTGAGTCCGAGCGTCAAGCGTCGCAAGAAATCAGAAGCCGCCAGGAAAAAGAAGAGAAAGTCCTACAGGTAATGAACAATAACCGGGTCGCTCATGCGGCCCGGTCATTCGTTTAAATGATTTTCTGGGGGCGCGGCGTCGAAAACCGCAAGGATGGAGCATATCCGCAAAGGGGGAAGGAGAGCAGAGCCACCGCTGGTTTTCGGAAGCGCAGCCAAGCCGCTGCAGCGGCGGGATGCACCTGCTCCGCGGCAGTTGGCGCACCGCCACGCACAGATTTTGGCGGGAGCAAAGCCGCGTCTCGCCACAAAGTTGAAGATAAAAAACGGGAGCTTAAAGCGTCCTCGGATAGGGATTTTATACCCTTGAAAAAACGGCATAGTCGCAAGTTGCGGCTATGCCGTTTTTTCGTCCATTTTCTGAAAAACTATTGCTCCGATGTAATTATAAGCATAAAGGATCGTGAAGCGCGATGTCCCGTTACACAGCCTTAAACAATGTTTATTCTTCTGTAAATGGAAGTAAGCTCAAGTAGGAATTAGCAACGCTGGAATGGGGGAGAAAAACGCCCTATCCAGCCTTTTTTATTTGACGCATTGGCGGGGGATTTCACAACTGTTCCTTTTCCAGCCATTCGCGATCAAGCTTTTCGGCAAGCCGAAACAGGTCTTGCCGCCTGTGGATACCAAACTTGTTATACAGCTGGTTTGTATACTTTGTGACAGTTTCGGGTTTTACACCCATTTCCTCTGCAATCTCAGAGCGGCGCTGCCCCCGCATGATGCAATCGGCCAGCTGGTATTCGCGGCGAGTTAGCGGAGTGAGCGTGTGCTGCAATAAGGTTCTCATACGCATTGTGTGAGGAGAGTCATCTTCCTCCACCCGCTCTGCTTCCGGCCCTGCCTCAATCATCGATATGTTATCTGCTCCACTGACGGTCGCAAGTTCGGTGACAGGCTCCCCAATCAAATCTTCCAAGGTGCGACCACGGAGGCTATATCCTAAATACGGTTCTAACAGCAGATATAGAATCACAAGCGCAACGGCGATGACAAGATACACGACATACAGCAAAGTCAAATTGTCACGCAATGCGTGAAGCAGCACCGTTTGTACCAGAGAAGCCGCAAACCCAAGCCCTATGATGCCCGGAGTAATGAACCGGGATGGATACTGCTTTGCCATGACAACACCAAGATAGGAGGATATACCGCTGATACCGCCCGCACCGAGCAAAGCGCAAGCCGGAAGTGACA
>DUPW01000064.1 GCA_012838125.1 Papillibacter sp.
AAGGTGTTGCCGAGGATGTGGCCGGCCTCCTTTTCGTCTCCACGGCCACGGGCCATGGAGAAAAGGGGCGCGCCGCCCGTGGCGCCGATGCTGGCAAAGGCCATAATAATGGAAATAATCGGAAGCGTCACGCCGATACCCGTGAGGGCGAGACGCCCGTTTTCCGTGTGCCCGATATAGATTCTGTCCACGATGTTATACAGGAGATTAATCAGCTGTCCGAGGGTAATCGGAACAGCCATGCGCACGATGAGACGGCGGATGCTCCCCTGTGAAAAGTCGCTTTTACTGTCCATGAAACGCCTTCTTTTCCATTGAATTACTATTCAAAGTGCGGAATAAATGGCTTTGAATATACGTTCAAAACAAATTTCCGAAAAATCGCGCCCGATTTACGCCTCCTGCGGGGCGGCACGGCGGATTTTTTCGTATACGTCGGGCAGAGCCTCCTCCAGATTGATGGACTTATTGTCCGGGCCCGTCCAGATATGGAAGGTGCGGGCGGTGTTGATGACGGCGCCCTCCTCCGTCTGTGTCTCGTAGAAAAGCTCCAGCTTTTTCGGCGCGTACAGCCCCATGCGCGTGGTGATGTACAGCGTCTGCGGGTACGTTGCCGGCGCTTTGTACTGCAGGCCAAGGTCCACCATGGCGGGGTTGATGCCCAGCCGATTCATGTCATCAAAAGAAAACCCGAGTTCCTTGAAAAAGTCCATACGGGCCATTTCGTACCAGATTGGATAGACCGCGTGGTGTACGATGCCCATGCGGTCACAGTCCGGGTAGCGCACTTCAATGCGTGTTTTCGTTTGCAGCATCTTGACTCTCCTTGAATGGGTATTTGGCCGCAATCTACAATGCGGCATCACTATTTTAGCATGTTTTTCAGGAAAGAAAAGCACAAAAGCCGGCGGGTTTCGTAAACCGCCGGCCTTTGCTGTTTGTGTTTTACGCGGCTTTTTTCACACCGCTGCCGTTGTAGATTGTACTGAGCATTTTCTCGATGGCGAGACCATACCCCCGGGTCGGGTCGTTGATGAGCACGTGGGTCACAGCGCCGATGAGCTTACCGTCCTGAATGATGGGGCTGCCGCTCATGCCCTGCACGATGCCACCCGTCTGTTCAATGAGCCGCGGGTCCGTCACGGTAATCATCATACTGCGCCCGGCGGCTTCCGAGCCGCTGTACAGGCGCGTGATTTCAATCGAGTAAGCACACACTTCTGTGCCGGAGACGTTGGACAAAATCGTGGCCGGGCCTGTGTGAATCTCCTTCGTTTCCGCTACGGGGATGGGTTCCCGTCCGTCGATGAACTCAGCGGACAGGATTTGACCGAAAATACCGTTGGGAGAGTTTTTCACGAGGTTGCCCACCACATTTTCGGCGTTAAAGGTCCCGTGTAGCTGGCCCGGGAACCCGATTTTGCCCTGCGCCACGTCCGTGACGGAGGAGCGGAGAATGGAGCCGGTGCGCAGGGGGATGAGAATACCCGTTTCCGTATCGCTGACGGAGTGGCCCAGAGCGCCGTATACGCCCGTTTCCGGATCGTAAAACGTGATGGTTCCGATTCCCGCCACCGCGTCTCGGAGCCACAGGCCCAGTTCTGCACGCCCCTCACCATTTATGTGGGGTGCGACGGTGATGTCCACTGTTTTCTTACCCCGGGTAACGGTCACCGTAACGTTCTTCCCTTCGCCTTTCGAGAGGGCGTCCCGAATCTCCTCGTTGCAGCAGACGCGCTTTTTGTTCACGTGGGTGACGATGTCGCCCACTGCAAAACCGGCGCCGCGGGCGGGGGACGGCGTACCGTCACCGAGAAATTCGGGGATTCCCACAACGAGAGCCCCGTCCGCCTCCATGGAGATGCCCACGGCATTTCCCATGGGCACGAGCTTTTTATCGTAAGCCGCCCCCGCCGGTGCGGCTACCGACGCTAATAGTCCGATGGCAACGACCGTTGCCCCGCAGATTTTCCTGATTTTCTTTTTTACCTTATCCGTAAACTCCATATCTGTCACCCTCGTTTCGATATGGAGAGACATGGTATAATAAGCATGTTTCTCCTCCTGTTTATTTTTATATTGCTGTTTTAATATATCCGCTGGCGCTGATAAAAGACGACGCGCCGCTGTGACAAAATATTTCTCATTTGGTCTGGCTGAAAATGAAAGCGCAACGGATACGCTCATTATTCATAAACATCATTCATTATTTCGCCTCATCCGCCATAATGTTCCTTTTGAAACAAACAATTTGAAAGGCGGAGACGCAAAATGACAGGAGTGTTTATGGATTCGGCGGGGAAATTCTCCTCATACTTGACTGAAAGCATCGTCAAAGGATTGTGCCGCATGTACTCTTTTGTGCGGGCAAAAGACATCGGTTTAAGCGTCCTTGGCCGGCCGCTGACGGTTTTGACCATCGGCGACGGCCCGCGCCGCGTGTTTGTGAACGCCGCGCACCATGCCAACGAGTGGATAACGAGCCTCGTCCTGCTGCGGTTTGCCGCAGAGTACGGCGCCGCCATCGATAAAGGCGGACGGATTTTTGATGCCGACGCCCGCGCGCTGTTTTCCAGCACGACGCTGCACCTTCTCCCCCTCGTCAACCCCGACGGGGTCGACCTCGTAAACGAGCGGATTACTGACGTTTCCGTCCTCGCCAAGGCCCGGCGTATCGCAAGCCGGTACCCCGATATTCCGTTTCCCGACGGGTGGAAGGCCAACATACGGGGTGTGGACTTAAACCTCCAGTACCCCGCGGGCTGGGAAATGGCCCGGGCGAACAAGGCGGAAATCGGCATCGTGGACCCTGCGCCCAGAGATTTCGTGGGTCCCTGCGCCCTGTCGGAGCCGGAGAGCATCGCCCTGTATAATTACACACTGGAAAACAATTTTGACATGACCTTGTCCTATCACACGCAGGGAAAAGTCATCTATTGGAAGTATCTCGATATTGACGTAAAAAATGCGCTGGAAACGGCAATGGCGTTTAAAAATGTGAGCGGATACGAAGTGGAAGACGTCCCCTACGCCTCCGGATTTGCCGGATACAAGGACTGGTTTATCTGGCATTTTCGCCGCCCCGGGTTCACCATCGAGGCGGGGGAAGGCGTCTCGCCGCTGCCCCTTGAGCAGTTTGATGAGATCTATGAGAACAATTTAGGGATTCTCGTTCGGGCATTGCAGGCTTAAAAACTTGAAAAAGTGAAGAAATTTTGACATAATTCTACAAGTCGTCTCGATTTAACAACCGATATATGGGCAATAACACGATAAATTACTAATGAAATACCAAAAATTGTGCGAGGTGAAGAGGGATTATGCCAAAACCGCGCGGTGAGAATGGTGAGAAAAACCTGATTGCGAAACGACTCAAACAGCTTCGGGAACGGAGCGGTCTCTCTCAAAGGGCGCTCGCGTATCAATTTCAGCTCATTGGCATCGATATGGACAAAAACGTAATCACCCGTATCGAAACGAACAAACGCTATGTGACGGACATCGAACTCAAAGCGATTGCGACAATTTTCAACGTCTCCTACGATTACCTTATTGACGGCAAATAATCGAGGCATGGAATTGGTAAAATCTAGAAATATATTCCAAATTATGCTTGCATAATACGTCTCTTTATGCTACATTATTTCACAGGGCCGCAGATAAATAGAGAAAATGCAAAGCCGTGATGAAATATTAGTTACGGAGGAGTAAGAGAATGGATAGCAAAACGCGTGTTCTAATTGCCGATACCAGCGAAGAATACAGACTGCTGCTTTCCGACATCTTGTCATCGGAAGGTGATTTTGAAGTCGTAGGCTGCACGGGAGATGGACAGCAGGCGTACAACCTCATCCTGGAAAAGAAACCTAACGTTCTCATAACCGACCTCATCCTTACCGGTCTGGACGGCCTTGCCCTCATGGCAAAAATCAACGAACTGGAGCAGAATAAGCCGGCTGTGATTATTGTGTCGGGATTTGCCAGCGAGCATACCCTTGCGGAAGCCTCCAGTCTCGGCGTCTCCTACTACATGCAGAAGCCCTGTGACATCCCCGTTTTGCTCTCGCGTATCCGTATGGTCTCCGGAAAAGCCCGCGTCTCGCTGACGCCTTCGACGCCTGTCCCGCGCCCTGTTCAGCATCACGAGCAGAGCCTCGAGAGTCTGGTCACCGAAATTATCCACGAAATCGGGGTTCCGGCGCATATCAAAGGATACCAATATCTGCGCGAAGCAATTATTCTAACCATTAACGACATGGACATCATCAACGCTGTGACGAAAGTTCTCTATCCCACCGTTGCGCGGAAATACTCCACGACTCCCAGCCGCGTTGAACGTGCTATCCGACACGCCATTGAAGTGGCGTGGGACCGAGGCGATTTGGAAACGCTTCAGAAATTCTTCGGCTACACCGTTTCAAATATAAAAGGCAAGCCCACAAACAGCGAATTTATCGCCATGATTGCTGATCGGCTGAGTCTCCAGCGCCGCGAAAGCCGGTAGTCGTTTTGTAAATTAAGGCCGCAAAGCGTCCCGGACGCAAAAAAGTCAATAATTTCGTTGAAAATTCTCGCCCCCGCAGGATTGGCCTGCGGGGGCGTTATTCGTCCCTTTTTGCCCGTCATAAAGTGGGACATGCCGCCATACATATAGGGCATGAAAGGGGCGATGACATCATGACAGAGCTTGACGCGAAGGTGGCGCGGTATGACGGAGCCGTGCTCCTGCTGCCGCAACATTTACGCGAGCGGGCACGGCAGGTCCTCAAGCACGACAGGGCCGTTGCGGAAGAGCTGCGGCTGCGGGTGGGCCGGCCCATGACGGTTCTGCTCCCCTCCGGAGAGCGGCAGCTGGGGAAAGAGGTCGTCACGCGGCAGGATATCGACGGCCTTCTGGACATCGCAACGGGGGCCTCTGCCTACTCCGCCCGGGAGAGCATCCGGTCGGGGTACATCACGGTGCGGGGCGGGTACCGCATCGGTCTGGCCGGCAGCGCCATTGTGAAAGACGGGAGTATCGCCGGTTTTCGCACCCTCTCCTCCGCCTGCATCCGCATTGCCCGGGAGATGCCGGGGGTGGCGGAGCCTGTGTTGCCGCAGCTTGTGGAAGAGGGGAGCCTCTGCTCCACGCTCATCGTCTCGCCGCCCGGTAAGGGGAAGACGACGCTGCTGCGGGACCTTGTCCGCATCCTCTCTCTGGGCGGGCGCACAGGACTTGCCGGAATGCGGGTGGCGCTGGCGGACGAGCGCAGCGAAGTGGCCGCCCTGTACGAGGGACAGCCGCAGCTGGACGTTGGCCCCCGGACGGATGTGCTGGACGGGTGCCCGAAGGCGGAGGGCGTGATGATGCTCCTGCGCGCCTTGAACCCGCAGGTCATTGCGCTGGACGAGATTACGGCGCCGGAGGACATTGAGGCCATTGTTCGGGCGGCAAACTGCGGTGTGCGGCTTCTCGCCACGGCCCACGGCACCGACGTCGCCGACTTGCGCACGCGTCCTTTGTATGCGCAGCTTTTAAGTCAGGGGATATTCAGGCGCGCCGTTTTGATTTCGGAAAAGGACGGGGCGCGGGCCTATTCCGTTGTGCGATTGGAGGAGACGCCGTGATTCGATTTATCGGCGCCATTCTCATCACGGCCGGCGCCGGCGCATGGGGATTTTTGAGCGTGCTGCGCCTTCGGCGCCGTGCCAACATCCTTCACGCTCTGTCCGGTGCCATTGAAATCATGAAAAGCGAGGTTTACGACCGGCTCACACCCATGCCGGAGCTGATGCGGCTTCTCATGGAGGACACGCCCTATCCCGTCTCGGCCCTGTTTCGGCGGGTGCACGAGAAGATGGAGACCTTGGGGCGGAAACCCTTTTCCTCCCTGTGGAGCGCGGCCATTGCGGAGTCTCCGGAGCTGCTTCTGAAAGAGGAGGAGCGGCGGGCCATCTCGGAGTTGGGGTATTTCCTCGGGCGATACGACGCCGGCGAGCAGAAAAGCGCCCTTGTGCGGGTGCAGCGGCGGATGGAGGAATACGCCCGCCGTGCCGAAGCCGAGCGGGACAAAAAAGCCCGCGTCCACGCCTTTTTAGGTGTGGCCGCCGGGGTGTTCGTCTCAGTTTTGCTGCTGTAGCCGCCGCGTCATATTTATGGACAGGCAGAAATAAGATGTACTATGCCAGCGGGAACCGGCGCACATAATCCACGTGACGGAAGAGGGTTACATAAATGAATGTTGATCTGATTTTCAAAATCGCGGCAATCGGCATACTCGTTGCGGTGCTGAATCTCATCCTATCCAACACCAAGCAGAGCGAACAGGCGCTGATGGTCACGCTCGCCGGGCTGGTTGCGGTTCTTGTGATAATCGTCCAGCAGATTTTCGAGCTGTTTAACATGATAAAAAACCTGTTCGGCTTTTAAGGGCTAAGGGCGATGATACTGCTGAAAGTGGCCGCCGTCGCCGTGGCCGGCGCGGTGATGGGGCTTGTGATTCGGAAAAACAGCCCGGATATGTCCCTCATGCTCACCATTGCCCTGGCTATGGCCGGAATGTATCTGGCCTTTGACGTCATCGTGGGGGTGGTGGATTTCATCCGCATGCTGGCGGAGGCCACGAACATCTCCCTCGCGGCGGTGGAGATTGTGTTCAAGACCGTGGGCGTGTCCCTCGTGACGAAGCTGGCCTCAGACGTCTGCCGCGACGCGGGACAATCCTCCGTCGCCTCCGGCGTGGAGCTGGTGGGCTCCCTTACGGCGCTGTATATCGCGCTGCCGCTTTTTGAATCGGTCGTCAGTATGATTCGGTCGCTCGTCTGAGTGTGAAGAGGGTACAAATGAAAAAGTGGATTGTAACACTTATTGCCTCGGCGGCTCTTGTTCTCCTTTGCGGACAGGCTGCGTCGGCCCAGGCCGGTCAGGCGGTGACCTCCCCCCTTGAGGCCGCCGACGCCTACGCCGAGGAGCTGAAAACGGACAGGCTTGAAGATGCCCTGCCGGACGATGCCCGGGACCTTTTGGGAAATTTCTCTGTGTCAGACGCAACGAACCCCAAAAAAGGCCTCGGCACCCTCCTGTCCGCCCTCGGCGGGCGGGCCAGACAGGCCCTCACGGCGGGGCTGAAAAACGCCATCGTCGTGATGCTCACGGCGCTTCTCTGTGGGATGCTCACAGCGTCCTTTGACAATGCGGGGCGATACGCGGTGCTGGCCGGCGTGCTGGCCATATCGATGCTGAGTATTCAGAACGTGGGCTCCTTCGTGGGGTTAGGGCGGGAGGTCCTAAATGAGCTGAACCTCTTTACGAAGGCGCTCCTTCCCACCCTCACCTCCGCCGCCGCAGCCAGCGGGGCGGTGACTTCCGCCGCGGCCAAATACGCCGCCGCGGCGCTGTTCATGGACATTCTCATGACGGCGTCCCACAACATCGTCATCCCCATCATCTACGCCTTTACGGCCACCAGCGTCGCCGAAGCGGCGCTGGGAGGGGAGGGGCTCACCGGTGCGTCAAACCTTCTCAAGTGGCTGGGGAAGACCACCATGTCCTTCATTATGCTCCTGTTCGTGGCGTACCTGTCCATCACCGGTGTCATCAGCGCCTCCACGGATGCCGCCGCGGTGAAGGCCATGAAGACCACGATACAGACCGTCCTGCCCGTGGTGGGGAGCATCATCGCCGACGCTTCGGACACGGTTTTGGCCGGCGCCCAGATTCTGCGCAACGCCATCGGCGTATTCGGGTTTATCGCCGTGGCGGCCACGTGCGCCGGCCCGTTTATCGTGGTGGGCGTCCATTACCTGGCGTACAAGGCGGCGGCAGGGCTGGCCGCCTCCGCCAGCGACGGGCGCATCACGAAGCTTATTGCCAACGTGAGCGCGGCCTTCGGCATGATTTTAGGGCTCATCGGCTGCTCGGCGCTGATGCTGTATATTTCGATAATTTCTGTGATACGGATGGTGAGTTAGCTTGAGTGCGGTATTGAGAGACTGGGTACTGGGAATCACCGGCGCGGCCCTCATCACGGCAGCGGTCCGGATGCTCACTCCGGAAGGGCGCGTCAAACGCATCGTGATGCTTGTGTGCGGGCTGGTCACTATTCTGGCCCTCATCCAGCCGCTGCGGCGGCTGGATCCGGAGAGTTTTGCCGCCTTCGCCGCTCGCTATCAGGAGGAGGGGCAGGCTGCGGCGGCGGGGGTGGAAATATCGGAGGAAAAGCTTATGCGACGTATCATAGAGGAGCGGACCACAGCATATATATTGGACAAAGGTCGGTCCCTTGGGATAGATGACCTCCATGCAACCGTGACGGCGGAGCAGCGTGAGGACGGAACATGGATTCCAAAGAGCGCCCGTCTCGAGACAAGTGCCGGCGAAGCCGCCCGCCGCAAGCTGCAGGACGCGCTTGTGGCGGAGCTTGGCATCCCGGCGGAGGAGATGAACTGGAGTGTGAAGCATGAAAATGACTAACAAGCCGGAGGTGTTTGAAAGGGTCTTCGATTTCGTAAAGAAGAACAAGTTTGTTCTGCTCGTCGTTATCGTGGGGCTTGTGCTGATTCTCCTCCCCACGGCGGGGAAGTCCACCGCAAAGGAGCAGCCCACGGGCGGCGGCGGGCAAACGGAGGTGTTCTCTCTTGCCGAGCAGGAGGAGCGCATCGCCAAGGCGCTTTCAAAAATCGAAGGTGCCGGCAAAGTCACGGTTGTGCTGACGCTGCAGTCGGGCACGGAGCAGGTCTACGCCCGGGACGAGACATACTCCAAGGACACCAGCCGGCGCGGTGACGCGGAGGAAACGTCCCTGGACAGAAGCTCCAAAGCCGTCCTCGTCTCATCGGGGAGCGCGACGCAAAAACCGCTCACGGTGAAAACAATCTATCCCGTTTATCAGGGGGCGCTTGTGGTCTGCGAAGGGGCGGACAGCGCCACCGTCCGGCTGGAAATCATCCGGGCCGTTGCTGGGCTAACCGGTCTCAGCACAGACAAAATCGTTGTCGCAAAAATGAATAAATCTTGAGGAGGCATCGTGTGTGAAGACATTTAAGAGGAACGCGGTTATCATAACAGTGCTGCTTTTTGTTTGTGTTGCGGCTTACTTAAACTGGTCCTACAACAAGAATGCGGCAAAACCATCCACTGACGCCGGCGCAAAAATCGACACCAGTGAGGTCGCCCAGCCCAAAGACGACGGAGCCGGACTGTTCTATACACCGGAGAAGGAGACCGTCAACACCGAGTTTTTCAGCGCAGCGCGCCTCAACCGCCAGCAGGCTCGTGACGCCGCCGCCGCAACCCTCGCGACCGTCAGCAGGGCGGAGAATGCCTCTGAAGAAATGATTGAAGCGGCACTGGCGGAGATTTCAAAGCTGGCCTCCGATTCGGTGAAGGAGGCGGAGCTGGAGGGCCTCATCAAGGCCAAGGGGTTTGCCGATTGTGTTGTCTATCTCTCAAGCGATGGCGTGAGCGTCACCGTTCCGGCGCCGGAGGATGGGCTCACCACGGCGGAAGTGGCCAAGATAACGGACATCGTCGTGTCCCACACAGACTGGAAGGCCATCGACCTGAACATAATCGAAGTCAGGTCCTCGATTTGAAGATAATTCGGCGGAAGTGCTTTATTTTCTCATGGAATTGGTGTATAATACCTGCGTCAGCAGGTATTATACTTTTGTTGTCGGAAAGTGCCGGCGTCGCTTAGGGCGTGCCGCCTTATGAAGTCCGCACACAGGATTGGAGTGGCCATTATGGGAGAAAACAAGGAATACATCACCTATCCGGATGAAAAGGGCAGCATCAACATCTCAGAAGAGGTTGTTGCGGTCATCGCGGGCAGCGCCGTACTGGAGACGGAAGGCGTCGCCGGGCTGCACACAGCCAGAGACATATCCGACCTTCTCGGGAAGAAATCGCTCCACAAGGGCGTAAAAATCCATGTGGACGAAGACGCCGTCACCGTGGACGTGTACATTATGGTTGAGCTGGGGCCGGCTATAAGCGAGGTTGCCACGAACGTTCAGCAGAACGTGGCCTCCGCCGTGGAGGCGACGACGGGCTTTTCCGTCGCGGCCGTGAATGTGACCGTCAGCGGCATTTACATGAGAAAAGACCAGAAATAACCGGTCTGACGAATGTTTGCTTCAAAAATGAACCTGCCGCAACTGAAATGCGGCGGGGATACGGGGGCGGAGGAGACTCCGCCCCTTATGCAAGGGTGATGCGAAAGATGACAAGAACAGCCGCACGCGAAATCGCGTTTAAGCTCTGCTTCAGCCAGAATGAAAACCCCACACCGCCGGAGGTACTCCTCGGTCATTTTTTTGACGAGGAGTATTACGCCTCGCTCCAGTCAGACGATGACGCCGTTTTTTCCGAGTACCCCGACGCCCGGCAGCTTGAGTATATCGGGAAGATTATCCGCGGCGTGGCCCTCCACGGGGCGGAGCTGGACGGCTACATTGAAAAATACGCCGTTGGCTGGAGATTCGGGCGCATTTCGCGGGTGGCCGTGGCACTCATGAAGCTGGCGATGTTTGAGCTTCTCTATATGCCCGACGTGCCCAATAAAGTAGCCATCAACGAGGCGCTGGAACTGGCTAAACGGTACGACGAGGAGCGTGTCGTGCCCTTTATGAACGGCGTCCTCGGCACGTTTGCCCGAAGCGAAGTGGCCCATCTATGAAAGCCGCCCTCGCCTTCGATACGAGCAACTACACCACAAGCTGCGCCGTGTTTGACGGCGAGTCCGGCCGCAACGCCGGCCGCCTTTTGCACGTGGAGCCGGGGAAACTGGGCCTGCGGCAATCCGAAGCCCTCTTTGCCCACGTTCGCCAGCTCCCTGGGGTTTTTAGCGAGCTAAAGCACGAGGGGGAAGTCCTCGCCGTAGGCGCCAGCGTAAAGCCACGGGAGACGGAGGACTCCTACATGCCCTGTTTTCTGGCGGGGGCGTCTCAGGGGCGCGTTCTGGCGCAGGCCCTCGGGGTGCCCTTTTGTGCCTTTTCCCATCAGCAGGGGCATATAGCGGCGGCGGCGTGGTCATCAGGGTGTATGGAGCTGCTGGATACGCCCCACCTTGCCTGGCAAATCTCCGGCGGCACCACGGAGCTTCTCCTCGTTCGCCCGCAGGGGGCGGCGGTGGCGTGTGATATCATCGGCGCCACCACGGACGTCTCTGCCGGACAGCTTATCGACCGGACGGGACAGCTTTTAGGGCTGTCTTTCCCCTCTGGAAAGGAACTGGACGCTCTGTCGAAGCAGTCGGAAAGCGATGCCTGCTACAAGCCGAAGCTTGACGGGCTGTATTTTTCCCTCTCCGGCGTGGAACATAAGGTGAAGCAGCTTTTTGAGTCCGGCGCGCAGCCGGCGGATGTGGCCGCCTTTGCCCTGCGCTCTCTCGTGTCCGTTTTCAGGCGCGTGACGGAAAGGGCGATGGAGAAATACGGCGATATGCCCGTATTGTTTTCGGGGGGCGTGGCGTCAAACTCCATGATTCGGCAGGCGATGGCCGGCGCGCTGTTTGCCGAGCCGGAGTATTCCACGGACAACGCCTTGGGCGTTGCCATACTAACGTACAGGGCGGTGACAATGGGTGGATAAAACGGTCTTATCCGTCTCGGAACTCAACGATTACATTAAAACACTAATCGACTGTGACAATATGCTCGGCGCCGTCTATGTGCGCGGGGAGCTTTCCAACTATAAAATATACCCCTCGGGGCACCACTACTTCACCATGAAAGACGCCGAGGGCGCCCTCAAGTGTGTCATGTTCCGCTCCAGCGCATCGAAACTGCGGTTTCGGCCGGAAAACGGCATGAAAGTGGTGGCCTTCGGGCGTGTGAGCGTGTACCAGCGGGACGGGGTGTATCAACTTTATGTAAACGCGTTAACCGCGGACGGCGTGGGCGACCTCTACATAGCCTTCGAGCAGCTGAAGGAAAAGCTCCTCAAAGAGGGCTTGTTCGACGAGCGGTTTAAAAAGCCGCTGCCGCGGTTTCCGAAGCGCATCGCGGTGATTACCTCCGGCGCCGGCGCGGCGGTGCGGGATATTATCCGCGTGCTGGGGGCCCGCTGGCCCATGGCGAAGGTCATCATCCTGCCTGTTCGGGTGCAGGGGGTGGAGGCGCCGGCGGAGATTGCCGGGGCCATCGCCTACGCCAACCGCCACAAGGTGGCGGACCTTATCATCACCGGACGGGGCGGCGGCTCCATCGAGGACCTCTGGGCCTTTAACGAGGAGCGGGTCGCCCGGGCCATCTTCGCCTCGGAGATGCCCGTTATCTCCGCCGTGGGACACGAGCCGGACGTGACGATTTCCGACTTCGTGGCGGACGTGCGGGCGGCAACGCCCTCCAACGCCGCGGAGATTGCCGTCCCTGACCGGGGCGAGATGCTGGAGGCTCTTTTAAGTTATGAAATCCGCGCCATGCAGGCGCTTCGCCGTGAACTGACGACCCACCGCCGGCGCCTTAACGACCTCGCCTCCCGGCGAGTGCTGGTAAGCCCCAAAAATTACCTTGACGATAAGCGTCTTTTGCTGGACCATGCCCACTCTCGAATGTGCGCCGCCGCGGAACGGATTCTGGCGGAGCGAAAGCACAAGTTCGCCGCCCAGGCGGCGGCCCTTGATGCCATGAGCCCGCTTAAAGTCCTCGGGCGCGGGTACGCCATCGCGCGACGGGAGGACGGCGCGGTGATTAAGTCCGCCGCGGACGTCAAACCGGGGGACAAAATCACCGTCCGCCTGCAGAAAGATGCCTTTGCCGCCACAGTGGATGGGGCGGAGCCGATATAAAGCTGAAAAGGAGTGCGAATAATGGAGAAGATGTCCTTTGAGCAGGCCGTCGCCCGAATTGAGGAGATTGTCCGCGCCCTGGAAAAAGGTGACGCACCGCTGGACACCGCCCTGTCTCTGTTCGAGGAGGGCACGGGCCTGATCAAAACATGCGGAAAGATGCTGGACGAGGCTGAGCAGAAGGTGGTGCGTCTGCGTAAAGGGGCGGACGGGGAGCCTGAAGAACTGCCCTTTGACGCGGAGGACGCACCATGCTAGAAGCCGTCCGCCGGTTCGAGCAGGAGATGGAAGAAGCCCGCGGGATGGTGGAAGAATATCTCGCAGGGCTGTTTCAGGAGTCTGTGCCGGATAACGCCCTCCACGAGGCGATGCGGTACAGCGTCCTCGCCGGAGGCAAGCGCCTGCGGCCGATTCTCACCCTCAAATTCGCGGAAGCCTGCGGCGGACGCATGGAAGACGTTCTTCGCCCCGCCTGCGCCATCGAGCTGCTGCATACCTATTCTCTTATTCACGACGACCTGCCCTGCATGGATAACGACACCCTCCGCCGGGGCAAGCCCACGAGCCACGTGATGTTCGGGGAGTGGATGGCGACCTTAGCGGGTGACGCCCTGCAGGCGGCGGCCTTCGAGCTCGTGATGACAAGCGGCCTGCCAGCGGAAACCGTTGTGAAAATGGGCGCCGTACTGGCGCAGGCAGCCGGGCGGCAGGGGATGTGCCTCGGTCAGGCCATGGACATGAAAAGCGAGGGACAGCGGCTCACGATAGACGAGCTTGCGGCAATCCACCAGTACAAAACGGCGGCGCTTCTCATTGCGGCGGCGAAGTTTGGCGTCCTCGCCGCAGGGGGAGGGGACGTTCAGCTGAAAAACGCCGAGCGCTACGCCTACCATCTGGGCATGGCATACCAAATCATCGACGACGTTCTGGACGCCACCGCCACCACCCAGGAGCTGGGCAAAACGGCGGGAAAGGATGAAAAAAGCGAAAAGACCACCTTCGTCACCCTCATGACGGAGCGGGACGCCCGCCACGTCGCCGGCGACCAGACGAAATACGCCGTGGCGGCCCTGCGGGGCAGCTTTAAAAAGACGGGCTTTTTAGAGACTCTCGCCGTTTATTTGGAAGAAAGAAAGTATTGATAATTTCACAGTATATGCTAATATGAATAGTATAAAGTCCCATGTAAGTGTATAATTATTCGTGCCAAAAGGGCCGAATTGGCGCTTTTTGAGCATTTAGATTGAATTTTTCTGCGATACGTGAATATTCGTAAAAATTCCGTTTCATGCGTAACCGCCCCTCTCCGCCGCATAAAATGAGGGGGCGGCCGGCTATGGCGCGCATAACCGCGCGTGAAGTATTATGTTAACCGAATCCGCGGCGCCGTAACGCGGCGGGACAGGGCTGCGCCGCGCCCCATGCCTGTTTGGGTAATTTCGTTAAAATGAGGGAATATCGTTGGATATTTTAGATAAACTTGCGCTCCCTGCGGACATTCGCCGGCTTAGCCGCGCTGAACTTGACCGTCTCTGCCATGATTTGCGGCAGTTTCTCATAAAAAACGTCTCAAAAACGGGCGGGCACCTCGCCTCCAACCTCGGGGTGGTGGAGCTGACCGTCGCCATTCACCGGGTGTTCGACACCTCCCGGGACCGGCTCGTGTTCGACGTGGGCCATCAAAGCTATGTCCACAAAATCCTCACCGGCCGGAAGGACCGGTTTCCCACCCTGCGCAGGCTGGGCGGACTCTCCGGTTTTCCGAAACCCTCCGAGTCCCGGCACGACGCCTTCGTCGCCGGTCACGCCTCCAACTCCATCTCCGTGGCCTTGGGCATCGCCCGGGCGCGCACCCTCTCCCGGCGGGACTACAACGTCGTCGCCCTCATCGGAGACGGGGCGCTCACGGGCGGCCTCTCCTTTGAAGGCCTCTCCGTGGCAGGGGCGAGCGGCGAGCGGCTCATCATTATCTTAAACGACAACGGCATGTCCATCACGCCCAACGTGGGGGGCATTGCCAAATACCTCTCCCGCCAGAGACTCAAGCCCTCCTATGCGGCGTTTAAAAAGCGCTACCGCCGCCTGATGGAGAAAATTCCGGGCGGGCAGAAGATATATAATGTGACCCACCGGATAAAAAGCGCCGTTAAAAAGACGATGCTCCACTGCAGCATGTTCGAGGAAATGGGCCTGCAGTACGCCGGACCCATCGACGGGCACGATATCGACCGTCTCGTGGAGGCCCTCCTGTGGGCGAAGAATCAGCAGGAGCCCGTGGTGGTCCATGTCATAACGCAAAAGGGCAGAGGATACAGCTACTCCGAGCAGACGCCGGACGTGTACCACGGTGTATCGCCCTTCGATTACAAAAAGGGCGTCCTAGGCGAAAAGGCGAAATGTTTTTCCACCGTCTTCGGGGAGGAAATGGAGACCCTTGCCCAGCAGGATTTTCGCGTGTGCGCCATCACCGCCGCCATGACCAGCGGAACGGGGCTCACCGGCTTTGCCGCCAAGTTCCCCGACCGGTTCTTTGACGTAGGCATCGCCGAGGGGCACGCCGTCTCCATGGCGGGGGGGCTGGCCTCTCAGGACCTCATTCCCGTCTTCGCCGTGTACTCCACCTTCCTGCAACGCTCCTACGATATGCTCATCCACGACGTGGCCCTCTCCGGACTCCACGCCGTTTTCGCAGTGGATAGGGCGGGGCTTGTGGGCAGCGACGGGGAGACCCATCAGGGCATCTACGACGTGGCCTACCTTTCCTCCATTCCCGGAATGCGCATCTACTGTCCGGCGAGCTTTGCCGAACTGCGCAGTATGCTCCGGTTTGCCGTGTTTAATTTAAGCGGCCCTGTGGCGGTGCGCTATCCCAAGAGCGGGGAGGGCCGCTATACCGACGGCGGCTCAGACCGCAGCAAGGTGCTCCGTGAGGGCGAGGATATCACCATCATCACCTACGGTATCACCATTAACGAAGCTCTTTCCGCCGCGGACCGTCTGGAGGAGGACGGGGTTTCCGCGGAAGTGATTAAACTCGGCTGTATCCAGCCCCTTGAATGGACCGACATCGAAGCCTCCGCTAAAAAAACGGGTCGGCTTATTGTATTAGAGGAGTGCGTCAGCACAGGATGCGTGGGCCAGCGTATTCTGGCAGGGCTTGCCACCCGCGGCATCGCTCTTAAGTCGGCGCGTTTAATGAATCTCGGGGACCGCTTTATCCCCCACGGCACGCCGGAAGAGCTGCGCCGCCTGTACGAAATTGACGCCGCCGCCCTCTACGATGCGGCCATGGAGGACTGCCATGGCTAAAACGCGGCTGGACGCGCTTCTTTACCGGCGGGGCCTCTTTGAAAGCCGCGCCCGCGCCGCCGCAGCGGTGAAGGAAGGGCGCGTCAAAGTGGGCGGCATTGTGATGACAAAAGCCGGGGCCTTTGTGGAGGGTGACTGCGAAGTGGAAGTCACCCAAACAGAGGACTACGCCAGCCGCGGCGCCTTGAAACTGGAAAAAGCCCTTGACACGTTCAATATCTCGCCCCAAGGGCGCGTCTGTATCGACTGCGGCGCCTCCACAGGCGGGTTCACCGACTGCCTTCTGCGCCGGGGCGCCCAGAAAGTCTACGCCGTGGACGTTGGGTTCGGGCAGCTGATTGAAAGATTGCGCACGGATTCCCGCGTCGTGGTCATGGAGCGCACGAACGTTCGGGATTTAACGCCGGCGGACGTTCCGGACAAGCCGTCCCTTGCGGTGATCGACGTGTCTTTTATCTCCCTGCGTCTTGTGCTGCCGCCCGTCCGGGCGCTTTTAGATGAGGGCGGCGAGGCGATATGCCTTATTAAGCCGCAGTTTGAGGCCGGACGCGAAAACGTGGGGAAAAAGGGTATCGTTAAAAGCCGTGCCGTGCATGAAAAGGTGCTGCGCCGGTGGATGGACGACGCCTGCGGCGCCGGCTTTTCCGTGGCGGGGCTGACGTATTCACCCATCACAGGCTCGAACGGAAATATCGAATTTTTAGGATACTTAACGACTAAGGAGGCCGATGGGTTACCCATCCGGCCGGAAGAAGTCGTTTCGGCGGCCCATGCCGCCCTTGCCACGGCGCCGTAGTATAAATCCATACTCCGCCGCACCATCCGAAGGTTGAGAGGATAGGACATGAAACGTGTATTGCTCTGCACGAACGTCAGAAGAGACCCGGGCTACGCCCTCACCAAACAAGTGGCGCGCCTTATTGAGGACGCGGCAGTGGAAGTTGCCGTCTGCCCACTGTTTGAGGAGGGGGCAGACGAGCCGGAGGAGCTGCCGGGGTATCAAATGATGCCGCTGGAGGCAGCGCTTCCCGGGACGTACCTTGCCGTGACCTTCGGGGGCGACGGGACGATTCTTTCCGTGGCCCGGGCGGCTGCCCCCTGGTCCGTGCCCATTCTGGGCGTCAACATGGGCAGCAAGGGCTTTATGAGCGATATTGAAATTGACGAAATTGAGCTGATTGAAAAGGCCGTGCGGGGGGAGTATCAGGAAGAGCGGCGCATGCTGGCCGACGTATCCCTTCTGCGCGAGGGCAAGGCGATCTACACCGATTATGCCCTCAACGACGTCGTCGTGGGCGGCGTGACGAAGCTCATTGACCTGCGTATTTTCGGAGACGGGGATATCATCACCCGCTTTTTCGGTGACGGCGTCGTGGTGGCTACGCCCACGGGCTCAACGGCCTACTCTATGGCCGCCGGCGGCCCCATTGTGGAGCCCTGCGAGCAGGGCCTCATTATCACGCCGGTGTGCCCCCACGTTCTGGCGGCCCGCTCCTTCGTCCTCTCGGCGGACCGGCGGATTACCATCGAGCTGGGGGATGAAAAACCCAATCCCGCCTATCTGGCAGTGGACGGCCGCGGCGCGGTGGAGCTGCAGCCTGGCGATGTGATTGAGGTGACGAGATCGAAAATGGGGGCAATCTTTGCCCACGTTGGTAAAAAAGGCTTCTACAGGAAAGTGAGCGAGAAGTTGGGTGAAAAATGTGAAAAATAAACGCCAGAAAGCCATCTTAAAGATTATTCAGACGCAGGAAATCGAAACGCAAAATCAACTGATAGAGGCGCTCAACGCCGCCGGCGTCAAAAGCACGCAGGCGACGGTATCCCGGGACATCAAGGAGCTTCATCTCATTAAGGAGCTGACGCCTCAGGGGAAATACCGCTACGTGGTGGGGCAGAAGCAGGATGTGCAAAACTACGCAGCCCGCCTCAAGACGATTTTCAGAGAATCGGTGACCTCCTTCGTCAGCGCCCAGAACATCGTCGTCATCAAGACGCTACCGGGCCTTGCTTCGGCAGCCTGTAGCGCCATCGACTCCATGAACATCAAAAACCTCGCCGGCTCCATCGCCGGGGACGACACCGCCTTCCTCGCCATGACAGATTCCGCGGCGGCGGAGGCCTTTTGCTCGGAGATTGAGAGCATGCTCTAAAGGTGCGGTGCTCAAGTGCCGCGCCATGGGAGTGACGATATGATTAAACTTCTGCACATCGAGAATATTGCCGTCGTTGAAAAGGCGGACATTGCCTTCCGGCCGGGCCTTAACGTCCTCACCGGCGAAACGGGTGCGGGCAAGTCCATCGTCATCGACGCCCTCACCGCCGTGACGGGCGGGCGCGTCTCCCGGGACCTGATTCGCACAGGTGCGGACAGAGCCGTCGTGACGGCGGTGTTCACCGGCGAGGCCGTCTCCGACTGGCTTTTGGAAAACGGCATCGAGCCGGACGAAGAGGGGAGCGTCTTTATTCAGCGCAGAATCGCGGGGGATGGAAAGTCCACCTGCCGCGTCAATGGGATGCCCGTTGCCGTAGGACAGCTGCGACAGCTAGGGGACCTCCTGCTGGACATCCACGGACAGAACGACGGGCGTAAACTCCTCGATGAGGGCCGCCACCGGGCGTATCTTGACCGTTTCGCCGGACTGGACGGGGCCCTTTCCGATTACGCCGCAGTGTTTACCGCCCTGCGGGACAAGCAGGCGGAAATCGACGCCCTCGTCATGGACGAGGGGGAGAAGGCCCGCCGCATCGACACGCTGCAGTTCCAGCTTGAGGAGCTGGACAGGGCGGAGATTCGCCCCGGGGAGTACGAGGAAATATCCCAGCGGCGCGCCCTTATGAAAAACGCCGCCCGCCTGACGGAAGCCTTAGCGGGCGCTTTGGAAGCCCTCACGGGAAGCGACGACAGTTTCGGTGCCGCCTCCCTCTTGCGGGACGCAGGGGACATGGTGAGCGACGCGGAGGAGTATGCCGGAAGCCTTAACGGCGCGGGGGAGAAACTGCGCTCTCTCGCCTTTGACGCAGAGGACATCGCCGAGCAGATTCGTGACGTCCTGTTTTCCTTAGAATTTTCACCTGACGAGATGGACAGGCTTGACGCGCGGCTCGACCAGCTGCGCCGCCTGATGAAAAAATACGGCGACAGCGAAGAGGAACTCATTACATACCGGGAAAAAATCCGGGCAGAGCTGGAGACCATCGAAATGGCCTCCAGCCGTATCGAAAAACTCACCGCAGAACGGGAAAGCCTTCAAAAAACGGCATGGGAGAAGGCCAAAGCCCTCTCAGACCTGCGCCGTAAGGCCGCATTGCGCATGACGGAGCGTATCCGGGAGGAACTGTCTGCCCTGAGCATGCCGGGTGTGCAGTTTGAGGTGCAGTTTTCGCCCGTCCGCGCCGATGGGGGCCTGAGCGCCTTCGGCTGCGACGAAGTGCGGTTTCTTATGTCCGCCAACGCCGGCGAGGCGCCGGGTCGCATCAGCCAGATTGCCTCGGGGGGCGAACTCTCCCGCATCATGCTGGCCCTTAAAAACGTCCTCAGCGAAAACGAGGACATCGACACCCTCGTGTTCGACGAAGTGGACGCCGGCGTCTCTGGCATCGCCGCCCAGCGGGTGGCGGAAAAGCTTGCCACCCTCTCAGCGCACCGACAAGTGCTGTGTGTGACGCACCTGCCCCAGATTGCCGCCATGGCAGACACCCATTTTGAAATCAAAAAGGAGACGAAGAGCGGCAGGACGTACACCTCCGTCACGCTGCTGGATGAGGAAGGCCGCCGACGGGAGCTGGCGCGCCTCATTGGCGGCGAAAACGTTACGCCTACGACACTCCTATCAGCCGGCGAGCAGTTAGACGCCGCCGGCGCCTTTAAGGCCGCGCTCAAAACGAAATAGAAGTTTACATAAAAGCCGCATGGTTTAGCCTGCGGCTTTTGTGATTTCTGCGGCAAGATTCTGTACAGGGTCTACGGAATACTGTATAATCAATCCAGAAAGAATGAGACGGACGGGGCCGATCCCGCCCGACGGCGCCGCTTCGCTCAAAGCGCCGCCGAAATGCCATGAAAGGATTGGATTGAATGAGCCGCAAATACGAAAAACTCGTGTACAAGTTCCAGCCCGAGTACAACGAAGCCGCCGCCGACGGTGTGGGGACGGATTTCGTCTACTCCCCCCAGGCCTATTTCCGCGGCGCCTCCCAGATTCCCGGTTCAAAGTACAACGTGGGGTTCCAAATCTTCGTCAAACCCTTTTTCCTCGACAGGATTCCCCACCGCCACCCCGTGGACGAATACCTGATATTCCTCGGCGGCACCTTCCCGAATCTGTTCGACTTTGATGCGGAGATTTCTCTCTGCATCGGTGAGGAGATGGAGGAGTACATTATCACGGAGCCCACCATCGTCCGCATCCCCGCCGGCGTTCAGCACTGCCCCCTCAACTTCAAACGCATCGACAAGCCCGTGTTCTTCCAGGCGGCTCTGATGCAGGGGATGTTCGGCGGTGTGTACGGGGAGGGGATGGAGCTCTACTACAACGGCCCCGGTCAGTGCGTGTTTGATAAAAACAAGAAGTGTGACGCCTGCCGCGCCTGCCTCGATGACGATTGGAATACCCGCAAATAACGTACATAACAAGTGGCGCCTGAAAAGGGCGAGCGATGGGATTATCTAAGATGATTTCCTATCGTACTGCTGTCATGCTTGTAACGGATAAACGAAGCTCTTAGTTGTAAGAGCGCCGGATACGGCAGGAAATCACCCATTTAATAAGAAAACCCGCTACACAATCATTGTGCAGCGGGTTTTTTATCGCTGTTTGCTTATTCATCCAAGCTGTCAATATAGTCTGACATGGCAAAACCGGCCAGCCTGCCTGAATTGACGGCAAAGCCCATGGTGTTCCCGGGCAACATAAAGTTATAGCTATCCCCGTAGATTGTATTGGCGTCGGTCCCGGCGCTGTACAGTCCGGGGATGCTTTTATGCTCACTATCCAGCACTTCACAGCGCTTATTGATGCGCACTCCGCCAAGGGTGCCGTAGGCCCCGAGATAGAGTTTTCCTGCGTAGTATTTTCCCTTTCCCGTGATGGGCCGCAGGTACTTGCTCTTTTTGAAGAACTTGCTGTCGACACCGCAGGCGCACATATCGTTGTATTCCTCGAGGGTATCCTCGAGTTTTTCGCAGTTGATGCCAAGTTTTTCAGCCAGTTCCTCCACGGTATCCGCAACGAAAAATGCGTCCTCTCCGGCTTTGAGCGCCTGCTCTGCGGCACTGTCAAACCCGTCGAGCCGGGAATCGGGGTGAACGAGGCTGACACAATCCACTCCGTTTCTTTTATAGTGCCTGATTATTCCGCCGTCAAAAAGGACGTAAGCATAGCGGCCGGGCTGCAGACCGATGGCGTTGCCCAGAAATGTGCCGTTGTTCATGTACTCTTCATTCATAAAACGGTCGCCAAGTTGATTGATGAGCAAGTTTGGCTGGAACATCGCAATGCTCAGTGTTCTCAGTTCCTCCGGCAAGGTGACCATCTGGATGACTTCAACATTCAGGCCGTACTTCTGCGCGCCGACTTTCCACATCATCCGAAGGCCGTCCCCATCCACACCGGGCACCTGAATGGAGAAGAAATCCTGCCCCTGAATCAGACCGAACTCCTCTTTAATCATCTCGGGATTGTTCCCGAAGCCGCCGGTGCACACGCAAACAGCCTTGCAGTGCGCCTCGATTTTCTCTCCGGCGGCACTTATGGCCGTGACGCCGCAGACCCTGTTGTCTTCAAAAATCAGGTCGGTTGCCGGCGTCTCATAGTAGATGTCTACGCCGAGGTCTGTTGCCCTGTTCGTCATGGCCTTAATCATGGAACTGGCCGCCCGGGGGCCGATTACGCCGTTTTCGGGTTTCACGATATGCCACGTGGCGGCGGATTCGCGGAAGTAGCGATACGCCCCGGCAAACTCAACGCCCATCTCCTCCAGCCAGAGGATGGTATCCGCCGACAGGCTGAAATAAGCCTGCACCAATTCCGCGTCCACACGGAAATGGGTGTAGTTCATGTGGATATCCAGTGCCTCTTCAACGGTGATTTCGTCAAAGGTCCTTTTCTGCACGTGGGTATCAATTCCCAAAAGCCCCATACCCATATTTGCGGCGCCGCCCGCCGTGTTCATCTTCTCAAATACAATGGTCTTTTTCCCGTTTTCTGCGGAAGTTATGGCCGCGGCCAGACCGGAAGGACCGGCAGCCACGACGACGACGTCAGCGTACAGTTTTTTCATTACCCATCAGCTCCGTTTATTCTTAAACTTATCTGCGGAACCGGCCGACTTTCGTAAGCCGTTCCGGCAGCTTTGGTTTTCTGTTTTGCGTTCGGACAACCGCCCCTTCAGGGCAAACCTCGGCGCATTTTCCGCATTTGGTGCAGGAGAGATCGTCAATCATAGAAATGTATCCGGGCCTCCCTTCAATGCAGTCTTCAGGGCACGCGTCGATACAGCCGCCGCAGCCCGTGCATTTCACGGGGTTTACATAAAACGTCGTAAAGGCCATGCATCGGCCGGCTGGGCATCTCTTTCCCCGGATGTGGGTCTCCAGCTCATCTTTGAAATTTGTAAGGGCGGTGAGTACGGACAGTGCCGCCTGTTTTCCAACCGAACAAAGGGCCGCGTCTTTCAAAGCCCCTCCGATTTCATCGGCTAACGCCAGTTCAGAGGGCGCCGATTTCCCTGCCGAGATGGCACACATTATCTCGGCAAATTGGAAAAGCCCTTCGCGGCACAATGTGCATTTCCCGCAGCACTTCCGCCTTAATGCGCTTATCTGCTCACTGGCGGTCTGGACGATGCACGCATCGCCTCCAATGATCGCTATCGCTCCGCCGGCGCGAAAAAAGTCAGGCCGGACAGGCTCTCTTAATACCTCTGGCGTGAAAAACTCTGCGCCAATCCGAAGGGCTTTAACGTTCTCCGTGGGCAAAAATGAATCCAGTGTTTCGCCAAACGCAATGTCTCGGAGTTCCCCGCCGATTGCCGCCAGAGTTTTTTGCGGCTTTCCAACGATGAGGTCAGACAGGGCCGCCAGCGTCGCCCAATGCAGAAGCAAATCGTTTTTATGGGCGCGGACATCGAGAAAATCCCGCACCGCTACGGCGATATCCGCCTTCGCCGCCGCGTCCCGAAGCGCCGCGAAACCCTCTTCCCGGGGTAAAACAAGCAGGGCCTCAGAGGCACCGCATACTTTTTTCGCGGCGATGAGTCCTGCTATGAGGCCATGGGGATTTCGCTTCGTGAGCTGTTCAAAGACCCCGTCCGTATCGGCGTTAAACAGGGCGCCAATCACCGTGTCATATCGCCGATTCAGTACGCTCGTGAGCGTATCGGCGCTCCCATACAGATAAGCGGCGGAGACTTTATTACGCAGCTCGTCCGCCGTCAGAGAAAGGGCGTAGCCCAGTGCTGTTTTATTGTCACTTAGCATCGGGATGGGCCTCCTTCCCCGCAAAATCCGTCCACAATCTTGGGGGGCGGATTTGCAGCCGCAGGTGGCACGCAAGGCACCGCACGGCCTCCCTGCGGGCGTCCTCCTCTGAAAGGCCACTTGAGCACTCGTCAAAACCGCGACGCCGCTCCTGTGCAGAAAGGAGCTGTTCAGGCGCCCGTTTCATATCGCAAAACCCATCAATCACGCCGATATGAGGATTATCCCGCTCTTCCGGGGCCAGCTTTTCTGAAATATCGCCGTCTCCACCGAGGAACCTATCAATTTCACTCGCCGCTTCCCGTCCGGCGGCAATGGCTTCAATCACAGAGCGGGTGCCGTAGACTACGTCGCCGCAGGCGAACACGCCCCGCACGGAAGTGCGCTTACTCTCCGGCTCCATCAGCGCGATATACCCGTTGTTTAGCTCAAGCCCCCATTCCGGCTGGAAAGACGGCCGCTGTCCCACGGCGAAGATCACGGTGTCCGCTTCAACGATGTGCTCGGAGCCGCATTCTTTTTCAAGTATCGCTTGACCGTTTTCATCAAATTGAAAAGCGCTCACCCTCATAAAACGCACGCCGGTGACGCAGGTCTCACCGCAGATTGCTTCAAAGCTGCGGGAGGGGTATATGGTGACGCCTTCCTCTATGGCCTGCTGGATTTCCTCCACATCCGCCGGCATCATCTCCCGGCCTTCAAGGCATGCCACCGACACCTCCGCCGCCCCGAGGCGCACCGCCGTGCGGGCGCAGTCAAAGGCCACATTGCCGCCGCCCAGTACAACGATTTTTTCCCCCATTCCCGCTTCCATGCCCATGGCGGCGTTTTTCAGAAAGTCTAAACCCGTCAAAGCGCCTTTTAGGCCGCTGCCGGGAATAGGGAGCCTGACTCCATGACCCGCCCCTGTGGCAATCAGCACCGCGTCAAACTCCAGCAGGAGCCGCTCCGGATGCTCAGCCGGTTGGTCGCACTCCACCGTCACGCCGGCTTCGGCTATGTAGGCCGTTTCCATATCGACAATACTGCGAGGCAGCCGGTATGGGGGGATGCCGTATTGCAGCTGCCCGCCCAGCTTCGGCATCGCTTCCTTCAAGGTGACGGAGTGCCCTTTTTTGGCCAGATAGAGGGCGGCCGTCATCCCCGCCGGGCCGCCACCCACGACGCAGACGGATTTACCGGTGGGGGGTTGCTGTCTGGTCTTTGCCCTCCACAGTGCACGGCCGTCTGACTGGGCGATGTACCGTTTCACGGCCCGGATGGAGACGGCTTCGTTTAGCTCACCGCGGCGGCAGGAGCTTTCGCACTTGTGGTTACAAATACGGCCGAGGGTTGCAGGAAAGGGAATTTTTTCACGGAGCACAGAGGCCGCGTCGTCTAATCGCCCTTCCCGCACATACCGCAAGTAGCGGGGGATATCTAAGTGAACGGGGCAGTTTGCCACGCAGGGGAGCAATGTGTCGCCTTTTTCGGCGGCGGTGAAGCTGATTGTGTCCAGTATGGCGCCGGTGGGGCAGACCTCGGCGCAGGCGCCGCAAAAACGGCATCCGGCGTCCTTCAGCAGTTTGTCATGCACCGTTCCCACGTAAAATTCTAAATCCACCTTGTTGTACTGCAAAACGCCTACGCCCCGCAGGTCGTTGCAGGCGCGCACACACCGCCCGCACAAGACGCAGCGCACCATCTCATGACGAAATAAGGGATACTCCCGCTTCGATATGCTTTTCACGCGACTGTGCATCCGCATGGCGGACACGTTCATGTATTGAATGAGCGTCTGCAGCTCGCACAGCCCGTATTTCAGGCAGGTGGAGCAGTCTTTCGGATGCGCCGCGAGAGTCAGTTCCATGGACAGCCGGCGCAGATTATCGATTTGCTCACTTCGAGTCCTGATAACTATGCCCTCTACTGCTTCAAGCTGGCAGGAAAGCTGCGGCCCGTCTAAACCTTCGCACTCCACCAGACACAAACGGCATGACCCCAGCTCCGGCAAATCGGGATGGTGGCACAGGTGCGGGATATAGATGCCGTTTTGCAAAGCGGCTTCCAGCACGCTCATGCCTTTTGCAACGGAAATCTGCTTCCCGTCAATCGTTATTGAAACCATTTAAGTTCAATCCTTCAGCGGACTATATAGTCTCCGCTGCGGTATCGTGGCGGGATGACGGGGATTTGCAGGAACGACGCATACTGCCCGCCGGTGTGGATGACATGCCTGCCGCCGTTATCCGTCACAAACCCCACTGCGTGGTCCATGCTCCAATCCGTTTTAATAAACCGTCCGGATATCTCAATCCTCAAATGCTCACCCTTATGCCAGACACGGCTGTGGGGCCAAATTTCAATATCGACGGGATACACCTTCCCCGGTTCCATCAGCTCGTCTTTGCGGTGGGCCTGAACGGGGTTATAGTCCGTGGATAATTCCGGGTCCAGTTCCCGGCGAGACGTGCGCATATAGCCCCAGGCGCCGCGGTATTCCTGCTCCATGCAGTGCAGCGGGATGTATTCCCCGTCGAGGCCGTATTTTTTAATCCAGACAAACAAGTCCATATTGTCGTGCCCGCGGCACTCCACATAAAGGCGCAGTTTCATGTAACCCGTGATTTCCATATCCTCCTGCGCCACAAAGTCAAAGCTTGCGATGTCGGCGTCCGGGTCGTAAACCATCTCGGAGGGCTCAGCAAATGGCTCAAAACGGGCGCTGCCGCTTTTCGCGTCTAAATAGAGTTTTCGGTACTGCGTCCGCGCAAGGGGGAACTCCTTCTCGGCGCGGTTGGAGACGAAATCAAAACTGTAGGCGTCCATCACTTCCAGACGCACCGGCGGTGTAAACTCCCATCCGTTGCGAATATCTTTCAGGTAACGGTCAAAAAACCGGTGGAGGTCCTGTATGTTTTCCGGATGGTAGGCGTCCGGCCACTCCATTTCTCTGTGGGCACGCATCCACTTTTTTTGGGATTTGATTTTTCGGAACCCTTCAAAAGAGCCGCGGACGTGGAAATGGCACCAGCCGGCGGCGACGTACGCAGGCTGTGTGATGTTCGCCCAGCGGGGAATTTTCGACTTCCAGTACGCGTCCATGTAGGGGTGGTGTATCAGCATGTTGGGCATATCCTCTATGTACCCACTGCACGCGACGCCGTTTAGGGAGAGGTTATTGAAGTAGGGGGAGGGGATGCCGCCGCAGGCCAGTGACTCCCGGTACATATCGCCCGTCCCTTCCCAGACAGCAATGCACTTAAGGTGGGGCGGCTGCTCTGCTGCGATGCGCCAAATCACCATGGCGACGCCAGAGTTACCGAACATGCCGACATTACCGTCGCACCAGTCCTGGCGGGCGGCCCACTCGATAAAGTCGTAACCGTCCCTTCCGTCCTGAAGGCCGAAGCTGCTGATGTCCCCTTCCGAGTTGCCGACGCCCCTTGGGTCGACATTGGCAACGGCATAGCCCATTCGGCACCAGTAGGCGGGGTCCGCGGACTCAAACTTCGCCAGCTTTGACACGGTATCGGGCGGGCAACCCTGGAAAGCCCATTCTTCCGCGCCTTCAGACTGACGTTTTCCGCTAAACCACCAGCAGACGATGAGCGGAACGGGCTCCCCGGCGTTTTTCGGAAGATAAATATCGGCATAGATTTTAACGCCGTCCCGCAAGGTGACGCACTCATCCTGCAGGCAAATAATGCCGGGCGCCGCCTCGTAGGTTCGGGGATTGAGGGGGGCGCAGTAGCTGAAATCATCCACGCGCTCGCCCCTGGCCCTTAAGGCGTCCATTTCTTCCCGTGTTTTGCCGGGGGACCCCTTGCGATAGATAACATCCACAACTGTTCCGTCATTCATCGTCTCTTTGATGATTTTGAACTGCGGGCTGGTCTCGCTAAATGCCGGAATTCCGGGAAAACCTGACTTATCCATACCTAATCTATCCATATATGCATTTCCTTTACATTTTGATATTTGGCACAGACTGCCCCTCATTACGTTAATTTAGATGATAAAAACAGCATAATCAATAAACAGATTTACAGAAAATCGATTTAATCTGTGCATTTTATAACGATATAAGTCCTGCTATCCTGAAACTGGCAGAACGTCATCTACATCGAAACGCCCGGAAGACATCCTGGGGCAAACGTTCAAATAAGAAAAAAATTGCAGTAGGAGATGGGGATGTATGGACAGTAAAAAGACCTTTGTGATGAGCGACCGTGTGAAACAGCTTCGTGAAGCTGTTCTGGCAACGCCGGAGGTTTGTGTGGAGCGCGCCATGTACTTAACGCGTTCTTTTATGGAGACGGAAGGCGAGAATATTGTCATCCGCCGGGCGAAAGCGCTGGCGCACATCCTTGAGAATATGACCGTGACGATACACGACGGTGAACTGCTGGTGGGAACTACCACAAGCAAACGCAGAGGGTCGTTTATCATTCCCGAGATTCAGTGGGAGTGGTACCTCAATGAGATGGACAATATGTCCACCCGCTCCTGGGATAACTGCCAACCCATCGGCCGGTTTGAGCGGGAGCAGATGCAAAAGTACCTGCCCTATTGGAAGGACAAATGCACCTGGGATAAGGTCAACAAGGAATGGAACGACACGGTGCTCAGGTTCAACGGTGAAATCTTTATGACCCATACCTCCTCCATGAGCGGACAGCACTTCGGGCACATCGCCGTGGACTACCCCCGCATGCTCAGCCGGGGACTGCGGGACATCATCAGCGAAGCCAAGAGCGATTTAGCCCGGATTCCCGTATCGCCCGATGAGTTGCGCCGGCACACGGCGCTGAAAGCCGCCGTTATTGCCATGGAAGCCGTCATTACATACGCCAAGCGTTACGCGAAGCTGGCAGCGGACATGGCGCGGGATGAAAAAGACCCCAAGCGCAAAGCCGAACTTTTGGAGATAGCCAGAATCTGCGAAAAGGTGCCGGAGCAGCCTGCAGAGACAATTTATGAGGCGCTGCAGTCGATTTTGCTTTTGTATTTTGCGTTGCGCATTGAAGCGTACGCCCCGGGCGTCAGCCTTGGCCGGCCGGACCAATATCTGTACCCCTACTTTGAGCGGGACATCGCAAACGGGGTCATCAGGGAGGAGCAATGCGTCGAGCTGTTGGAGATGCTGCTTATAAAAATGAACGACCTTGCGTGCCTGATGAGCACCGAGACCGTTGAATTTTTAAGCGGTTTCCCCACTCTGGCCAGTATCACAATCGGCGGTGTCAAACGGGATGGGACGGATTCGGTGAACCCGCTGACGTATCTGCTCATGGAGGCGGAACGGAACATCCGCCTCACAGCCGAAGAGTTCGTCGTTCGCATAAACCGTGAAAACAGTGACGAATTTGTGATTGCGGCCTGTCAGCTGGCGGTGGAAATGAAAGGGAAGATAAAGTTTATCAGCGACGAGACAACCATCGCCATGCTCATGCGGGACGGCAAGAGCCTTGAGGATGCGCGGGATTATGTGGTGCTGGGCTGCGCCTCCCCCTCCAGCGCCGGGCGCTCTTTGGACATCACCGCCGGTGCCATCAATTTTGCGTACATTCTTGAACTGGCGCTCAATGACGGAAAAAGCCGCCTCACCGGCGAGCAAATCGGGCTGCGAACCGGCGACCCGAAAAAGTTTGCGTCCTTTGAGGAGCTTTGGGATGCGCTGAAAAAACAGATTGAGTATATCCTGTCCGTGGCAGTGTGTTCTCGAAACACGGACCGGCTCGTCTATGCTGAAAACGTCCCTGCGCCGCTTCACTCCGCCATGCTCCCCGCCTGCTTTGATTCGGGGCTGGATATTGTGAACGTGGGGGCAAAAATGTGCGCCACGGAATCCCACGGGGCGGTGGGCGTGCCCAACGTGGCCGATTCCCTCGCCGCCATAAAAAAGCTCATCTTTGATGAAAAACGGTTTACCATGTCCGAGCTGATTGATGCGCTGGACAAAAACTTTGAAGGTTACGATGCACTGCACGGGGCGCTGCTCCATGCGCCGAAATTCGGAAACGACATCGACTACGTTGACGATATTGTAGGCGATATCTTGGAGTTTGCGTCGTCCGTTCTCGACAGGTATGAAGGCATAGCCGGAACGAAACACACCCTTGCCGCCATGGCGGGAACGGGGAATTTCGTCATGGGCAGCAAGGTGGGCGCCCTGCCGGATGGACGGCTTTCCGGAAAGCCGCTGGCGGAGGGGGGGATTTCCCCCAGCCAGGGGAAAAACACAAGCGGCGCAACCGCCTCCATGCGGTCAGTAGCCAAGCTCAATCATACCGCAATATCCGGCGGCTCCGTTTTCAATATGCGGTTTAATCCGGAAGCTGTTGACACAGATGAAAAAATGCGCAAATTCGCTCTGATGCTCAGAACCTACTGTGAGACAGGCGGTTTCCACGTCCAGTTCAATTTCCTCAGTGCCGAGACGCTGCGCGCGGCCCAGGCCGACCCCCAGCAGTACCGAGATTTGCTCGTCCGTGTGGCGACGTACAGCGCATATTTCGTGGAGCTGAGCAAGCAGGTTCAGGATGATATCATTGTGAAGACGGAATTTAAGGAGGTGTAGCGGATGGAAACAGAGGAAAACACGTCAACTGTCTTCACGATTACGAGAGGGTCTTTCGTGGACGGTTGGGGTGTACGGACAACGATATTCCTGAAAGGCTGCCCATTGCGCTGCAAATGGTGCTGCAATCCGGAAAGTCAATCTGCTGCGCCGGAACTGAGCGTGACACCGGCAGACTGTACCCTCTGCGGCCTGTGCCGTGACGTCTGCCCTTACTTGACACTTGAAAAAAGCGGCCCCGTTGTAGACCGCCAAAAATGCAGGAACTGCGGTAAGTGCGCCGATGTATGCCCCACAAACGCGCTGGCGATGTTTGGGGAAGTTTACACCGTGGACAGGGCTTTTAACGAGCTCATCCGCGATAAAGAGTATTACGACAGAACCGGCGGCGGGGTGACAATCGGCGGCGGCGAGGCAACGCTTAGCGACAAATTTACATACGAGCTGATGAAAAAACTGCAGGAGGCCGGCGTCCACGTGGCCATTGATACATGCGGGTATCCGGTGACTCCGCTGGCACTGAAGATTCTCGAACAGGCGGACCTGATTCTGTTCGACCTCAAGGGAATGAATCCGGAGCGTCACAGGCAGGACACCGGCGTGGACAACGAGGCCATTCACGAAACCCTCAGACACCTTGGCGCCCTCGGCAAGGAAATCATCATCAGAATTCCCCTCATCCCCGGCCATACAGATGACAACGCGACCTTGAGAAATGAAGCGGCGCTCATCGAATCCATCGGAACGGTGAAACGCATCGATTTGCTGCCGTATCACGACTTCGGCGCGGTGAAGTATCAGCAGCTTGGCAAGCCATACAAAATGGAGGGAACGCAGCGCCTCACCGAGGAGCGCGTGGAGGAAATCGCCCGCATCTTCCGGGCCACAGGCATCCCCACCCAAATCGGTGGGTAAGTCTGTTTCTCCGATGGATTTCAAACGCGGCTTCGAGGGCGAGATTTCCGCTTCATGTGCGTTTTGCTCATGATTGGTGATGTGCCGCTCCCCGAAACTGTATCGCCGGAAAATCCCTTGCTGCTATGGGATTTTGCACAGCATCGTATCGAAAATTGATACGGTTTCTCAACAAGGCGCACTGACAGTTCGTAACAGATTTTCAAGAAATTACAATTTAGTGTTACTGTACACATAGTGGTATGTGTTTTAGTATGGTGGCAGTTCAGTCAAGTGTCTTTAACTTTTATATGAATAATGAAAGGATAAGAGTTGCTATGGCAAGGAAAATGAAAAAAGTCAGATCACGTTTAAGTTTGATTCTAGCCCTATTCATGCTCCTCGCACTTGCTGCCGGATGCGGCAAAACCGGCAGTGATTCGCCAACTCCGAGTACACCGCCTACCACAACGGGGACCTCGCCGGATGCCACGCCGGATACCCCCAGCGGGCCCCCCGTCATAGACCAAATCGTCGTCGGCACCACACAAATCGGCCACTTTAACCCGGCCATGATTGGCCATGATATGGCGTCTAACGATCTCATCTTCGACAGGCTTTTCAGAATGGACCCCGCAACGGGCGAGTTTTACTCAGACATCTTTGAGTCCATGGAATGGTCGGAGGACGGCCTGATACTTACCTGCAAAATGTACGAAAACATATACTTCTCCAACGGCCAAAACGCAACGGCTGAAGACGCCCTCTACAGCTTCCTGTGTCTCGCCGAGCCGTGGGCTGTTCCGGTCATGCTCAGCAACTCCCAGCTTGACGTGGACTGGACGCGGGAGAACGGGTATGTGGACAAATACACCGTGCAGTTTAAGGTGAAGAAGCAGCACTTCCTGTTCCAGAACACCGACGTGGTGTTGGTGTGCAAGGAATGGGCGGAGAGCGTCGGGTACGACTCGGAGGACTGGTACTACAACACGGTCGTCAGCGGCCGGTATGAGGTCGTTGAATACGTCCCCGGCAGCCATTATGTTGCCAGAGCGCGGCCCGATTACTGGAATATTGAGAAGGAAGGCCCGCACGTTGTTCAGGAATACTACATAAAGGTCTATCCCGATACCTCCGTCGCCTTTATGGATCTTGAACTCGGAAACGTTGACTTCATGATTGTGTCCACCAACGACTACGCCAGATGGGAGAAGAATCCCATTGAAGGCGTTGATATGCTGGTGAAGTCAAACGGCTCCGTTATGAACTTCGTCTTCGGCTTCAATAACAATGAAGTCTGGTTTGACAAGCGCGTCCGCGAAGCGATCGCCATTGGCATCGACTGGAATGCTATGGGCGAAACCCTATATAGGGAGATGTTCGAGCCCAGCGATTCTCTTGTCCCAAAATCTTCTCCTTACTACATAAGCCCCGACGCGCCGCGGGAGTTTAACCCCGAAAAAGCCAAGCAGCTTCTTGCCGAAGCAGGATACGGCCCCGGTGAGCTGAAGCTGTACGCCAGAACGTTCCAAGACTATAAGGACATGATGGAAATCTTCCAGGGCCTGGCCGGAAATATCGGGATTGAAGTGACCATTGAGTTTGGTGACGCCACCTCGGTTATTCCGTATTGGGGCCAGGGCGGAGCAACGGACTTTGGATTCTATGCCTTCTCAATGGGCACAGCGGCGCAGGATGTATGGACTAACTCCACGTTCCTCATGGTCCCAGGCGGCATCCCGTGGTATACCCTGCCGTTCCCGGAAGCCATGGATATCTGGAAGGACGTTTCCAGCATCGATCCGGCCGCGCGGATGAAGGCGTCCCAAGAGTTCCAGAAGTATGTGTATGAGAACATCTACACCGTGTCCTTTGCGGCGCAGAGAGGCGCTCTTGGCTTTAACTCCAACAAGATCCCGCGCGACATTCTCGACAGGCATACATCCACGGCCATCGGCGGCTTCCTCTTCGGACGGATGGGTATGCTCTCCGCCGGTTGGTAATAGAGCAGGATAAAAGGTTTCGCGGGATTTTGCCCGCTTTATGGGCAAAATC
>DUPW01000065.1 GCA_012838125.1 Papillibacter sp.
AAACCGGTGTGCCGATTTCGTCCTGTCGGCGGTAGCGCTTGCCGATGGAACCGGCATCGTCGAAGTCCACGTTAAAGCGCTTGCACAGGCGCGTGTAAATCTCCTCCGCCTTCGGGGTGAGCTTCTTGGAAAGGGGCAGCACCGCGCACTTAAAGGGCGCCAGCACCGGGTGCAGGTGCAGGACAACGCGCACGTCGTTTTTCTCCGCGTCAAGGACTTCTTCATCGTAAGCGTCGATAAGAAACGCCAGCGTCACGCGGTCTGCACCAAGGGACGGCTCGATGACGTACGGGATATATTTCTCATTCGTCTCCGGATCGAAATACTCCATGTTTTCGCCGGACATGCTCTGGTGAGATTTGAGGTCAAAGTCCGTGCGATCTGCCACGCCCCACAGTTCGCCCCAGCCAAAGGGGAAGAGGAATTCGAAGTCTGTAGTGGCCTTGGAGTAGTGGGACAACTCTTCCTTTTCGTGGTCGCGCAGGCGGATGTTCTCATCCTTCATGCCGAGATCCAGCAGCCACTGGTGGCAGAAGTTGCGCCAGTATTCAAACCACTCAAGGTCCGAACCAGGTTTGCAGAAGAACTCCAGCTCCATCTGCTCAAACTCGCGGGTGCGGAAGGTGAAGTTACCAGGGGTAATCTCGTTGCGGAAGGACTTGCCAATCTGGCAGACGCCGAAGGGGATTTTCCTGCGGGTCGTGCGCTGAATGTTCTTGAAGTTCACGAAAATGCCCTGCGCCGTCTCCGGACGGAGGTAAATCTGCGAAGCGGAGTCCTCCGTGACGCCCTGGAACGTCTTGAACATGAGGTTGAACTTGCGGATGTCCGTAAAATCCTTGGCGCCGCAGCTGGGGCATGTAACGCCCTAATCGCGGATGTAGGCCACAAGTTCCTCGTTGCCAAACTTCTCAATGACGACGTCTTCCACGCCGTTTTCCTTGTTCCATTCCTCCACCAGCTTATCGGCCCGGTGGCGCATTTTGCAGGATTTGCAGTCGATGAGGGGGTCGTTAAATGTGGCCACGTGGCCCGAGGCCACCCACACCTGCGGATTCATCAGGATGGCGGCGTCCAGACCCACGTTGTAGGGGCTCTCCTGAACGAATTTCTGCCACCATGCCCGTTTGATGTTGTTTTTCAGCTCGACACCGAGCGGACCGTAATCCCACGTGTTGGCAAGGCCGCCGTAAATCTCGCTACCAGCGAAAACGAAACCGCGCCCCTTGCACAGGGAGACGATCTTATCCATGGTTTTTTCTGTATTCTTAAGCATCTTTTCCTCCCAGTTCTGCAGCGAAAACACCACTCACTGTTCGCGTGTTTTGTGCAGGATACATATTCATTTATTATACCCTTTCCACTTTCCTTGTCAACTGCCGGAAATCCCAAATCCGACCATTTTCTCCGCCTTGCATTTTATGTTTATTTCCCGTAAAATGAATTGTTGACCGTTTGGCGAGAAGCCATCCGGCCATATTTTGATTTGTACCAAAGGAGGCAGGCGCACATGCGCTACTTTGCCGGAAAATACGACGTCGCCGTCATCGGCGCCGGCCACGCCGGAATCGAGGCGGCGCTGGCCTGTGCGCGGCTGGGACTAAAGACGATTTGCTTTACCCTCAACCTCGATGCGGTGGGCAATTTGCCCTGCAACCCCTCCATCGGGGGCACCGCCAAGGGCCATCTCGTGCGGGAGCTGGACGCCCTCGGGGGCGAAATGGCGAAAGCGGCCGATAAGGCCTGCATCCAGTTTCGCATGCTCAACCGCGGGAAAGGGCCGGCCGTCCACTCCCTCAGGGCGCAGGCGGACCGCCGCGAATACCAGAAAATCATGAAAAACGTGCTGGAGAGGCAGGAAAACCTCACCCTCTGTCAGGCGGAAATTGTGGATATCGAGCTGGAAAACGGCGCCGTTTCGTCCGTTGTGACGTTTACGGGTGCTACCTTTAAAATAAAGGCCGCCATTATCTGCTCCGGTACGTATCTGAAAGGGCGCACCATCATTGGCGACGTCATCCGCGAAGGCGGGCCGGACGGAATGTTCGCCGCCTTATATCTGGGGGATAAACTGCAGGAAATGGGCCTCTCTATGCGCCGCTTCAAGACGGGAACCCCCATGCGCTTAAACGGCCGCACCATAGACTTCTCGAAAATGGAAATCCAGCCCGGGGACGACGACCCCGTCCCCTTCTCCTTCCAGACCACGGTGACGCCGGAGAACAAAGCTGTCTGTTACCTCACGTATACCACGGAGGAGACGCATAAAATAATTCGGGACAACCTCCACCGCAGCCCCATCTATTCGGGGGTGATTGAGGGCGTAGGCCCCCGGTACTGCCCGTCCATTGAGGACAAGGTGGTCCGCTTTGCCGATAAAAAGCGGCATCAGCTGTTCATCGAGCCCATGGGGCTTGGAACGGATGAGGTATACGTGCAGGGCTTCTCCTCCAGCCTTCCGGAGGAGGTGCAGCTTCAGATGATGCGCACCATCCCCGGCCTTGAGAATGCGGAGATGATGCGCTGCGGCTACGCCATCGAGTACGATTGCATCGACCCCTTAGAGCTTCTGCCCACCCTAGAGACGAAGAAAATCAGCGGCCTGTACGGCGCCGGCCAGTTTAACGGCTCCTCCGGATACGAGGAGGCGGCGGTGCAGGGTTTCGTGGCCGGCGTGAATGCGGCGCTGAAAATCCTCGGCCGGGAGCCACTCATTTTACGGCGGGACCACGGCTATATCGGCACTCTTATCGACGACTTGGTGACGAAGGGCACAGAGGAGCCCTACCGCATGATGACCTCCCGGTCGGAATACCGCCTGCACCACCGGCAGGACAATGCCGACCAGCGCCTGTCCCACATCGGCCGGAGCATCGGCCTTGTCTCCGAGGAACAGCACCGGCGTGTTGTGGAAAAATACGAAGCGGTTGCCCGTGAGGTAAAGCGTCTGGAAAAGACCTTTCTGCCGCCGTCGCCAGAGCTTTCCGCCTTCCTCATAGAGCGCGGAACAACGGCGCCCACGTCGGGCGTAAGCCTCGCCTCCCTCCTGCGCCGGCCGGAGCTGGATTACGAGAGCCTCGCGCAATTTGACCCCGACCGGCCATCTCTCCCCCGGGCTGTGTGCGAGGAGGCGGAGATTACCGTCAAATACGAAGGGTACCTGAAAAGGCAGATGCGCCAGATTGAGGAGCTGCGGCGGATGGAAAATGTCCCCCTTCCTCCGGATATCGACTACAACGCTCTGCCGGGCCTTCGCATCGAAGCGCGGCAGAAGCTTGACCGCATCCGCCCCTTAAATCTCGGGCAGGCCTCGCGGATTTCGGGGGTTTCCCCCGCCGATATGGCGGCTCTGATGATTTATTTAGGAAAAGCATAGATTGGAAATAATGCTTTACAAGCGGACACCTGTGTGTTAGAATACAATCGCTTTTGTAAAACCTGGGTCTTTGTTTCGGGGTAAAGCCGGTTTGTCCGGTGCCTTTCCGCCCGTTACTCAGCCTGTGGAATTTAAGTCAAAGAAAGGAAAATGAATCCATGATTACCAAGGAACAAAAAACCGCTGTTATTGAAGCGAACCGTCAGCACGAGAAGGACACCGGCTCGCCGGAAGTTCAGATTGCCATTCTCACCGAGCGCATCAGCCAGCTGACGGAGCACCTGCGCGTCCACAAGAAGGACAATCACAGCCGACTGGGTATGTATAAACTGATCGGCCGCCGCCGCAACCTGCTCGACTACCTTGCGAAAAAGGACATTGAGCGCTACAGAGCCTGCATCCAGAAGCTCGGCATCAGAAAATAATGTTTGTCAAACGGGGCTGATCTGTGCGTATCAGATCAGCCCTGTTATGCAATAATATGTTTTAGGCAAGCAGAAAAATATGTGCCGTTCGTCCTGTCCATGCGGAGTAGCAGTTTCGTAGCAGTTGAAAATGGATCCGACGCCATGCCTCGGATGTGTTTTCAAATGCTAAGGGATTGCCGCTCCTCATACAAGGCGAACGCCGTTTTTGTAGGTAGAAAGGAGCATCCATTACCGTGATTACACACAAGAGAGAATTTCCGAACCACAAAGTCTATTCCATGACCTTAGCCGGCCGCCCCCTGACGCTGGAAGTGGGCAAACTGGCTGAACTGGCAAACGGCGCCGTTCTCGTCCGCTACGGCGAGACAACGGTTCTCGTTACGGCCACAGCATCGGCCCGCCCGAAGGCCGGCATCGACTACTTCCCCCTCGCCGTTGATTTCGAGGAGAAAATCTACGCCGTGGGCCGTATCCCCGGCGGATACCTGCGCCGGGAAGGCCGCCCCTCCGAAAGAGGCGTCCTCGCCGCCCGCATGATTGACCGCCCCATGCGCCCGCTCTTCCCCAGCGACCTGCGCAACGACGTGGTCATCACCTGCACCGTCCTCTCCGTGGACCATGACAACTCCCCCGAAATCGCCGCCATGATTGGCGCCTCTGCCGCCGTGTGCATTTCCGATATCCCCTTTAGCGAGAAGGCCGGTCCCATCGCCGCCGTGTCCCTCGGTCTGAAGGACGGAGAGTATATCATCAACCCTACCTCCAAAGAGCGGCAAACAAGTGAAATGTACTGCACCATCGCCGCAACGGGTGAAAAAATCGTCATGATTGAAGCCGGCGGCAACGAGATTCCCGAAGATGTGATGTTCGGCGGCATCATCGCCGCCCATGAGGCCATAAAGCCCATCGTCGCCCTCATCAATCAGATGGTGGCAGATGTGGGTAAGCCGAAGTTTGAATACGACAAGGCCCCCTTCAACGAGGAGCTGTTTAATAAGCTGGTGGAGACCTCCCTTGACGAGGTCCGCTACGCCATGGATACGGACGACAAGAATGTCCGGGAAGAGCGCATGAACGCGCTTATCGCCAAGTGGATTGAGCAGTACGGCGAAACGTACCCGGAAATCAACGACCAGCTTGACGAGATTACCTACAGGATTCAGAAAAAGGTCGTCAAGGAGTGGCTGCTTCAGGGCAAGCGCGTGGACGGGCGCCGTATGGACGAAATCCGGCCCCTTTCCGCAGAAGTAGGACTCGTCCCGAAGGTACACGGCTCCGGCCTCTTCACCCGCGGCCAGACGCAGGTCCTCTCCATCGTCACCCTCGGCACCGTGTCTGACGCTCAGCGGCTTGACACGATTTATGAAGAAGAAAGCAAGCGCTTCATGCACCACTACAACTTCCCCTCCTTCTCCGTAGGCGAGGCGCGGCCCAGCCGCTCCACCTCCCGCCGCGAATACGGCCACGGCGCCCTTGCGGAAAAGGCCATTGAGCCCATTCTCCCCTCACTTGAGGACTTCCCCTACACCATCCGCATCGTCTCCGAAGTCCTCTCCTCCAACGGTTCCACGTCTCAGGGATCTATCTGCGGTGCCACCCTGGCCCTCATGGATGCAGGCGTGCCCATTAAAGCCCCCGTTGCCGGCATCTCCTGCGGCCTGATTTCGGACGGCGACAAGTGGACCACCTTCATCGACATTCAGGGCGTGGAGGACTTCCACGGCGAAATGGACTTTAAGGTGGGCGGCACGAAGAAGGGCATCACCGCCATTCAGATGGACCTGAAGAACGACGGTCTCACCTATGACATCATTAAAAACGCTCTTGAAATCACCCGGGAAGCCCGCATCAACATCCTCGATAACTGCATGCTCCCCGTTATCGCCGAGCCGCGGAAGGAACTGGCCCCCACCGCGCCGAAGATGATTGCCATGAAGATCAATCCGGACAAAATCCGCGAAGTCATCGGCACAGGCGGCAAGGTCATCCAGAAGATTGTGGCCGAAACCGGCGCCAAAATCGACATCGAGGACGACGGCAGCATCTTCATCGCCAGCATGGACATCGAAGCCTGCCGTGCTGCGCAGAAGACCATCGAGAACATCATTTTCGAGCCGGAAATCGGCAAGCTCTATTACGGCAAAGTGGTGCGTACCATTCCCATCGGCGCCTTCGTAGAGCTGGCTCCCGGTAAAGACGGCATGATCCACATCTCCAAGCTGGAAAACCGCCGCGTTGAGAAGGTTGAAGACGTTCTCAAGGAAGGCGACATGACGTGGGTCAAGGTCACGGATATTGACGACCGCGGCCGTGTCAACCTCTCCCGGCGCGATGCGCTGCGGGAAATGAAGACGAAGGGACAGGCCGAATAATCCTGCCGTCTGACAGTACAAAAGCGAATGAGCAGGCAGGGCGTGCGCCTTGCCTGCTTTCTTTGAGGTGATTTATTTGTATGAAAAAATAACGCTCCCCAACGGGGTGCGTCTTCTCCACGAGCATATTCCCCATGTGCGCTCCTGCGCCCTCGGGCTTTGGGTGGGCACCGGCTCCCGCTACGAAAACGCCGGTTTAAGCGGCGCATCCCATTTCATCGAGCACATGGTGTTCAAAGGCACCCACACCCGCACGGCGGCGGAGCTGGCCCGCATGATGGACGGCATCGGCGGCCAGATAAACGCGTTCACAACGAAGGAGTGCACCTGCTTTCACGGCCGCTCCCTCGACTTGCACCTGCCGGAGATGCGGGACGTGCTCTGCGATATGTTCTTCAACGCACGGTTTGACGAGTCGGATGTGACGAGTGAGCGGGGCGTCATTCTCGAGGAGATAGATATGTACCGGGACTCGCCGGAGGACCTCGTCTCCGAGTACCTCTCTTCCGCCGTCTACAAGGGCTCTGCCCTCGCCCGCCCCATCCTCGGGAAAAAATCAACCCTCCAGCGCATGACGGGCCAGTCTCTCAAGGCCTACATGCAGGAGCAGTACAGCGCCGAGCGCATCGTGGTGGCCCTCTCCGGAAGCTATCCCGCCTCAGAGATTGACGCCCTGTGCCAGCTGTTTAGCGCCATCCCGTCGGGTGGGAAAAATACCTTTACGCCGGCGAAGTACACCCCCTCCTTCTCAGCGCGCCGCAAATCCTTTGAACAGAACCACCTGAAGCTGGCCTTCCCCGGCCTGTGTATCACGGACCCCGACCGCTACGCCATGCAGCTTCTTTCTGATATTCTCGGCGGCGGAATGAGCTCCCGCCTGTTCCAGTCCGTCCGGGAGGAGCGGGGGCTATGCTATTCCATCTACTCCTACGGCGCAGCGTATATCGACACGGGTCTTTTGTGCGTGTATACGGCCCTTGGCCGGGAAACGGAGCAAGAAGCCCTCTCCCTCATCGTGGAGGAGTTAAGAAAGCTGAAAACGGACGGCGTCACGCAGGATGAGCTGACTCGCGCCCGGGAGCAGGTGAAGGCAAACGTCCTGATGGGGCTTGAGTCCACCAACGTGCGTATGAACCGCCTCGGTCGGGGCGAGCTGTTTTACGGCCGTGTACCCGAACCGGACGAAATCATCGCCGCTTATGACGCCGTCACCCCCCAGCGGATTTACGAGCTGGCCCAGCGCACCTTCGATTTCTCCCAGGCGTCCTTTTCCGCCGTGGGCAAAACGGAACCGGTGGAAGTCTATCAAAATCGCCTTATGGAGCTGGCGTCCCAATGAAAAAAGCGGCCCTCGCCGCGTGTTCTGGAAGGAGCCGATTGCATGGTCTACGAAATGACGATTGCCGGGTGCCGCCGCGCCCTTCCCCTCTGCCCTGTCGGGGACGAGCTCATGATTGCGGCCTTTAACCCCTTCGGTGACGTGGAGCTCACCTGCGCCTGCGCCCGGGAACTTCTCAAAATCGCGCCGGAGTTTGACTATCTCATCGCGCCGGAAGCCAAGGCCATTCCCATTATCCACGAAATGGCCCGCCAGAGCGGCCGCAACGACTACATCCTCGCCCGCAAGGCCGCAAAGCTCTATATGCGGGATGTCTTTGATGTGGAGGTCCGCTCCATCACCACCGCCGCAGTGCAGCACCTTTATATCGACGGGGCTGACGCAGAAAAGATGAGGGGCCGCCGCATCCTCATCATCGATGATGTCATCTCAACAGGCCAGTCCCTTCAGGCGGTGGAGTCGCTTGTAAAGAAAGCCGGCGGCATCGTGGCAGGGCGCATGTCCGTTTTAGCCGAGGGCGACGCCGCAAAGCGCGACGATATCCTCTACCTTCACGAGTTGCCGCTGTTTGATACGTCCGGCAAACCCCTTTCCGTTTGATGTTTCCGCCGCAGCCCCTGGAAAAACTCCGAGAGCACCGCGGCGCACTCCTCTTCCAATAGGCCGCCGTAAACCTGCGGCTTGTTGGGGAAGTTCTCCACGAACATATTAAACACGCTGCCGCAGGAGCCGCTGTGCTCCTCCCGGGCACCGTAATAGATGCGCGCGATGCGGGCGTTTATGGCCGCGCCGGCGCACATGGGGCACGGTTCCAGCGTTACATACATCGAGCAGTCGGAAAGCCGCCAGTCACCCAGCGCGCGGCACGCCTGCTCGATGGCTTCTATTTCCGCGTGCGCCAGCGCGCTTTTTTTCTGCTCCCGCCTGTTGTGTCCCCGCCCGACGACGTTGCCGGCACCATCCACAATCACGCAGCCCACGGGCACCTCCCCTTCACAGGCGGCCCGCCGCGCTTCCTTAAGAGCCAGCTTCATTCTTTCTTCGTGTTCCATATTTCCTCCAGAGAAAACTGTGTGATTTATCCTATCATAACCGGAAGGCGGATGTAAACGCTTGCCTTCCCCCTTGAGTATACAATATGACGAAGCGGGAAATAATGCCTTTATAACACGCTGCTTTAAGCGGAATGGAGGTATGATATGAACGTTTCGGAAATCATGACCGATGCCGTCGTCACCGTCTCGCCGGACGAGCCCGTATCCGTCGCGGCGCGGCTGCTTTACCGCCACAACATCGGCGCTATCCCCGTCTGCACCACGGACGGCCGTCTGCGGGGAATCTTAACCGACCGGGACATTACCCTGCGCTGCGTCGCCACCGATAATGACCCCGACCGCACCACCGTCGGCGAAATCATGTCCCGCTCCCTCGTCACTGTCTCCCCCAGCGACAGCGTTCAGGATGCGGCCGACAGGATGGCGCAGTCTCAGGTGCGCCGCCTGCCCGTCGTGGATGACGGCCGGCTTGTTGGGATGTTGGCCCTCGGCGATATGGCACGAACACACCAGTTTACCATGGAGGCATCGAAAGCCCTATCTGAAATCTCGTCTAACGTCAGAAAGCGCTAAATAGTTCGCCCGAAAGCCGTTTTCCGCCTGAGGAAACGGCTTTCGAGCGTACACGCCATTGACAATGGGCATTTTATCATTATAAAATGACGAGGTTAGGGTTATACGTTACCCTTTCGACACGCGCTAAACGCGAAAAATTACAACGACAGTTTTGAGGATGTTTGTTCATGAAAAAATACGGACTTAACGAACTGCGCGAAATGTTTCTGTCGTTCTTTGAGAGCAAGGGGCACCTGCGCCTTCCGAGCTTTTCTCTCATCCCCCAGAACGACCCGTCCCTTCTTCTCATTAACTCCGGCATGGCGCCGCTCAAACCGTGGTTTACCGGCGAGCAGGAGCCGCCGCGGCGCAGAGTCGTTACCTGCCAAAAGTGCATCCGCACCGGCGACATTGAAAACATCGGAAAGACCGCCCGGCACGGTACATACTTCGAGATGCTGGGCAACTTTTCCTTCGGCGACTACTTTAAACGCGAGGCCATCCGTTGGAGCTGGGAGTTCCTGACGGAAGTGGTGGGCATTGACCCGTCCCGCCTCTACCCCTCCGTCTACTTTGAGGACGATGAGGCCTTCGATATCTGGAACAAGGAGATGGGCATCCCCGCCGAGCGTATTTTCCGCTTCGGCAAGGAGGACAACTTCTGGGAACACGGAACCGGCCCCTGCGGCCCCTGCTCCGAGATTTACTTCGACCGGGGCCCGAAGCGCGGCTGCGGCAAGCCCGACTGCACCGTCGGCTGCGAGTGCGACCGCTATATCGAAGTCTGGAACAACGTGTTCAGCCAGTTTTATAACGACGGCAACTGTAATTACACGGAACTCTCCCAGAAAAACATCGACACGGGCATGGGCCTTGAGCGCCTCGCCGTTGTCTGTCAAGACGTGGAGAGCATTTTCGACGTAGACACCCTTATGAGCATCACCAACAAGGTCTCGGAGCTTACAGGCGTGCGCTACGGTCAGAGTGATAAGACGGATGTCTCCCTGCGGGTTATCACGGACCACATCCGCGCCTCCGTCATGATGATTAGCGATGGCGTCCTCCCCTCCAACGAGGGCCGGGGCTACGTCCTGCGCCGCCTGCTCCGCCGCGCCGCGCGGCATGGCAAGCTCCTGGGTGTGGACGGCGTGTTCCTCAGCGACCTTTCCCTCACCGTCATTGAAGAAAATAAAACAGCTTACCCGGAGCTTCTGGAGCGTCAGGAGACGATATGCCGCGTCATCCGCGTGGAGGAGGAGAACTTCGCCAAGACCATCGACTCCGGCATGTCCATTCTCACGTGTCTCGTGGAGGAATACAAAGAACGGGGCGAGACCGTCTTCTCCGGCGAAGACGCCTTCCGCCTTTACGATACCTACGGCTTCCCCGTAGACCTCACCGTGGAAATCGTTGAGGAGGAGGGGCTCACCCTCGACCGGGACGGTTTCGATGAACTCATGCAGCAGCAGCGGGAGCGCGCCCGTGCCGCCCGCGCCGCCTTGGGGGACGCCTGGTCATCCCTTGACTTAGGTCTGGACACCACCCCCACCCTCTTCACGGGCTACACCAACACGAAAGATACCGGCAAAATCCTCGCCATCGTGTGCGACGGCGCCGTGTGTGACGCCGTGACCGGCGGCGAAGAGGCCATTTTAGTCCTCGACCAGACGCCCTTCTACGCCGAACAGGGCGGCCAGGCCCCCGACTTCGGCACCATCACCGCCGGACACAGCGTCTTTAAGGTGACGAACGTGCAGAAGAACAAGGGCGGCAAGTACCTGCATCACGGAACGGCTATTTCCGGCTCCTTCACCGTTGGCGATAACGTCACAGCGGAGATTGACCTGCCCCGCCGCCGCGCCATTATGCGCGCCCACTCCGCCACGCACCTTCTCCACAAGGCGCTGAAAACCGTTCTGGGCAGCCACGTCCAGCAGGCGGGCTCCCTCGTGGAACCGGACCGCCTCCGCTTCGACTTTACACACTTTGCCGCCATGACACCGGATGAGCTTGGGGAAGTTGAGCGCCTCGTCAACAACGCGATTTTAGAAGGCTATACGGTCAACATCGAAGAAATGCCCATCGACGAAGCGAAAAAACGCGGCGCTACGGCTCTTTTCGGTGAAAAGTACGGCGACGTGGTGCGCGTCGTCTCCATGGGCAGCTACACCATCGAGCTGTGCGGCGGCACGCACCTTGACAATACGGCAAAGGCCGGCTCCTTTGCCATCACAAGCGAGTTTTCCGTGGCTTCCGGCGTCCGGCGTATTGAGGCCACCGTGGGTGAGGCCACCCTTGAGAACATGATAAGCACCCGCCAGACGGTTCATGCCTTCACCGCCGCCCTTAAAGCCAGCGGTGTGGAGGACGCCATGGCCAAGCTGGAACAGCAGGCGGCGGAGCTTGCGAAAATGCGCCGGGAATTGGAGGCCGTCAAAGCCAGCCGCGCCGGTGACGACGCTACGCGCCTTCTCGACGGGGCGCAGCCTGTGTCCACGCTGAAAGTCATCGCCGCAGAGGTGGAGGTACCCGACGTTCCGGCCCTGCGCACCATGGGTGACGTCCTGCGGGATAAGGAGCCGAAGATTGTGGCCGTCCTTGCGGCGAAATTCGACGGGAAGCTCAGCTTCCTCGCCGTGTGCGGTAAAGAAGCCGTCTCCGCCGGCGTCCGTGCAGGCGACCTCGTCAAAGCCGTCACAGCCGTCACGGGCGGCTCCGGCGGCGGCAAGCCCGACTCCGCCATGGGCGGCGGTAAGGACCCGTCGAAGCTGGGCGAGGCCCTCGGCGCCGTGGCCCCCTTCGTTTCAGAAAAACTCGGCCAGTAAGCGGCTAAATATAAAGAGGAGGCGTTTCGTATGTCAGACTGTATCTTTTGCAAGATTGCCGCGGGAGAAATCCCCTCTAACAAGCTCTATGAAGACGAATTCGTCGTCGCCTTCCACGATATCAGCCCTCAGGCGCCTGTCCACTTTCTGGTGATTCCCCGGGAGCACATCCCCGGCGCCGCCGCCGTGACGCCGGATAACTCCCGGCTCATCGCCCGCTGCTTCGAGGTCATCGCTATGCTGGCCCAGCGTGAAAACCTTGCCGGAGGTTTCCGCGTCATCACAAACAACGGGCAGGACGCGTGCCAGTCTGTTCACCACCTACACTTTCACGTGCTTGCGGGTAAGAATCTCGGCGAAAGACTCATTCGGGACTAATCGACACTACAAACAAAAACCTGATTTAAGGCAAGCCTTAAATCAGGTTTTTCTTTTATCTCTCCCCTGCCCCTAGAGGGTTTCGACGGCAAAGGAGCGCCTTAAAACATCCGTCCGAATGGCGCCGGCGCGGAATACGCGCCCCGTATTGAGGTTGCACATTTCAATCACGGCAGGGTTAAACTGCTCGGGGCTGAGGTTAAAGAAGTTGTCGTGGCCGCTTGCGATTTCGATATATGACTTTCCGTAACCCGGTGCGGAGCTGGAGGGCACCTGCGGAACGATATCCCGCAGCGCCTCGTCCGTGTCCCGAACGAGGATTTGCGCCACGGCGCCGTAAGAGATGGCGTCGTTCGTGCGGCCGAGAGCGTGCTTCGTGGTGCCGGCTATGGGCGAAACGGGGCAGATTGCCATGCCCGCCTCCACTTTTCCGAGGTCATATTTGAGCCGGCGCAGCTTAAACAGCGCCGTCTCCAACGCCCGGGCGGCAACTTGCACAGAACCGGCCACCGATGCCGTGGGCGCGGCGAGGATGTAAAGCTGTTCAGACCTGCACCCGCACTCCTTCGCAATGAGGGCGATGACATCTTCATTTGGCAGACGCGGGCACTCAAGGCAGAGCACCACCACGTCCGTCTCGTCCTTATACCCGAGATAGCGAAACAGGCTGCCGCGGCAGACAACGGCGCAGGCGGGGCCGGAGCCCATGTACAGCTTTCCGTCGCAACTGATGGGCCACCCCGCATACTGGGATGCCATGCACGCCCGTATGGGGTGGTCCGTCATCACTGACACGCTGGGCCAGCGATACTCGCCGTAATCAGCCCATGTCAGCGTGACCTCCGCCAGACCGCCGAGGCAGACGCGGGAGAACATGAGCCCCGCCTCAAAGCCGCCCTCCGTGTGTACGCCGCAGTCGAGGACGGTGGCGCCGCCGATATTTTGTATGGCGATGCACAGGTCGTGCCGCCGGTCTATCATTTCCTGTATGATGGGCATGGCGCGCTGGTTCGGGCTCAGCGCCGGTTCACGGGTCAGCGGTATCGGCATAGACTCCCTCTCTCTGGCGTGTTTCCGCCTCGTTTTTCCCTATTGTATCGAATCATGTACCACCCGTCAATCGCAATAGCGGCGGGAAGTGGTGATTTTTTCAGCGTATAAAGGCCTGCCGTTTTTCATAAGCTCCAACTAGAAACATCCGCCTTTCGCGCCATTTTTGCGGAAAGGCCGGCAATTTGGAGGGATTATCATGCGTCGCTTACGGAGCCTAACGCAGAGAATTTTGAAAATTCCGAAAAGAAAAACGAACACCGTGCTTCTAACCGTTCTGGCCGCCGTTTTTATCTTCACGGCGGTTAACACACCCGCCATCGTTGGAGTGTCGGCCACGAAGCGGGAGCTGCCCATTTACTGCGTAAAGCGGGACAACAAGGCCGTTTCGCTCACTTTCGACGCGGCTTGGGGCAATGAAGACACACAGGACCTTATTGATATTCTGGCCAAATACAACGTGAAAGCCACTTTTTTCGTCGTGGGTTTCTGGGTGGATAAATTCCCCGAGTCCGTCAAAGCCCTACACGACGCGGGACACGAGATAATGAACCACTCAAACGACCATGCCCACTTCTCCCGCCTGTCCACCGACCAGATTATCAGCAACGTCACAAAGTGCAACGAAAAAATCGCTGCCGTAACAGGGGTAACGCCCAACCTCTTCCGCTGCCCCTACGGCGAGTATGACGACCACGTAATCAAAGCCCTCAACTCCATGGGCATGTACACGATACAATGGGATGTTGACAGCCTCGACTGGAAAGACTTGACCGCTGACCAGATTGTCCAGCGGGTGACGTCCCGTATCTCCCCGGGCAGCATCGTCCTCTTCCACAACGCCGCGAAGAACACCCCCGCCGCTCTGCCGGCAATAATCGAGTACCTGCTGGCAAACGGGTATCAGATTGTGCCAATTTCAGAACTTCTCCTCAAGGGCGAGTACACCATCGACCACACGGGGCGCATGCTCCCGGCGGGATGAGCGGGCGCTGGAATGTGTCAAGGGGAAATTGAGCGGTAAGCTGAAAACTCACCAAAAAACAGAGCGGCGAAGCGCCGCTCTGTTTTCTCTTTTTTACGCACTGCTGCTGACGGAAGGACGCGTTAAATAACGGCATCATCGCTATAGCTAAATATGAAGCATGCGCCCATAAGACGCGCGTGGTCAGCCGAGGCAATTTTACAGACTCTGTAACAATTCACGCGGCGCGACCGTTGACACCGATAATCGGCGCGCGCCGGCGGTTATTGCCACAGATTTCGATAGTATAAAGAAAAATCCGCCCGCGTGGGCGAATTTCTCCTATTTTCTTTAGCGTGTTCTCTGCTTCAAATTCCACGATTTTGCGCTCAGCGAGAACCACGGTCCATCGCCGATGGGGCAAGAGCTTAGGCTTCTCCTACTTAATAGGGTGCCGGATAACTGTTTTGAGTTTGTCGGGATTTCCCTTTCGCGGGTCGCTCAGATATATCTCATGGTGCAGGCGCGTGTCTGAAAAGTCTGTTTGGTACCCCTGCGCCGTGATGAATTGGTGCATGGCGTCAACGGTCTCCGGCTCAGTGTCGTACGGGCCGACGTGCAGGCATTGAACGCACAGGCCCTCCTCTATCGTGATTAGCTCCACCGGTGAAAAGTCCCGCTTTTTCTTCTTCGCCGCTGTCTCCACCGCCCACTTGAAATCATCTTGTGTGACGAATTCCGGTGTTCGGATAACGGAAATCCAGTTAAAGTTCTCTTTATGCTGAAGGTCCACCCCGTAAACGCCCGGCTGCCACCAAAACCCTTCCAGCGGCGGGACGACGTATTCAAAAAAGCCGGCGATTTGGCGGTCCGTCTTATAGCTCATTTTCAGCGTGTAGGCGACAGCGTAGAGCAGCTCCACGGCGTTCTTATACGCCCCACCCTCCTCGTTCGGGTCCCCCACGCCCCGCACGGCGATGAAGTTCATGGCCGGAACGTCTATGATGGACGGCGTTGTTTTGGGCGCATAGAGGTCCTTGTACGCTTTTTTATAGTCAAATGCAGGCATCGTGTCCCCCCTAATCGATTGTGTCGCACGCGCGGCTTGATTATAATCATCAAAACACAAATTCCGGCAAAAGAAAAGACGTCTTAGCAACTTTTCTGAGAATGCACTGTCTACCTTTGCGTTTTCCGGCGGGGCGCGCCGCGGCGCTTCTTGGCTTTAGAGGCAAGGCGTGGTATAATTGGGGTAAACTAAATGGACAAACACCTAGAACTGGGAGGAAACAATATGAACACCCTTGACGCTATTTTCAGCCGTAAATCTGTCCGCGCCTTTACCGGCGACCTGACGGAAGAGGAACTTGGCACCCTTTTGAAAGCGGCCTGCGCCGCTCCGGTTGGCCGTGCCCTGTTTGAAAACGTACACCTCACGGTTATCACCAAAAAAGACTTGCTGGATAAGATTGACTGCGCCGGCGCGGCTATATTGCAAAATCCCTCCATGCACCCGCTTTACAATGCCCCCGTGTTTATTCTCGTGTCGGCGAAACTCTCCGGCCCCAACGACAACGTGGGCTACTCCAACTGCGCCGGCATCGTCCAGAACATGGCGCTGGCCGCCGTTGAGCTGGGGCTCGGCTCGTGCCATATTTGGGGCGCCGTGAGAGGGATTAACGCCGATCCGGCCCTTTTAACTGAGCTGAACCTGCCGGAGGGCTTTACGCCCTGCTGCGGACTGATTGTCGGCAAGACGGAGGAAACCTACGCAGTGCGGGACATCCCCGAGGACAAAATTAAGATAGCGTTTATCAAATAATCAGCTTTAAACACCTCCTTCCCAAGACTGCGCTATGATGCGCGCATACGCCTTGAAACGAAAAGCAGCGGCACGTTCTGCCGCTGCTTTTTTGTGGCCTTATCGGCGCTTTTCCGCTTCTCACTCTTTCATCTCCAATATGTCTCGCTGTAAATAACGGCGGAAGAAGCCGTCCTTCTGCTATCAGTAAAGACGTTCCGCCCTCTGTCATGTCGCGTCATGGATGATCGTGCGTCCGACTCAATCGATTTCCATTTACCCGTTTTTTCCCATCAAAAAACCCCATAGCTGCGCTTCGGGGCTTTGGAATTCAGTGCGGGTCTAGACCACTTTTGACGGATGTATGGCTTCAAAGTCTAGAAGGATTTTGAAAAGCTGCCCGTCGAGATACTTCACAGCCCGCGCCCTAAGGCTCGCCGGGATGCCGTAGTAACCCTCTGCGACGCTTCCGGCAATGGCCGCGATGGTGTCACTGTCGCCCCCGATGGATATGGCGTTCCGGATTGCGTCTACAAAACTCGTGGACTCAAAAAATGCCGCGAGAGCCTGCGGCACAGTCCCCTGGCAGGATTCATCAATTTCATAGCTATCGCGAATCTCGTCCAGCGTAAAGTCAATGGGATAATAGTATTCCGTAATATAATCTCTTATTTCAGAGATGCCCGCGCCCGAGCGAGCGAGAAAAATAGAAACCGCCGTGGCTTCGGCACCTTTGAGCCCCTCGGGGTGATTGTGGGTCACTTCCGTCACGGCCTTTGAAAGGCGCCTGACCTCCTCCAGACTGCTCGCCGCGAAGGCGCAGGCGCTCACCCGCATGGCCGCACCGTTTCCGAAGCTGTTATAAGGCTCGGGGTTTTCGGAAATCAGCCAGTCTTCAAAGCGCGTACCATAGCCGCAGTTGGGATACAGCCTGCCCAGTTCCCGCATACATTCCACCGCTTTTTCCGAAAGTCCGGCAAAATCCCGCCGGCTTTCCAGAAGCGCTTTCGCAACGGCCAGCGTCATGACGGTGTCGTCCGTCACAAAGCAGTCTTCCGTAAACAGTTCAAAGTGCTTGCTTTTGATGTTGTTCCATTCAAACCGGGATCCGACGATGTCGCCGATAATTGCGCCGAGCATGTTGCCGCCTCCCTCTTCTGTTTCCACACATTGCCACAGTCTTCCACGCTCTTCCACACTATTTCATAGACTTCCACCCCCTATTTTAATACACGCAGGACAATCTTGCAAGGAAAGACGCATTTTCCTGCGTTAAATGATTATTTTTAAACCGCTTAACGCACGCAGGAGGCCAATTAAGCCCGTTTTCCGCGTTCGGGCCTCACAGCCTGTACTCTTTAGGATAAATGCACAACGGAGCAACTGGGTGCGCCACCATGTTTTATGACTTGCGTGCAGGGCCTATTGACTTTATACTGTTGTTAGAACCGGCAAGGAGGCTTTGCATGGCACACATACTTAAACCGAAACGCGCCCTGCGTCTCTCCCTCGCAATACGCATCGTGGCGCTTTGCATACCGCTTCTCCTCATCCTCCTCTTCCTCGTGATGCGAACGGACCCGTCCCGGGCGGAATGGGCGGAGCAGACCATCGCCTCCCCTGTCCGCGGCGCACTTGCAACGATGACATCCCTCGGCCCGCTGCGTTACATATCCGTCAGTGAAATCCTGATTGCCGCCTGTGTGGCGTGGATTATGATTGCCCTTGTCGCCCTCGTGGTGGAGCTTTTCCGCCGCACCGTGCAGTTTCGTGCCGTGCTGCGGCACCTGTCCCTCATGGTCACGGTGGGGGCGTGGATTGTGTCCCTGTTTTCATGGACGTGGGGCATCGGGTACGCCGGCCGCAGTCTCGCGCAGGAGACGGGGCTTTTAAGCTCCGGTATCTCCGTGGAGGACCTTGCGAAAGTGACGGCGCTGTTTGCCGAGAAGGCCAGCGAGTATTCCAAAAAGGTGCCCCGGGACGAAGACGGGCGCTTTAACGTCCCCCTTCGGGACATCTTCGAGCAGTCCTCCGCCGTGTACAACGGAATCTCGTCGGAGTTTACGGTGCTTGACGCCCCCGCCTATCCCCCCAAGCCGATGCTCTTCTCCAAAATCATGAGCGCCCTTGGCTTTACGGGGGTGTACTACGGGTTTACCGGCGAGGCGAACATCAACGTGGATGCGCCGGCCTTTACCATCCCCTTTACGATTGCCCATGAAATGGCCCATCAGCGGGGCGTCCACTCGGAGGACGAGGCCAACTTCGCCTCCATCGCCGCCTGCATCACCTCCGGCAACACCGTGTATGCATACTCCGGGTACATAAGCGGCCTCCTCTATCTCTCTGACGCACTCTATGAAGCCGCCCCGGAGGCATGGTTCGCCCTTTCGGATATCCTCAGCGAGGAGGTCATCTCTGACTTTGCCGAGCAGAGCGCCTACTGGGAGCGCTATGAATCGCCGGCTTCCAAGGCGGCATCGGCTATGTACGACGGATTTCTCAAAAGCCACGGGCAGACCCTCGGCGTCCGCTCCTACGGCGCCTGCGTAGACCTACTCGTCACATGGCTGGCACCGTCGCAAGCGTCCGACGCTTCCTGAACGCTTATGAGAGCCGGGTATCACGCCTTGACCTAGGTTGAGTTGATGGAATTGATGTCATTCGGACCTGACCGTTCTCAAAACGCATCCACTGCGTTTTTGGCATTATCGGTAGGTGCGAACAGGTCAACTATATAATTATAACGCCAACTACTACATTGTAATTGGCGTTATAATTATATAGGCTTCAGTTTTACTTTTAACTCTTCCCTGTGTTTACATGGAAGGTGAGGGCATTCCACATTGCATTGTAATAACAAGAGTCTTCAAAGATCTTTGCAAAAGAAGTCTTCATTACACCCTTTTGGCATAAATATTTGCTTTAGTTTAAATTAACTTCCTGCCACAGCCACCGCAAAAACGTGCGCCGGGGGCGATACTAACGACGCAGTTGGGGCAGGATATCGACATACTCGGTTCTGGAACTCATGTTACCCATACCAACCTCGGTATAGAGGGATATTTTGTCACCTTCCTTGTTGCCGTAAGGAGCCTGCGCAAATACATCTACATTCAATTTGGGCCTGTTTTCCCGCAGAGCCGTCCATGCTGTAGGACCAATAGTCCGTGTCCACTAGCTCCTCGTTGAAATGCTTCATTTCATGACGAACATCGATACACTCCCAGTAGCCCTCCCGATCATCTTCAGCGTGGCTGGTAACCGGAAAAATCTGCACACAGCAAAACGCCATGATTAAAATCAATACGAGGCACTCCACATGACCGGTACGCGCAAACAGCGCTCCCAGTTAGAATACCCCGCCCAATTCACACCTAATCAAATGCGCAGCTAGAGCGCGCCGTTTCCACAATGCGCCGTGCCAGAGCTCATTATGTGACCGACAAAAGCCCCCCCCGCATGCTCATTGCATCGCAAATGCACGCC
>DUPW01000066.1 GCA_012838125.1 Papillibacter sp.
AAACCGGTGTGCCGATTTCGTCCTGTCGGCGGTAGCGCTTGCCGATGGAACCGGCATCGTCGAAGTCCACGTTAAAGCGCTTGCACAGGCGCGTGTAAATCTCCTCCGCCTTCGGGGTGAGCTTCTTCAAAGGGCAGCTGCGGGGAGACCCGCTCATCCCATCGGACTTTCTGCTCACGGGCGAAGCCCTCAAGCTTCTGCCGAACTATACCCTCACCTTAAACTGGAAAGTATGGCTCGCGGTCATTTTTCTCGTTTTCGGAACGGTATTTGCCTTCTTCTTTCTGCGGTACAGGCCACGCCCCGCTTTCCGCGGCGGCGTGGGCGGAGCCATGCTCATTCTCGGCTTCATCCTGTACAGAACCGCATACACCGACCCGGAGCTTTACAACTCCATGGAAGTCCTCGAAGGCGTGAACAAATGGTCCACCGCGGAGATGACGATTGCGCGTGGATTTACATATCCGTTTATATACCATTTCTACGACGAGGACATACGGGACTTTGAGTCCAACTGGCGGGAGAAGGCCGCTGAGGCATTATCGTCACAGGAAGACGGTGTGATTTCGGAGGAGAAGAAGGTCAACGTCGTCGCCATCATGTTAGAGTCCTTTTCCGATTTGACGGAATTTGACGCCATCGATTTTACGGAAGACGTCTACGCCCCGTGGCACGCGCTCCAGAAGGAGTCTGTCTACGGCGAGCTTGTCGTCAGCACCTTCGGGGGCAACACGGTAGACACGGAGCGGAAGTTTATGACGGGCTTTGTCCACCTGAAAGACTTCCAGCGCCCCTCCAACAGCTATGTTCGCTTCTTCAAAGAACAGGGATATATCACGGAGGGCCTCCACGTCGGCAACAACTGGTATTATGACCGCAAGACGGTTCACGCCAACCTCGGGTTTGATAATTACTACTTCCTCGAGGACTACGAGGATGCAAACCGCACCGACGACTACTTCTTTGCAAAGGTCAAAGAGCTTTACGCCGGACGGGACCGCTCCGCCCCGTATTTCATGTACAATCTCTCTTATGAAAACCACGGCCCGTATCCTACGGATTACACAGGCGAAAAGGCCTATATAAGAAGAGGAAATCTCTCGGAAGAGGGATATAATATCCTCAACAACTATCTCACCGGGGTCGCCGGAACGGCGCAGAAGGTGCATGATTTCGTCGACTGGCTGCGTGAGGACGAAACGCCGGTGGTGCTGGTGCTGTTCGGGGACCACAAGCCGTGGCTTGGAAACGGCTGCAGCGTCTACCATGAGCTGGGTGTGAACATCGACACCTCCACGCCGGAGGGGTTCTACAACTTCTACTCAACGCCCTATATAATCTGGGCGAACGATGCGGCGAAGGAAGTTCTCGGCCGCGACTTTACCGGATACGGCGGCGTTTTCTCCCCGAATTTCCTTATGAACGAGCTCTTCCGCCAGTGCGGGTGGACGGGCAACGCCTGGATGCAGATAACGGACGATTTCCGCGAGAATGTGGACGTCATCAGCACCGCGGCGGTGTATTTCCGGGAAAACGGGGCGTATACAGATGCCCTTTCGGAGGAATCGAATAATGCGTACCGGGAGATCCGGCAGATAGAATATTATTTGCAGCAGAATTTTAAAGGATGAGGTGCAGTATGGAAAGAAAAAGCGCGAAGGAGCTGCGCGTTATTGCCGAAGGGATACGCCTTGTGACGCTCCAGACGCTGGAGAGTTTCGGGGCAGGGCATATCGGCGGCTCCATGTCTATCGTGGAAACGCTGGCCGTTCTCTACGGCAGTGAACTAAAATGCGACCCTGCCAATCCCCAGTGGGAAGGGCGGGACAGGCTCGTTATGTCGAAAGGGCACGCAGGCCCGGCGCTGTACGCCACCCTTTCTCTCAAAGGGTTCTTCCCGAAGGAGATGCTCTCGGAGCTCAATCAGGGCGGCGGCCGTCTGCCCAGCCACTGCGACCGCAACAAGACCCCCGGCGTCGATATGACCACAGGCTCCCTCGGTCAGGGCATTTCCGCCGCCATCGGCATGGCCCTGGGCAACCGCCTGAACGGTTCGGACAGCATCACCTACCTCATCATGGGGGACGGTGAGTGCAACGAAGGACAGGTCTGGGAAGGGGCCATGTTCGCCGCTCACCACAAGCTGGACAACCTCATCGCCTTCGTCGATTACAACAAGCAGCAGCTGGACGGGTTTACAAAAGACGTCCTCGACATGGGCGATATCGGCGAGAAGTTTAAGTCCTTCGGCTGGTTCGTCCAGTCGGTGGACGGGCACGACACCGGCGCCATTCTGGATGCCGTGGTGGCCGCCAAGGAAAACAAGGGCAGCCCATCCATGATTATCCTCAACACCATTAAAGGCTACGGCACCTTTGCCGCCGGCCTTGAAAGCAATCACCACATGAGTCTGTCGAAAGAGCAGATTGATGAGGCCATTCGTGAAGTGAGCGAGCGGCTTGAAGAAGCCCGGGAACTGGCCGCGTCGGAGCAGGAGGTGCTGTCGAATGTTTAAGGTGTGCCAAACGCAGGAAAAATCCGCGAAATTAATGCGGGACGCCTACTGCGAAACCCTCATGGCGATGGCCGAAGAGAATAATGACATCGTCGCACTGGACGCAGACCTCGTCAGTTCCTCCGGCATGAAGCCCTTTTTCAAAAAGTACCCTGAAAGGGCTATCAACGTGGGCATCGCTGAGGCGAATATGATTGGCATCGCGGCAGGTCTTTCTGCCGTGGGCAAAATTCCCTTCGCCCACAGCTTCGGCTGCTTCGCTTCGCGGAAAACCTGTGATCAGATTATGATTTCCGCAGCGTATGCGAAGCTCAACGTGAAAATCCTCGGGTCGGATCCGGGCGTCACCGCCGCGTATAACGGCGGCACCCACATGCCCTTTGAGGATATCGGCGTGCTGCGCTCCATTCCGGAAATTACGATTATTGAGCTGACCGACCCCGTCATGGTGGCGGATGTTGTGCGGCAGGTGGCAGACACATACGGTGTGCACTACCTGCGCATGCCGCGTAAAAACGTGATGACGGTTTACGAAGAAGGCTCCGCCTTTGAAATCGGCAAGGGCAACGTCCTCTTAGACGGACGGGACGTCACCATCATCGCCAGCGGCATCATGGTGGCCGAAGCTCTCCGCGCCGCACAGATGCTGAAGGAAGAGCGCATCTCTGCCCGGGTGGTGGATATGTTTACGGTGAAGCCTATCGATATGGAACTTGTGGAGCGGTGCGCCCGTGAGACGCGCGCCATCGTCACGGCGGAAAACCACAACGTCTACGGCGGGCTGGGCTCTGCCGTCAGCGAAGCCGTCTGCGCCACCTATCCTGTCCCAGTGGAGATGGTGGGCGTGAAGGACCAGTTCGGCCAGGTGGGAACGGAGGATTGGCTGCGCAAAGAATACAACCTCACGGCGGAGGAAATCGTCTCCGCGGTAAAGCGCGTTCTGCCACGGAAACGGCGGGGAATCCTCCCGATATAAATCTTAAAACAGGCGCGGGCAGCGGCAGTTTCGCCTCTGCCCGTGTCGTTGCGTTAAAGCGCGGGTTAAAAACCGTACTCAATCATGCCCGACCCATTAAACGGGCATCTTATGCAGAGCGGCCTGATACGCCGCAAATACACAAAGCGAGGTAAGTTTTATGGCGGACACTATTGCCGCTGTGGCCACAGGCGGCGGCGTATCGGCCATTGGCGTGATTCGCATCAGTGGGGACGACGCCATTGATGTCGTCTCCCGCGTCTTCCGGCCGAAAAGCGGGAAGGACATAGGGGAATACGAAAGCGGCTGCCTTGTTTACGGAGAACTGCTCGGTGCGGACGGAGCGCCCATTGACCTGTGCCTGTGCACAATCAGCCGCGCGCCCCATAGTTATACTGGGGAGAATACAGCGGAGCTGCACTGCCACGGCTCCCCGGTGGTGCTGGCGGAGGGGCTTCGCGGGCTGTTTCAGGCAGGAGCGCGTCAGGCTCTGGCGGGCGAGTTTACGAAGCGGGCGTTCCTTAACGGGAAGATGGACCTCTCTCAGGCCGCCGCCGTCATCGACCTCATCGATGCGGAGACGGAAATCGCCGCCCGCAACGCGCTGGGGCAACTTAAAGGCGCCGTCGGGCGGAAGATTGAGGAGATTTACACAAGCCTTCTGGACATCCGCTCCCACTATTTTGCCGTGATTGATTATCCGGATGAGGACATCGAGCCCTTCGCCATGGCGCAGTACAAGGAGGCGCTGGAGGATGCCGCCCGGAAACTGCGGCGCCTGCACGACACATACGACTGCGGCCGCGTCTTGAAAGACGGCGTCGTAACAGCGATAATCGGCCGGCCGAATGTGGGAAAATCGTCCCTTCTCAACGCCCTTGCCGGCTTTGACCGCGCTATCGTCTCGCCCCACGCGGGGACGACCCGGGACACCATCGAGGAGCGGGTGCGGCTCGGCAGCGTCGTCCTGCGCCTTGTGGACACGGCGGGTCTTCGGGAGACAGGGGACGAGATTGAGCGGCTGGGGGTGGAGCGCTCTAAGGCGGCGGCGGAGACGGCGTCCCTCGTCCTTGCGGTGTTCGACGGCTCCGAGCCCTTAAGCGAACACGACCGGGCCGTTATCGAAGCGGCGAAGGGAGTTCGGCGGTGCATCGCCCTTGTGAATAAATCCGATTTGCCGCGCCGGATTGAAACGGCGGAGATTGAAAAGGCCATCGGCACGCCCGTTTTCGTCTCGGCCCAAACAGGGCAGGGGATTGAGGCGCTGAAAGAGGCGGTGGAGGATCTTTACGGCATGGGAATGATACAGCCGGACGGGGAAGTTCTCACCAACGCCCTGCAGGCGGACGCCGTTTTGCGGGCCCTTTCCGCACTCGAGCAGGCGCGGCGGGCGCTGGACGCCGGGTATACGCCGGACGCCGTTTTAGCCGACTTGGAGGAAGCGATGGGCGCACTGGGCGAGATTACTGGCCGCACAGTGAAGGACGACACCGTTTCGCGCATTTTCGAGCGGTTCTGCGTTGGAAAATAGAGGGCCGGCGCAGGGCCTATCCGGCATAAAAATGACGGAAAAATCGGTATTATCTCACTGAAATACTGGAAAATTGAATGATATTTTTCACCCCTTGTTGTTTTGATATAGGTCGAATGCTATAATTAGTGTAAATTTTCGTTCGTTTTGTAACGGAATTTAACATCTAGGAGGATTTTTGTGAGCAACAAATATGTTTACCTCTTCTCCGAGGGCAACGGCAGCATGAAGGAGCTCCTTGGCGGTAAGGGAGCGAACCTTGCCGAAATGACAAATCTCGGCCTGCCGGTTCCGCGCGGCTTCACGGTGACCACCGAAGCGTGCACCCGTTATTATGAAGACGGCGAAACCATTGCCCCTGAGATTCAGGAAGAGATCATGGCGTATGTCAAAAAACTCGAAGAGATGACCGGCAAAAAATTCGGCGATACCGAAAAGCCGCTGCTCGTATCTGTGCGCTCAGGTGCGAGGGCGTCGATGCCCGGTATGATGGACACAATCCTCAATCTTGGTTTATGCGAACAGGTCGTGGAAGTCCTGGCGAAGAAGTCCGGAAACCCCCGCTGGGCCTACGACTGCTACAGACGTTTTATTCAGATGTATTCCGACGTGGTTATGGGCGTCGGCAAGAAGTATTTTGAAGACCTCATTGACGAGATGAAAGAAAAGCGCGGCGTCAAGCAAGATACCGAGCTCACAGCGGAAGATCTCCGTGAACTGGCTGACATGTTCCTGAAAGAATACAAGGAGAACACGGGCAGCGAATTCCCGCGGGATCCGAAAGAACAGCTCATGGGCGCCGTGCGCGCCGTTTTCCGTTCCTGGAACAATGAGCGCGCCATCGTCTACCGCCGCCTCAACGACATTCCCGGCTCCTGGGGAACGGCCGTCAACGTGCAGGAAATGGTGTTCGGCAACCTCGGCGACACCTCCGGCACAGGCGTGGCCTTCACTCGGAACCCCGCCACGGGCGATAAGGCGCTCTTCGGCGAATTCCTCCTCAACGCGCAGGGCGAAGACGTTGTTGCCGGTATTCGCACGCCCCAGACAATCGAACAGCTCAGAGACATCATGCCTGAGGTCTATGATGAGTTCGTCGCAATCTGCGAAAAGCTCGAAACCCACTACTGCGATATGCAGGACATGGAGTTTACCATCGAAGATAAAAAGCTCTTCATGCTCCAGACGAGAAACGGCAAGAGAACGGCCAAAGCCGCCCTCAAAATCGCCTGCGACCTTGTGGACGAAGGCCTTATCGATGAAAAGCAGGCCGTCGCCATGATTGATCCGAAGGCGCTGGATTCGCTGCTCCACCCGCAGTTTGACCCCAACGCTCTGAAGAAGGCCACCCCCATCGGGCAGGGCCTTGCCGCATCCCCCGGTGCCGCCGCTGGCAAAGTCGTCTTCACCGCCGACGATGCCAAAGAGTGGGCTGCCCGGGGCGAGAAGGTCATCCTCGTGCGCCACGAGACGTCCCCCGAGGACATCGAGGGCATGGTGGCTGCGAAGGGTATCCTCACCGTTCGCGGCGGTATGACGTCCCATGCGGCGGTGGTCGCCCGCGGGATGGGCACCTGCTGTGTAGCTGGCTGCGGCGCCATTAAGATGGACGAGGTGAACAAGACCTTTGAGCTGGGCGGAAGAGTCTTTAAGGAAGGCGACTGGATCAGCCTGGACGGTTCCACCGGCTACATATACGGCGAAGCCATCGCCACCACCGACGCCACCATCAGCGGCGAGTTCGGCCGCATCATGGTCTGGGCTGACAAATTCAGAACGCTTAAAGTGCGCACAAACGCCGACACGCCGCGGGACGCCAAGCAGGCCCGCCAGTTCGGCGCAGAAGGCATCGGCTTGTGCCGCACAGAGCACATGTTCTTTGACGAAGCACGCATCCCCGCATTCCGCGAAATGATTTTCTCCGACACGGTTGAAGAACGCGAAAAGGCTCTTGCGAAGCTCGAGCCCATCCAGCAGTCCGACTTTGAGGGCATCTACGAGGCCATGGAGGGCCTGCCCGTCACCATCCGCTACCTCGACCCGCCGCTCCACGAGTTTGTCCCCACGGATGAGGATGACATCAGGGAGCTGGCCGAAGTGAAGGGCAAGACCGTGAGCCAGATTAAGGCGATGATTGACTCCCTGCATGAGTTTAACCCCATGATGGGCCACCGCGGCTGTCGTTTGGCTGTTACATATCCGGAAATTGCCGTCATGCAGACCCGCGCCGTTATCAAGGCGGCCATCAACGTCCAGAAGCGCCATCCGGAATGGAAGATAGAGCCGGAGATTATGATTCCCCTTGTTGGTGAGGTTAAGGAGCTTCAGTTCGTAAAGAAAGTCGTCTGCGACACGGCTGACGCTCTCATTAAAGAATCGGGCGTTTCTCTGCGCTACTACGTGGGTACGATGATTGAAATCCCCCGCGCCTGCCTCACGGCGGACGAGATTGCCCGTGAAGCGGAGTTCTTCTCCTTCGGCACCAACGACCTTACTCAGATGACCTTCGGCTTCTCCCGGGACGACGCAGCCAAGTTCCTCGACGCCTACTACTCCAAGAAGATTTTCGAGTCCGACCCCTTCGCCCGCGTTGACCAGACTGGCGTGGGCCGGCTCATGGAAATGGCGGTACGGCTCGGCAAGCAGACCCGCACGGACATCAAGCTGGGCATCTGCGGTGAGCACGGCGGCGACCCGTCCTCCGTTATCTTCTGCCACAACATCGGCCTCAATTACGTCTCCTGCTCCCCCTTCCGCGTGCCGATTGCCCGCCTTGCGGCGGCGCAGGCGGCCATCATGGAGCAGAAAAAGTAAGCACCTAAACAATCAAAACACACTGCGATTAAAGAGGGTATTGTGATAAATACCCTCTTTTTCTTTTGCCCGCACAAGGCATGACGGAGGATGGCGGGGAAAACAAAGCCGGATTGAGACGCACCCGCTCCGAAGTCGGCGGTGTGGGTGCCGGAGAAGGGGATAAGCGGGTTTTCAGCCGGTGTACCGCTTCGTTTTCCTGTAATGACACTTACTAATAGATGAGAGCAGCAGATTTGTCATCATGAATTGATGACATTTTTGCATTTTACAATCAACAGTCAGGCTGATAACATTGTATATAATGGAGAAGGAATCCACTGGAACGAAGGAGGAACTGTTTAAATGTATCAGTTCAGGCTGGTTACGGAGCGCATGGCGCGGATGCATCAAAAGATTCGGGACCGCGTCATCCAGACGGACTCTGAAACGGCGATGATAACCACCCGCGTTTTTCAGGAGAACGAAAACCTCGTTCCCATGATTCGCCGCGCGAAGGTCCTTAAGGCGATATGCGAGGAGATGACCCTACGCGTTGAAGATTTTGAGATGATTGTAGGCAACGGCAGCAAGTACTTCTGCGGCCGCAGTGTCTTCCCCGACTGGGAAGGGGTGGGCGTTGTGCCCCGTCTTGTGGAGTCCGGCGTCTGGACGATGCGGGAAGACGGGCTCTACCACAACCCGGACGACGAAGAGCTGCGCCTGAGCATCGCGCCGGAGGATTTGGAAAAGCTTCAGTCCATCCGACCCTACTGGCAGGGCAGGACGTATAACGACATTGCCTCGGCGTGGCTCCCTCCGGGATATGAGGAGCTCTGCCGCATGGAAGTCTCCGCCACGAAAAAGGGGATGCCTGTGCTCATGATGCCCTCCGGCCACCTGACGCCGGGCTTTAAGAAGATTATCGACTTAGGCTACGGCGCTATCCGCAAACAGGCACAGGACTGGCTCGACGCTCATGTAAACAACCTCATGGGCGACGACGCTACGAAGGTGATGTTCTACACCGCCGTCGTGATTTGCTGTGACGCGGCATCGACCCTACTGCGCCGATACGGGGCAAAGTGCCGTGAAAAAGCCGCCGAGAGCATAGACCCCAAACGCCGCTCAGAGCTTGAATCCATGGCGGACAGCCTTGACTGGATTTCCGAAAATCCCTGCCGCACCTTCCGGGAAGCCTGCCAGGCGGCGATTACATACCAGCACATCCTGCGCTTAAGCTACATCAACGCCGTCAGCTCCTTCGGGCGCTTTGACCAGTACACGTGGCCTTATCTGAAACGTGATTTGGAGGAAGGCCGCCTCACCATGGACGAGGCGCAGGAGATTGTGGACTGCTTCTTCATGAAGATTAACTCCATGTACAGCGGCGGCCCCGGCGACGGAAAACTGGCCGCCATCATCGGCATCGGCAACACCTATCTGCACACCACCATCGGCGGCGTCGACCCGAAGACGGGGGAGGACGCATCTAACCCCGTCACTTACATGGTGCTGGAGAGCCTTGCCCGCCTGAGTCTGCACGACCCGACGATTTCACTGCGCGTGAGCAGCAATACGCCGAACGAACTGTGGAATCTGGCGCTGCTCACCTCCACGAAAGTGGGCGGCCTGCCTCTGTTCCAAAACGATGATGTCATCATCCCCGGCATCATGCGGGAACTGGGATTTACGCTGGAGGACGCCCGGGACTACGCCATTATCGGCTGTCAGGAAATCACCGGCTCCGGAAACGACTACTCCGCGGCAAACGGCGTCTGCCCGCCCCACGCCTCCATCCACTACAGCGCCGTTTTAGCCACAGCCCTCAATAACGGCAAAAACCCCTATAACGGCGAGCAGTGCTCCATCCGGACGGGGTATCTCTATGAGATGCAGTCCTTTGAGGAAGTCCGCGAGGCGTGGCTGAAGCTTGCGAAGTATTTCCTCAAGGCGCAGGTGTCCCTTAACAACTACCTAGAGTACATCGTCCAGTACCACACGCCCCACCCCGTGCTCTCCCTGTCCATCGAAGGGTGCATGGAGTCGGGGAAAGACTGTACGTGGGGCGGCGCCAAATATAACTCCTACGGCGGCACCGCCACAGGCCTTGCCACCGTGGCCGACTCCCTGACGGCCATTAAGTACATGGTCTTTGACAAAAAACTCTGTTCCGCCCGTGAGCTGTACGACGCCGTCATGGCAAACTGGGAAGGGTACGAAGTGCTCCGGCAGAGAATCATCAGCGAAGTGCCCCACTTCGGCAACGCCGACCCCTACGCCGACGAGCAGATGGAATGGGTCATAAACGCCTATTACGACGCCTGCAAGGAGTGCTACTCCAGCCGGACACGCATTTTCAAAGCCGGGCTCTACGGCGCCGCCGACCACGTGGGCCAGGGCTACACAGCGTGGGCCACCCCAGACGGGCGGCTGGCCGGAACGCCAATTGCCGATGCGGCCTCCCCCGTGCAGGGGCGGGACACGAACGGCCCCACCGCCGTGTTCACATCCTCCCTCTGCTACGACCACTCAAAGTTTATGGACGGTGTGTGCCTCAACGTACGCCTGCACCCTACGGTTTTAAGCCGCGAAGACGGCATCCACAAGCTGCGGGACATGGTCAAAGCGTACATGGCAGCCGGCGGCGCCGAGGCGCAGTTTAACGTGGTCGCAACCGAGACGTTGCGGGCCGCGCAGGAGACGCCGGAGGAATACCGCAACCTCGTGGTACGCATCGCCGGCTACTCCGCCTACTTTGTGGAGCTGACCCGCGACTGCCAGAATGATCTTATCTCCCGTACCGAAAACTTACTGTAAGGGCAGATTAGTTTCATGCCGATAGACGAAAGGCCCTATCATCCCCCCTTTTTCCCGTGTGTCAAACCCACGAAAAAATGGGCGCCGCCTTAACTGGTGGCGCCCATTTTGCGTCTCCTCCCGCCGGAAAAGAAGGGGAGGGGAGTCATACAATGTTGAGGGCAGGCAAACGGATGAAAAGTACAAGTAATGAATAATACGTAATCAAAGTTGAGTATAGCGTAATGAATATTTGTAAAAATTCTTTCATTTTTAGAACTATTGGATGGACCATTGTCCTTGAGATTGACAAAAATTTATCAAACTTATATCATAATACCAGATAAATCGTTATATTGTTGACAGCGTGCAGGGCGTTTCCTTTAAGACGTCGAAGGAAATGGGCCCGAAGGGGTGTCAGCACAAAAAAATGAAAAGGTGAAGTTTATGGATAAGATTTTTATTGTCGGCGGAGGCATCATGGGGACCGGAATGGCCCAGGTATTTGCCCAGCACGGATTTGAGACGGTGCTGCGCGTCCGAAACCTCGGCGGCGGGAGAAAAGAAAAACTGCAGGCGGGTTTTGAAAAGAGCTTTGGTAAGCTTGTTAAGAAAGGCAGAATGACGGAAGAGGAAATGAACGAGGCGCTGGCCCGGATTACATACACCGAGGATCTGGCGGACGCGGCGGACTGCACTCTTGTCATCGAAGCGATTGCAGAGGATTTGTGCCTCAAGAAAGAGGTGCTTGCCGAACTGGACGAAATCTGTAATCCGGACACAATCTTTGCCACGAACACATCGTCCCTCTCCATTACGGCCATCGCCACGGCGACGAAGAGGCAGTGTAAGTTCATCGGTATGCACTTCTTTAACCCCGTTCATGTGATGGGGCTGGTGGAAGTCATCAAAGGCGCCCACACCACGGAGGAGACGACGGAAAAGGTTTTCGAAATCGTGAAGGCCATCGGCAAGACGCCTGTTCTTGTAAACGAGGCGCCGGGCTTTGTCGTGAACCGCCTGCTCGTTCCCATGATTAACGAGGCCATCTTCTGCCTGCAGGAAGGCGTGGCAACTGCGGAGGATATCGACAACCTCATGCGGCTGGGTGCCAACCACCCCATGGGCCCCCTGGCGCTGGGCGACCTCATCGGTCTCGATGTATGCCTGAACATCATGGACGCCCTGTATGAAGATACCCGCGACTCCAAATACAGAGCCTGCACCCTTCTGAGAAAGATGGTGTCGGCGGGGCTTCTCGGCCGTAAGACAGGTAAAGGTTTCTTCGACTACAACAAGTCGGATAATCAAAAAGCTGTATAAACCTATAGGAGGACACAATGGATTTTTCGCTTTCTAGAGAACATACCCTGCTTCTGGATATGTACCGGGAGTTTGCCGAGCAGGAAGTGAAGCCGCTCGCAGAGGAAATTGACGAGGAGGAGCGGTTCCCGCGGGAGACCGTCGAGAAGCTGGCGCGGTACGGCTTTCTTGGCATTCCTTTCCCGAAGGAATACGGCGGCGCCGGCGCAGATAACCTCGCCTACGCCATGGCCGTAGAGGAACTGGCTAAAGTCTGCGGCACAACGGCCGTTATCGTCTCCGCCCACACATCCCTCTGTGCCGCGCCGATTTATGAGCACGGCACACCGGAGCAGAAGGAGAAGTACCTTATCCCGCTGGCCAAAGGCGAAAAGCTGGGTGCCTTCGGCCTTACTGAGCCGGGCGCCGGTACGGACGCCGCCGGACAGAAGACGCGGGCAGTGCTTAACGGAGACCATTATATTCTCAATGGCACGAAAATTTTCATCACAAACGCCGGCGAGGCCGACACTTACATCATCATTGCCATGACGGACCCCTCCAAGGGAACCCGGGGCTGCACGGCTTTTATCGTGGAATCCGGCTTTGAGGGCTTCTCCATCGGTAAAAAGGAAAAGAAGATGGGCATCCGCGGCTCGGCTACCTGCGAGCTGATTATGGAAAACTGCAAGGTTCCCGTTGAAAACCGCCTCGGCGGCGAGGGCGACGGCTTCAAAATCGCCATGAAAACCCTTGACGGTGGCCGCATCGGCATCGCCGCGCAGGCATTGGGCCTTGCGCAGGGCGCCATCGACGAGACGGTCAAATACGTCGGCGAGCGCAAGCAGTTTAACAGACGCATTGCCCAGTTCCAGAACACCCAGTTTGAGCTGGCGGACATGCAGACAAATACCGACGCTGCGCGCCTTCTCGTCTATCGGGCGGCCTGCGCCAAGGACAAGAAGGAGCCGTACAGCCACTATGCGGCCATGGCGAAGCTCTTTGCGTCGGAGGTTGCGTCGGACGTCACGCGGCGTGCCGTCCAGCTGTTCGGCGGGTACGGCTACACCCGGGAATACCCCGTGGAGCGCATGATGCGGGACGCGAAGATTACGGAGATCTACGAGGGCACCTCGGAGGTCCAGAAAATGGTTATTTCAAGCTGGATGAAGGTGAAATAGCCCATAAAGGGGTGTTATATAAATGAACGTCTTGTACGAAGTCAAAGACCATATCGCCATCCTCACCATAAACAGACCCGAGGCCTTAAACGCCCTGAATTTAGACGTTTTGTCTGAGCTTGAGGCCGCCCTTGAGAAGGCGGAGCAGGATAACGACGTTTACGTCCTTCTCCTTACCGGCGCCGGGCGCGCCTTCGTCGCCGGTGCGGACATCGCCCAGATGAAGGACTTTGTACCGGAGCAGGCCCGGGCCTTCAGTGAGTTTGGAAACGGCGTGTTCTATAAGCTGGAGACCCTGACAAAGCCCGTCATCGCCGCGGTGAACGGCTTTGCCCTCGGTGGCGGGTGCGAACTGGCCTGTGCGTGCGACATCCGCATCGCCAGCGACCGGGCCAAGTTCGGGCAGCCCGAAGTGGGCCTCGGCATCCTCCCCGGCTTCGGCGGAACGGTGCGGCTTTCCCGCATCGTGGGGGCTGCGAAGGCAAAGGAGCTCATCTTCACCGCCCGCACCATTGATGCGGCCGAAGCGCAGAGAATCGGACTGGTGAGCGACGTCGTTCCCGCCGATTCGCTGATGGAGACGGCCTTGGCCCTCGCCAAAGCGATTGCGGCAAACGCGCAAATCGCCGTGCGTCAGGCGAAGGCGTCCATCAATAACGCTCTGCAGTGCGACACACTGTCGGGCCTGAAGTTTGAGGCACAGGCCTTTGCTCTCTGCTTCTCCACGGAGGACCAGAAAGACGCTATGAACGCTTTTGTCAATAAAAGCAAGGTCACGCAATTTAAGAATAAATAGGCTACATCCATAAAAGGAGTTTGCTCAATGAACATCATTGTCTGTATAAAACAGGTGCCGGATACGACGGAAGTGAAGCTAGATCCGGTGACCAACACCCTGATTCGGGACGGTGTCCCCTCCATCATCAACCCGGACGACAAGGCCGGCATCGAAGCGGCTCTGTATCTTAAGGAGACCCACGGCGCACACGTGACCGTTGTCTCCATGGGACCTGCGCAGGCGGATAAGGCGCTGCGGGAAGCCCTCGCCATGGGCTGTGACGAGGCGGTTTTACTCTCCGACAGGGCCTTCGGCGGCGCCGATACATGGGCCACATCCACCACTCTCTCCGGCGCCCTGAAGCAGATGGAGTACGACATCGTTATCTGCGGCCGTCAGGCCATCGACGGCGACACGGCCCAGGTGGGCCCGCAGCTTGCCGAGCGGCTGGGCATCCCGCAGGTGAGCTACGTGGAGGACATCAAGGTTGAGGGCGACAAGCTCATCGTGAGGCGGCAGTTTGAGGACCGGTACCACATCCTCGAGGTGAAAATGCCCTGCCTACTGACCACCCTTTCCGAGATGAATAAGCCCCGCTATATGTCCGTTGCCGGTGTATTTGATGCGTACCGCGAGAAGGACGTTAAAGTCATGACGCTGGAGGATATCAAAGACCACATCGACGTGGCGAACATCGGCCTGAAGGGCTCGCCCACCCGCGTGAAGAAGTCCTTTACGAAGACAGCCAAGGGCGCCGGCACGAAGTATGAAGTGGAGCCGGAGGAGGCCGTGAAGGTCATTATGGACACACTGGCCCAAAAGTGTATTATTTAAGGAGAAACGGATATGAGCGAGAGCAAAAATGTCTTTATATTCGCCGAGCAGAGGGACGGTCACATTGCCAAGGTTTCAATCGAACTGATTGGCAAAGGGCGTGAACTTGCCGATGCACTGGGTCAGAAGGTTGTTGCCGTTTTGCTGGGACACAACATTAAAGAGAAAGCGCAGCTTCTCATTGACCACGGGGCGGACGAAGTTCTCGTGGTGGACCACGAAATGCTGGCGGAATACGTCACGGAGCCTTACACCAAGGCCATGACCCATGTGATTCAAACATACAACCCTGAAATCATGCTCTACGGCGCCACGGCCATCGGCCGCGACCTGGCGCCCCGCATTGCCGCCCGCGTCCACACGGGCCTTACCGCCGACTGCACGAAGCTGGACATTGACCCCGAGTCTAAGCTTCTTCTGATGACGCGCCCTGCTTTCGGCGGCAACATCATGGCGACCATTGTCTGCGAAAACCACAGGCCCCAGATGGCCACCGTCCGCCCCGGCGTGATGAAGGCACTGGATAAGGCGGAGAGAGCCGGCGTGGTGACGGAGGTGGCCGTGCAGTTCGGTCCGGAAGATATGAACGTCACCATCCGTGAGGTTATCCGCGAGACGAAGCAGAAGACTGACATCACCGAGGCGAAAGTTCTCGTCTCCGGCGGACGCGGGCTCGGAAAGCCCGAGGGCTTTGAGATGCTGCGGGAGCTGGCGGACGTCCTCGGTGGCGACATCGCCTCCTCCAGAGCCGGCGTGGACGCTGGGTGGCAGCCGAAGGACAGGCAGGTTGGTCAGACGGGTAAGACCGTCCGCCCGGATTTGTACATCGCCTGCGGTATCTCTGGCGCCATTCAGCACCTGGCGGGCATGGAGTCCTCGGAGCTTATCGTCGCCATCAACAAAGACACGGACGCCCCGATTTTCGACGTGGCGGACGTGGGAATCGTCGGCGATGTGTACGCCATCGTTCCGAAACTGACGGAAGCAATTCGCAAACACAAGGAAGCAGGCAGCCTTTAATGAGGCTGCTTGCCGCCCGCACCTGTATAGGTTAAAATAAGAGCGGCTGGCACGTAAAAGCCTAGGAGACGGAGAGAAGTATGCTGAAAACATTCAACGAAATTAAGGCACGGCTGGAAGGCCTCAAAGAGAAAAAACGCATCGGCGTCGTCTGCGCGCAGGATGAACACACCCTCGACGCCGTCATGCTGGCCGCACGGGAGAACCTCGTTGAGCCGGTTCTCATTGGGAAAAGAAGCGAGATTGAAAGCCTCCTGCTGCATACCGGGGACGACCCAGCTCACTTTGAAATCGTGGATATCGAGGAACCGGAAGCCTGCGCCGTGGAGGCGGCACGCCTCGTTCGGGAAGGGCGGCTCGACTGCCTGATTAAAGGACTCATCGAGACGGGCGTCATGATGAGGGCGGTAGTGAACCGGGAGCACGGTATCCGGGAGAGCAAAACCCTCTCACACATCTCCTTCTTTGAGTCACCGTACTACCATAAGATGTTCGCCATGACGGACGGCGCCCTGCTCACGTACCCCACGGTGGAGCAGAAGCGGGACGCCATCGAAAACGCCGTCAAGGTGTTTCATAAACTGGGGATTGAGGAGCCGAAAGTTGCCGTCCTCGCCGCGGTGGAAAACGTCAATCCCAAGATGAAAGAAAGTATTGAAGCGGCGGAGCTGAAAAAGATGTGGGAAGAGGGGGCATTTTCCCGCTGTGTCGTGGAAGGGCCCATATCCTACGACCTTGCCATGCAGAAAGACGCTGCTGAGATAAAAAGGTACCTCAGCCCCGTAGCCGGTGACGCGGACATCCTCGTGGTTCCGGACATCGTATCGGGCAACATTCTCATCAAGGCGCTCTCCGGAACGGGTGGCGCGAAATTTGCCGGTACGATTATCGGCGCGAAGGTGCCGATTGTCGTAACATCCCGTTCCATGCCCACGCGGGATAAGTACCTGTCCATCATGCTCAACGCCGTCATCGGCAAGATGTAAAAGGAAGGTTAGTCGCTTGAAAACGTATCGAATTCTGGCTATCAATCCCGGCTCCACATCCACGAAAGTGGCGCTGTTTGAAAACGAAATGGCTGTCTTTAATGTCAATATCGAGCACGACGCGGGGGAGCTGAACCAGTTTCCCGAAGTCTCCGACCAGAAGCCCTACCGCCTTGAAAAAATCAAGGAGGTTTTAAGGGAGCACGGCGTGGACTTTGAGACCATCGACGCCTACGTGGGCCGCGGCGGCGGGCAGGAGGCCCTGGAGGGCGGAACCTACCGCGTGAGCGACCTGGCCTACGAGCACGCCCGCATTGGCTACAGGCTGGTGCACCCCTGCATCCTCGGCTCGCAACTGGCCCGCGATTTGGGGGACCAGTACGGGAAACCCTCCTTTTTCGTCAATCCTCCCTGCGTGGACGAGCTGATTGACGAGGCGCGGGTATCGGGCATGAAGGAGATACTCCGCCGGCAGAACGTCCACGCCCTCAACCAGAAGGAAGTGGCCAAACGCTACGCAAAGTCCATCGGCAAACGGTACGAGGATACTAACCTCATCGTCTGCCACATAGGCGGGGGACTGTCCGTCACGGCACACCGTAAAGGGCGCATGGTTGATACAAACGACTGCCTCGGCAGCAGCGGGCCCTTTTCACCCACCCGCAGCGGCGACGTCTCGGCCATCGGTCTTCTGCGTATGTGCTTCTCGGGCAAGTACACCGAGAAGGAAATCTACAACAAGATTACGAAAAATGGCGGCCTTGTGGACTATCTGGGCACAAATGACGTCCGCGAGGTGCGCGCCCGCATCGCAAAGGGCGACAAATACGCCGAGCTGATCCTCGCCGCCATGTTCCATCAGATTAAGAAGGAAATCGGCGCCATGAGCGCGGTTCTGGAAGGAGACGTTCAGGCTATTGTCCTTTCAGGCGGCGTCAGTTACGACGAGAAGTTCGTGGAGAGCGTGCGGAAATCCTGCGGGTTTATCGCGCCGGTGGTGGCCATGCCGGGCGAGTTTGAGATGGAAGCCCTCGCCAGAGGGGCGCTGGCCGTCCTCGCCGGGGAGGAGGAGGCCAAGGAATACACCGGCATCTCCCCGGTAAACCCCGAGCTGTTTGGTGACGCTATCTGGTAATAATGATACCTTAGTCGTTCATACCGACCCCAACATAAAGCGAAAAAGACCTCGTTTTGAGGTCTTTTTCGCTTTATGCATAAACGGTAGCGCCAGCGGGGGACAAGTGTCATGCCCGCCGTTGCCCGTTCATATATAAATGAACGGGTAGTTAAAAATCACAATAGGGGACAGGCAAGTTGATGAATTATTTCTATAGGAAACTCCTGGTAAATGTGTTAGGTTAAATTAAGGAAGAGTAAACGCGCGCGAAAAAATCGAGGAAAAGGAGACGAAGTATGTTTTTCAAAACCTTTACCCGGCTGACGGCTGAAGCCATTGACGAGAAACTGTCTCAGGCGCCCATCGGTCCGAAAAGCGGAAACGTCGAATTTGAAGTGCTCCCGCAGACGGGCATGGACATTGTCTTTGACGACGGGTTGACCCTCAGCTACGCCTTCGAATCGACGGACACGCTCATCTTCAGTGAAAACGGCGGCGCGCCCCTTCACGCCCAATACGGCGCCCTGAAGCTGGGAGAGATTGTTCTCATCTCCCACCGGATTCCTAAAACGCGATACGCCTACCACGTGGCGGTGGACATGCGCACGGGGCTAGTGACGGCCTTTGAGACGTGGTTTTGCGGGTTTGAGCACGACCTTCGGGAAGTGTATCGCCACATCCGGTACGGGTACGTGCGAAGGGAAGGGGGAAGTCCTCCTGAAAAGCGCCACACCCTCACAAACCGCGTGGAAGGGAAGGGCTTTTATTGGAAAGACAGCACCGGCTACGAGACGCTGACGTTCTACCCCTCCGTTATCTGGTCCTCATTGATTGAGCTGAGTACCCCTGACGGCGGGCTGACCGTCACCGCGCCCTCCGACTTTATCCGCATCGACGACGTTTACTTCCTGTACTCCCGGGTGGAGTGCGAGTACTCGGGAACGTTCACCCTTGAGGTCATCGACCTGTTTAATATCGCAAAAATCGGTGTGCGCCTCGGGTTTGATGAAAACGACAATCTCGAGTACGTTCTGTATTCGGGCAGGGGGGAAATCACAGGACACTCCAGCAGCTTCGAGCCGTTTGACGATTACGGCACGGAGATTGTGCTGTCGCCCAGCAGCGCAAACCGCCCCAAACCGGGGAAAGGGGAGCGGCCGGTCTACCGTCCGCGCTTTCTGCATAAAGACCTGACAAAAGCGGAGGTGGACGCCCTCATCGCTGAAAAACTACGGCTTTTTGAAGGCAAATCGATTATGTCGAGCTTCAATTTGATGGAGGAGACGGAGGCCCTCGTGGGGAAAACGCTGACGCTTAAATACGATGACGGCCCCGCGTGGGAGTATCTGTTTATCGACGGGCAGACCCTCAAGTTCCGCCCCGTGGGGAGCGATACGTGGCAGGAGGAGCAGTACCGCGCCTTTGAGCCGGCGAAGGATATTTTCTTCTTCTCCCACATCGTCACGGGGAGCGACCCCTTCCGCAACCTCACCCACGCTGTGGACGTGTCCACGGCCCTGTGCACGTGCATTGACGCGCAGGTGGGTAACGGCCGCAAGGCCTGGGAAGTGGGACATAAGGCGCGCTTTGGCGTTGTAGAGGGCTGCGGTGTGACGCCCCCCAGCGTCCGCCGGCACAGCTTTACCACAGACCTTGTGGGCAAGGCTTTCGCGTGGATTTATAGCGACGTCATGAGCTCCATCCACGTCTACTCCTCACCGGAGTCTTATTCCTGGACGATTATGCTCCCCAACTACGCCGGCGGCTTTATGTGGAGCTCGCCGTGCCTGTACATAAAACTCAGGGAGGACGCTTACCTTTTCAGCTGGACGGAGGACACCTGCAACGGCAATCAGGGCACCATGGTCTTCAACCCCCAGCTGATGCACGACGCCGGCTTCTTCTTCGGAATCGGGGATGACGACATTCACCTCACCGTCATGGGCGCCTACGCCCGGGCGGCAGGCGGGTATGATATTCAGGAGTACTTTAACATAAGGCGGTCGGATACAAGAATATAAGCGTAATCGGCTAAAGGACTGAAATGGCAGGGAAGGATAAAACTTCCCTGCCAATTTTCGTAAATTTCGCTGTTTATAATGCACGAGAGGGCGGCGCTAATAAAAGGAATTCTTATCGAAAACTCAGAAGTTTATAAAAGCCGTTATATAGACGTAAAAAGGAACGATATAACTATTGAGTTAGATTTTGATTCCGCATTGAGGAGGAATATGGCCCAAATGAGAAATTTTTTCCGCAATATCAGCATTTACCGCAAAATAAGGCTTGGCTACATCGCATTGACCTTCACGATTTTGATTATTTCAGTAGTGAGCCTCGGCATTATTCTTCTTCTTGCGAAGAACCAGAGACAGTTGAGTCAGCAGACAAGCGCGCTTGTGATGGCTAACAACGCGTACGGCTCATTTAATGATATACAAGTCTCTCTGCGCGATATCTATATAAACAGCTTGTATGACAAAACCGAGTACTATAAAGACATCGAAGAAGGCAAAAAAGTTGTTAAGCAATTCTTCGAGGAATACGACTCGATGATTGTTGACGAGCAGGATGCGGCGAACTTCGAAGCGCTTAAAACGATATACGGAAAATACATCAGCCAGGTAGATGGTGCGGTGTTCGCAGTTCAAAACGGCGCGTCGGAGCTTGATATGCTTGCGAAAACCCGCTCCGCCAACACTGAAGCGGCCGAAACGAACGATGCTTTTGTAAGTCTTATGACCTATATCGACTCGCTTTCCGATCAGTATAACCAACAGGCAGAACGGGTGCGCGTCTTGGCCTTTACGGCTAATATTGCTTTGTTCGCCATTGCCATGGTCGTCACTCTGGGACTTTCCAATACCATTGCCAAGAACATTGGCAAAGCCATCCGGATGTTTGCCGGCATCGGTTCGGACCTTGCCAGCGGCAGCCTCCACGTGTCTGAGGACGACGCCGCTATGATGGAAAGCTACAAAAACCAGCGGGACGAAATTGGCATTCTCGCTCAGGCCTTTGATACCATGATCGACTCCGTCCGCCAGCAGGCGCAGGCTGCCCAAACCATCGCGGAGGGGGACCTGACCACGTCCGTTTCGGTCCGTTCCGAGGAGGATATTCTCGGCAAGGCCTTAGCGCATCTCGTGTCCACGTTCCACGATCTCACCGCATCTATTATCGCAGCGGCGGAACAGGTTTCAAGCGGGGCACGGCTCGTCTCTGACTCGAGCATGACCTTATCCCAGGGCGCCACGGAGCAGGCCAGTTCCATTGAGGAGCTTTCTGCCTCCCTTGAAGAGATAACCACAAGCTCCAATATGAACGCGCAGGACGCCATGCAGCTGAGCTCCCTCGCTCTGGATATCCGGGCTGATGCCGATGCAGGCGATGCGCGGATGAGCGAAATGCTCAGCGCCATGGAGGAAATCAACACAGCATCTACCAGCATCGAACGGATTATCAAGGTTATCGACGATATCGCCTTCCAGACGAACATCCTCGCCCTTAACGCCGCCGTTGAAGCGGCGCGGGCGGGACAACACGGCAAGGGCTTCGCCGTGGTGGCCGACGAGGTGCGCTCCCTTGCCGGTCGCTCCGCGCAGGCGGTGCAAGAGACGACGGAGCTGATTGAGCGGTCTATCAGTAAGGTTCAGGCGGGCATGTCAATTGCCCGGGGCACCGCAGAGGCCCTCGCCAAAATTTCCGACCAGATTGACAGGGCCATTTCACTTCTCAACGGCATCGCCACGACGAGCCAGCAGCAGGCGAGGGGTGTGGAGCAAATCAACATAGCCATCGCGCAAGTGTCTCAAGTGGTTCAGAACACCGCCGCCATTGCCGAGGAGGGCGCCGCGGCCAGTCAGGAGCTCACCTCACAGGCTGAACGCCTCATGGAACAAACCCACGCTTTCAAGGTCCGCACAGCTCAGGGCAGCGCCCTGCCGGCGCAGGAGATTATCCTGCTGACGGACGACGAACACATGGAGATGGAAGCAGCCTATACTCCCGCCTTCATAAATGACGACGGGAAATACTAAAAAAAGAACCGGCACGGAAAATGAACTGCACCCCAATTGTTAGACAGTATGGTATACTGAATAACGATTGGGGTGTTTTTATGCCAAAAGGAGTGCCGAACAAACGATACACGGCAGAATTTAAACAGAAAGTTGTGGAAG
>DUPW01000067.1 GCA_012838125.1 Papillibacter sp.
GGCGGGGGGCCTTATGGCGGGCCTTCGACATATTCTCCGCCGGCGCCGCCTCGTCTTCGCCATTTTATCCCTCACGGCCCTTGATTTCGGGACGGTGTGCGTCAACCTCGCCTTTTACGCCTATGCCTTTGACGAGCTGAGAATCTCCACGCCCTTTTGGGGGCTGATTCTCTCCGTCCTCTACGGGATGAACCTTGTGGCCATGGCGTTTCTCATGCGCTTTCGGAAGTTTTTCCGCACGGGACAGATTGCAAAGGCGGCGCTGTTTCTCCCTGTTGTTGCAGGGGTGTGGAGCGTATACACCGTGACGTCCGGCGCCGCCGGGATTCTCCTTTGCGCCGCGGCGGAGGGCTTTGCCGCTTCTGTATGCACAACGCTCTTTGGAACGGTCCTGCTGGAGGAGGCGGGGTACGACTTTGCCGCCCGGGTGACAGGGGTGCGGGATGTGCTCTCCAGCGCCGTCAAGGCGGCGGGGGCTGTGATGACCTACGGGCTATTACGGTACGTGAAGGCGGGCTTTGTCTTTTCTCTCGGCGCGTCGACGCTCTTTGTGTTTGCGGCTCTTTTGGGTGTGTGGATGCTTCGGGACCTAGACGCGGCGGGACGGAAAAGGCAAAACCCCGCCGCGTAAGCGGCGGGGTGCCGCGCCAATCTGCCTCAAAAGCCGCATCAGTTCCGGCGCAGATGCGGGCTGCCTTACTGCGCGCTAAGGGCACACAGCTCCAGATAAAACCCCGCGTAGGTGACACCGCTGTACGGCGCAAGCCAAAGGGAAAACAGCCACATGGAAAACTGATAGAATACCGCAAGGTCGATGACGCGCCAGCCGAGAAAGGACAAATCCATCCAAAAAAGCTCCAGCCGCCGCCCCCGCATGAGGCGGTGGGACTGCCGCAGGCATCTCAGGACACCGCAGCGTGGATTGTCCAGCAGAATGTAATCGGCCTGGCGGAACCCGTACCAGAGATAAACCCCCGGCACGATAAAGAGGAAAAAGCCCGCGAAAACGAGGACGAGCCTTAAAAAATACAAAAGGAGGACCTTAAAAAAGAGGGCAAGCCCGTCCAGAAAAGTCGACAGGCCGGTATCTCCCCCCCGGGCGAGACTTAAGCAGAACCCTTTCAGGCAAAAGTGGGAGGCGATGCGGTAGAGGAGAAGGGCCGCGATGAAAAACAGCGCAAGGGGCGCTATCGGCTCCGCCATGGCGAGGACATCCGGCCAGCTCAGTTCGGGCGTGACATACAGAGCCTCCTCGAGCTTTGAGATGAGCGCATCGTAACCGGTGAGGGCGTAGATGAGGGCATCGGTCAGGCCCAAAAAACCCACATACACAGCCGCAACGAGGTAGGCGCTTGACTTCCGAAGCTGCAGGCTGTCTTTTGCTGTTTTTTTCAGTCGAGCCCGGTCAATCATCCGCTGCACCCTTTCGATTATGCCGACGTATCACTTAATAATTATGCCTGAGTGCATACCCTTTTATGACGAAACGGCTTTTTTAACATAAGCCGGCCGCGCCCTTTGGCAGAATACACGAAAAGGACACAGAGAGGAAAGTTTTACAGGGATATCCTTGACACCGGGGACTATAAATTGTAATATATAGAAAATAACCGGGAAGCAGATACAATATATTGTGGTTTGAGCCCGTTATTATACATAAGACGAGGTGAGCGAAATGCCGATAAAAGAGATAAAAAAGCGAGACGGCAGAACGGTGCCATTTGACGTGGATAAGATTGCAAAAGCAATCCGAAAGGCCTTCGACGCCACATACAGGCCGGACAAGGGTGAGACGGCGGCCGCCCTCGCCAGAGAGGTGCAGTCCATTTTAGAGCTGGAGGGCGTTGAGACCCCCGACGTGGAGCACATTCAGGATATCGTCGAAAAGGTTCTGATGGACAACGGCTTCGTGACAACGGCGAAGGCCTATATCCTCTACCGTGACCAGCGCAGCCGCCGCCGCCAGATGAACTCGCGCCTGATGCAGACGTACGAGGAAATTACCTTTGCCGACGCCCGGGACAGTGACGTCAAGCGCGAAAACGCCAATATCGACGGCGACACCGCCATGGGCGTGATGCTCAAGTACGGGGCTGAGGGCGCCAAGCAGTTTTACAATATGTTCGTCCTCAATCCGGACCACGCCAAGGCCCATCAGGAGGGCGACATCCACATCCACGATCTGGATTTCTACGCACTGACCACCACCTGCACCCAGATTGATATCATCAAGCTGTTCCGAAACGGCTTTTCCACGGGCCACGGCACCCTCCGGGAGCCCAACGACATCCTCTCTTACGCGGCACTGGCCTGCATCGCCATCCAGTCTAACCAGAACGATCAGCACGGCGGCCAGAGCATCGTGAACTTCGACTACGGCATGGCGGAAGGCATCGCGAAAACGTACATCCGCCTGTATCGCCAGAACCTCGCCAAGGCCATCATGCTCCAGACGGGGCGGGAGGACATCGAGAACGAAATCCGCGCCATTATCGACGAAATCCGCACCAAAACGGGTTTGCACCCCACGCTGGAGAACAACGCGGAGTACCTCGCCGCGGAACTGCCCTACCTCACGGAGCGCTACGGCGCCGAGGAGGACATGAAAAAGGCGCAGGAGCTGGCCAAACATTTTGCCTATAAGGAGACGGACCGGGCCGCCTATCAGGCCATGGAGGCCTTCATCCACAACCTCAACACCATGCACTCCCGGGCCGGCGCCCAGACGCCCTTCTCCACCATCAACTACGGCATGGACACGTCCCCCGAAGGGCGCATGGTGATGAAAAACGTCCTTCTCGCCACTGAGGCGGGACTCGGAAACGGCGAGACACCCATTTTCCCCATTCAGGTCTTCCGCGTAAAAGAGGGCATCAACCTCAATCCCGGAGAGCCAAATTACGATTTATTCCAGCTGGCCTGCCGCTGCTCGGCAAAGCGCCTGTTCCCGAACTTTTCCTTCCAGGATGCGCCCTTTAATATCCGGTACTACAAGCCCGGACAGCGAGAGACGGAAATTGCCTACATGGGCTGCCGCACCCGCGTTATCGGCAACGTTTACGACCCGGACCGGGAGATTTCAAACGGCCGCGGCAACCTCTCCTTCACCTCCATCAACCTGCCGCGCCTTGCCATCCGCGCCAAGGGAGACATCAGCCGCTTCTTCGAGGACCTCGACGCCAAGATGTCCCTCGTTATCGAGCAGCTGATGGAACGGTTTGAAATTCAGTGCCGCAAGCACGTATACAACTTCCCGTTCCTCATGGGTCAGGGCGTCTGGGTTGACAGCGACAAGCTTTCGTGGAACGACGAAGTCCGGGAAGTGCTGCGCCACGGCACCTTGTCCATCGGCTTTATCGGCCTGGCGGAAACCCTCGTGGCCCTCATCGGCGAGCACCACGGCCAGAGCGAGCGTGCCCAGAACCTCGGCCTTGAAATCATCAGCCACATGCGCGCCCGCTGCGACGCCGAAAGCCAGAAGCGCAACCTCAACTTCACCCTGCTGGCCACGCCGGCGGAGGGACTTTCGGGCCGGTTCGTAAAAATCGACCGGAAGAAATTCGGCGCTATCCCCGGCGTCACCGAACGGGATTACTACACCAACAGCTTCCACATCCCCGTGTACTTCCCCCTCTCCGCCTTTGAAAAAATCCAGCTGGAGGCGCCCTACCACGCCCTGACGAATGCGGGCCATATCAGCTACGTTGAGCTGGACGGCGACCCGATGGACAACCTGGAGGCCTTTGAGAAAGTTATCCGCTACATGCACCAGTGCGGCATCGGCTACGGCTCCATTAACCACCCCATCGACCGCGACCCAATCTGCGGCTACACGGGCATCATCAAAGACGAATGTCCCCACTGCGGCCGCCACGAAGGGGAGGAGTCAATCTCCTTCGAGCGGATTCGCCGGATTACAGGGTATCTCGTGGGAACCGTGGAACGCTTTAACAACGCAAAGCGGGCGGAACTCACCGACCGCATCAAACATGGTTTGAACTAGAATTCAACATTGAGGCGGAGGATTCTCCGCCTCTTTGATACAGGAGTGACTTCCATGCGCATTGCCGGAAAGATACAAGACTCCATCGTGGACGGGCCGGGCCTGCGTTTTACCATCTTCACGCAGGGCTGCCCCCATCGCTGCCCCGGCTGCCACAATCCCGACACCCACGATTTTCAAGGGGGAACAGAGGTTTCGGCGCAGGAGCTGATTAAAACCATGCTCTCCAATCCCCTTACCGACGGGGTGACCTTTTCCGGCGGCGAGCCCTTCAGCCAGCCGGAAGAGTGCGCGGAGATTGCGCAGGCGGCGAAGGAGGCGGGCCTGAACGTCTGGGCGTATTCCGGCTGGACGTTTGAGGAGCTTTTTGCGATGGAAGAGCCCGCCGTCCGCCGGTTTTTGGAGTGTGTGGACGTTTTGGTGGACGGGCCCTTCCTGCTCGAGGAGCGAAGCCTGAACATCAAGTGGCGGGGCAGCCGGAACCAGCGCCTGATTGACGTCCCGAAAAGCCTTGAAAAGGGGCAGGCTGTTGTATTGAACTAAGATTCAACGATGATAAAAACCGTTGAAAATCCTGAATATTCGCGCTTTTGCGATAAAGCAAACCGCCGTGGCAAGGTCCGCGGCGGTTTTCGTTTGTTAAGGGCCGTGTGCGCCGGTATGGGGCGGCATATTCGGTGATGATGGGCTGTTTTATGCTTGCTACGCACCGCTCACCGGAAGCGAGGAGTGTACGATGGCAAAGTACGCCGTTTCGGATTGCGCACTCCGTACGCCGGAAATTGCGGTAAGCCCTCGGCACGATTGGAAAGGAAACGACAAAGGGGTGTGTTAGGATAGACTTATAAGGCAAGCCGGTCAAGCTGTGGGGCAGGGGCGGGCTGTTTTACGTTGAGAAGTAGATTGTAGCGGCTTCAGCGTGACTGAAGGGGAGTGACTTCATGGCAGGGCGGGACTTATACGCCGCGCCGGAGGGGCGCCGATACAGGGTGGTGAGCGTGCCGGATGTGAAAATTCTGACAAGTCTCGGCATCTTTCCGGGAGCGGTTGTTTTTAAGAAAAAGCGGTACAGGCTGGGAGGACCCGCCCTTATTCTGATAGCCACGCGGGAGATTGCCCTCGGCAAGGATGTGGCGCGGGCGATTGTTGTAAAGGAGGAGGCGTAGATGGGACAGGCCGCAAAGCAGGGGGGGAGTGTTCTTGCAAAGGAGCGGAAAATCCTCCTCATGGGCCCGCCGAACGTGGGAAAGAGCGTGTTCTTCTCCCAACTTACGAACGTCCACGTCATCAGCTCCAACTACACAGGCACGACGGTGTCATTCATGGAGGGCACCTACAGGGCGGGGGAGATACCCTACACCCTCATCGACGTCCCCGGTACATATTCACTCGCGGCCACCTCTCCCGCGGAGGAGGTGGCGGTGTCCTTTCTGCGCGCAGGGCCCGATGCGGTGCTTTTTGTGCTGAACGCAGCGGATCTTGAGGGGAGCGTGAAACTGGCGCTGGGAGTGATGGCGTATCAGGTGCCAGTCCTCTTTGCGCTGAATTTAACGGATGTGGCGGAGAGGAAAGGGCTAAAGGTCAGCCCCGCCGCTTTGGAGCGGGAGCTTCATGCGCCGGTGTTTCCCACCGTGGCCATCAAGGGGCAAGGGATAGAGCCCTTGCGGCGGGCGCTGGAGAATCTGTTGGAAAAGAAGCGCTATGTGGCCTCCTATTTTTCGCGCATTGAGGGGGGTATTGGAGCGCAGGCGGAGCTTTGGGCGCGGGCGCGGACGATAGCGGAAAAGGCGACGGAGCGGATAGACAGGCGGCCGAATTTCTTAGACCGTCTTGGGGAGGCGATGCTGCATCCTTGGCCGGGTTTGCCCCTTGCGCTGCTTATATTAGCGGCCAGCTTAGGATTTGTGGCGGGGGGCGGGGAGCTTTTGCGGTCGAAGCTGCTTTTGCCCCTTGTTGACGGCGTAATCGTGCCGCTGTTTGAGGGACTGATTGTGCCCCTTCGCCTCCATCCGCTCTTAGAGAATATCCTCATTGGAGACAGAGGTGTTTTTCGCATCGGGTTTGAGTGGATTGTGGCCCTCGTGATGCCATACGTTCTGCTGTTTCAGGTGCAGTTTGCGTTTCTGGAGGACAGCGGCGTGCTGCCGCGGCTTGCGGTGCTGTTTGACGGGGTGATGCGAAAGCTGGGCGTTCAGGGCGGGAGCCTTATTCAGCTGTTCCTCGGCTTCGGCTGCGCCGTTCCGGCGATTATTGCCACCCGGGCGGCCACCACGAAAAAGGAGCGGCTCATGGTCACCGCCATGATTTGCTTTGCCATTCCCTGTACCTCCCAGACCGGCGCTCTGCTCACACTCCTGACGGAATATTCCGCGTGGCTCTCGGTGGCCACGGTAGCCACGGGGGCGGCCGTCTTCGTCTGCGTGGCGGCGGTTCTGGGAAAGGTGATTAAGGGGAAGGTGGAGCCGCTTATCTTAGAGGTGCCGAGCCTTTTGATACCGGAGCCAAAGTCGTATTTTAAGAAGCTGTGGGTTCGCATCAGGCAGTTTCTGGTGGAGGCGGAGGGGCCTATGCTCATCGCGGTGTTCATCGCGGCGGTTTTATCGGAGACGGGGCTTCTTGAGGGACTGGGCCATGTTTTCAGGCCCGTCGTCTCCGACTGGCTGGGGCTTCCTGAAGGGGCAGTTATGTCGCTGATTTTGGGGATTATCCGGCGGGAAATGTCCGTGGCGCCGCTGTTGGAGCTGCAGCTGACGGCGCGGCAGATGTACATCGGCGCAGTAGTGTCCCTGCTGTATCTGCCGTGTCTGTCCGTTTTCGGGATTATCGCCAAGGAGTTTAACGCGAAAACGGCTGTGGCCATCTCCGCCGGCACAACGGCCACGGCCCTGTTTGTGGGCGGGGCGATGAACCATATCATCACCCTGCTGGAAAGGGTGTTTGCATAAAGAAGCTGCACTATTAGTGCAGCTTCTTTGCCTGCGGCCGTGTAAACAGGTGAAGATATGCTACAATGGGGGAAAACGGATACAGGTGAAAACAATGCTGGAGAAAATGGGCGAGTTTTTTGACAGCCGCCTTGATATATACGATGACCACATGCGCACCGCCATCCAGTCGGCGCAGGAGTTATACCCCTTTACCGCACAGCTGCTTCCAACAACGCCCGGATGCCGCCTTCTCGATTTAGGGTGCGGCACAGGGCTGGAGCTGGAGTATTACTTCCCCCTCAACCCGGCGGCGAAGGTGACGGGAATTGACCTTGCCCCCGGTATGCTCAGGCGGCTGGAGGAGAAATTCCCCGGCAAGGAGATAACCCTTGTTTTAGGGTCCTACTTTGACGTTCCCTTCGGAGAGAAGGTCTTTGACGCGGCGGTCTCGGTGGAGTCTCTCCACCACTTTACGGGGGAGGAGAAGATTCCCCTTTATACAAAACTGCGTAAGGCTCTAAAGCCCGGCGGGTACTTTATCCTCACTGATTATTTCGCCCTCACCGGCGAGGAAGAAGCCTTTCATCAAAAGGAATTGCTTCGACTGAGGAGCGCTCAGGGCGCCCCTGAGGGCGCGTTCTACCACTACGACACGCCCCTCACCGTGGAGCGTGAGACGGCGTGTCTGCAGTCTGCAGGCGGCGGGATTTGCCGCCGTGGAAGTCCTCGGCAGCTGGGGTGCCACCCATACCATCCGGGCGAGCCGGTGAGCATCCGCCCGCCGATACGTTTAGCGGCGCGAAAGTCGGGGGGAAAACGAGAGTGCGCCGGAAATACTGTATCTGGATAAACAAAAGAGCTGCACGAAAGTGCAGCTCTTTGCTTGCTGTAAGGTGCGAATCTCTCGTGAAACTCCCCTCGTCCTGCCGCTTTCGTTTGAGCAAACGGACGAGAACTTCAAAGCCGCATTAAGCAAAAGCGCCCTGATACTCAAACACAAAAGACAAAAGAGCTGCATAATTGCAGCTCTTTTGACGAAATCGTAGAGACTATCTCTTGCTGAACTGAGGGGCACGACGGGCGCCTTTGAGGCCGTACTTTTTGCGCTCCTTCATGCGCGGGTCGCGGGTGAGCAGGCCGGCGGCTTTGAGGATGGGCCGATAGGTGGCCTCGTCGGCCTGAAGCAGGGCGCGGGCGATACCGTGCCGGATGGCGCCGGCCTGACCCGTCACGCCGCCGCCTGTGACCTTGGCAACAACGTCGAACTTGCCGAGGGTGTTCGTGGTGTTAAAGGGCTGGCGGACGATAAGCTTCAGGGTCTCAAGACCGAAATATTCGTCCATATCCCGGCCGTTGATGGTGATGGAGCCGGTGCCGTTTTCAAAGAGATGAACTCTGGCGACGGAGGACTTTCTTCTGCCCGTTCCGTAGAAGTAAGGCTTTTTGCTTGTATACATTATGTTCTTCCTCCCTTATTCCTGAGTCCACATTTCCGGCTTCTGGGCGGTGTGCTTGTGGGCTGTGCCCTTGTACACGCGCAGGCGCTTGAGGGCGTTGCGGTCAAGGGTGTTCTTCGCCAGCATACCCTTGACGGCAAGGGTCATGGCCAGTTCCGGACGCTTTTCCATGAGGTGTCTGTACTGGATTTCCTTCAGGCCGCCAACCCAGCCGCTGTGACGGCGGTAGTACTTCTGGGTGAGCTTGTTGCCCGTGAGGACGGCTTTATCGGCATTGATAACGATGACGAAATCGCCGCAGTCGACGTTCGGCGTATACGTCGGCTTATGTTTGCCGCGCAGAATGTTGGCGGCTTTTGTAGCCGTGCGGCCCAGCGGCTTGCCGGCTGCATCAAGGATATACCATTTACGGGAAACGGTATCCTTTTTTGCGAGAGTCGTAGACATGATCTATATCCCCCATAACTGAGATTGATTTGACGTTTTTGCACGTTAAAAACAGCGCCAAGGGCGCTCTATTTTTATAACACACCTTCGCGGGCCTGTCAACACAAAAATCATGAAAAATCTATTTACCACGGGGCATACTCCCTTAAACGCCGATTTCCTCTGAATATCTCCCGATTACTCCGTGTCAATTTTACTTTTTGGGCACATCAAAAAAAGGTGCGGGCATGAAAAAAACGCCGTGTTTTCCGTTGCACGGCGGGGCGGAGGTGGTATACGGCTGAGGGATATGCTCCACGAATAAGCCGCCGCATGAAAACGCGGCGGCGGAGAGTATTCGGTAGTTTCGGGGTGTGAATAACCTCTGAGTTTTCACGCATTGGGCGAGTTTTTCGGCGGCTGCTCGGTGTGTTCCAAGAAAAAATGCCGCGGTTAACACGCGGCGGGAGGTGACTGTTTCCCTACGACCAGCGCCCTGCCGCACCGGCGTCCAGCCCAAACTGGTCGAGAACCTTCATGATGTGGGAGTTTACAAGGTCGTCTATCGTCTGCGGGCCGTTGTAGAACACGGGCATGGGGGGCACGATGGAGACGCCCAGCCGGGCGAGCTTCAGCATATTTTCAAGGTGGATGGCCGAAAGGGGCGTTTCCCGCGGGCACAGCACAAGACGCCGCCGCTCCTTGAGCATCACGCCGGCGGCCCGGGCCATGAGGGAATCGTCATACCCGCAGGCGATGGCGGCGAGGGTCTTCATGCTACAGGGGAGGACAATCATCCCGTCGGTGCGGAAGGAGCCGCTTGAAATGGGGGCGGCAAGGTCATCGTTGTCGTACACGCAGGATGCCGTAGCGGCGATGTCCTGTTCCGTCAGGCCCGTTTCCGTTTTGAGAGTTTCGGCGCCCCAGCGGCTCATGATGAGGTGCGTTTCAACCTCAAGGGTTTTCAGCGTGCGCAGGAGCCCGACGCCGTACGCCGCGCCCGTTGCGCCGGAAATGCCCACGATGAGCTTCATCTTGTCTCCTCCTTTAGCCGCGCGCAGAGAGATGACAACAGCCCGCGGCAGAGGGCGAGCGTTTCATCAATTTCCTCTTTTGTTATGTTGTCCACGTGAATTCCGCACAATACCGCCACATTTCCGCCGAAAACAGCGCGGAGGTGCTCGGCGAACATCTCGGTGACGTGATATTCCTTGTGGGACACAAAGCGGACCGTCTCCACGGGATGCTCCGGCGAGGTGCAGGAGATGGCGCCGAGGTGGGGGGCTTCGCCGCCCGTTATCAGGACGCACAAATCCGGGCCCATGAAAACAGCCCGCAGCGTGACGGTGATGCGCCCCGTGGTCTGCGTGAGGACAATATTCGTATCGTGAGCGGACATTTCCTTCCTCCAAGGGCAGTTAATTTGTTAAGTCGGCGTTGCCACGCACGTCGATGACGTCTCCTAAAAAGGTGGGCTGCGGCTGGAGGACGCAGTAGAGCCAGTCCTTCGCCCGGGCCATAAACTCCCGGGCGTCCCGGTAGCTCTGCCCGCGGTACGTGCGCTGATTGGACGCAACGCCCCAGGCCTCAAGCCCCAGGGCGCGGGCGTTGTATACGGCGCGGTAGAGGTGATAGTCTTGCGTGACGATGACGACGCGGCTCACGCTAAACACGTCCCGGGCGCGGTACATGCTCTCGTACGTGGAAAAGCCGGCGTGGTCACGGAAGATATCGGGGGAGGGGACCCCTTCCTCCACGGCGTAGTTTTTCATGACCTGCACTTCGTTGTAGTGGACCTTGCTGTTATCGCCGCTCATGAGGAGCCTATCCGACACGCCGAGGCGGTACAGCTCGATGGCTTTCAGGAGCCTGTCCTCCAGCATCATACTGGGGTAGCGGTTTGCGTAGACGCCCGCGCCGAGGACGAGGATGCAGTCGATATCGGAAAGCCCCTGCGCCTCCTCTTCCGAGAGGATATAGTCCCGGCTGTTTATGACCACGATGCGGTTTAAGACCGTGGCCGTGGTGGCGGCTATGAGAAGTGCCAGAAGGAGGGCGGAGAGGGCCCGTCTGAGAAATATTTGCAGTTTGTTTCTGTTCATGGCTCACCTTAATACGCGGCAGAAGTCGGCAAAAGACAAAAAAGAGCGGAGACACGGATTATCATGTCCTCCGCCCTTTGGTGCGACGAACTTATTCGACTTTTGTTCCGCAGGATGTACAGAAGGCGGCGTCTGCCTCGAGGGGCTGGTTGCAGTTGACGCAGACACGGCCGGCGGGCTGCTGCTCGGCAGCGGGCTGTTCCGCAGCGGGAGCGGCGGGCGCTTCCTCCACTTTACC
>DUPW01000068.1 GCA_012838125.1 Papillibacter sp.
ACCAGCGCATTCAGACCAAAACAAAACTGACACCGCTGGAATTGCGATGCCAGTTTTCTACTTAACCCTCTTTGCCTAACACCAGGGGTGCTTTTTGTTCATGTCCACTAACCTTGGGGCGGTTCATTCGTTCGGGGGCTTTTGTTTTGCCAAAATGCTCTGAACATTAAGCTCCTGCGGGTGAGCTTCCCTAGAGAGTTGCCCTTACTATAGAAGTCACCGCAACTTCTGCGATGAGGCCTGTGCAACTTACCCGAAGCCCCCCAATAGAGGTGCGCTTACTCCTTGCCGAAACGCTTTACGGCTTCCTGCAGCACCGTATTGGCCACGCCGCCTGCCGCCGCGCGGCCGGAGCCGCCGTTTTCCACCACTACGACGAAGGCAAAGGGGCAGTCCTCGTTCGTTATATAGCCCACAAACCACGCGTGGGGCTGTTTACCGCCGCCCACTTCCGCCGTACCCGTTTTGGCGTATAGCTCAAGGCCGGGAAAATTGCTCTCGCCGTAAGATTTATAGACGTTGTAGCTGAGAAGAACGGACATCTTTTCCGCCGTGTCGGCACTTAAAATGCGTTTGTCGGACGTCGGAAGGAGGGTTCGAATCCCTCCGCGGCGAAGCAGCGTTAGATTAGCCGCTTTTCCCTCGTTGGCGATGGCGGAGACGAACCGGAGCATGGCGGCGGGGCACACCGTGTCCCGATATTGCCCGATGCCGGCCCAAGCGAGGTCCGCGCTCCCGGCCTCCGCCTTTTCAAACTGGCCCGCCGCCGTTTGAAGGGTATCGATTTCGATGCTCTCCGTAAGGCCAAGTTCGCCGGCGTAGCGCGAGAGGGTATCTGCGCCCAGTTCAAGTGATAGCGCGGCAAAGGCGCTATTACAGGAGACGGCCAGCGCATCTTCGATGGTGATGGTACCGTGCCGCCCTGTGCATTTGACGTAATCTGCCCCGATTGTCATACCACCGCTGCACTCAAAGGTTCGCTCGAACAGGTCGGGGACGTTTTCGATGGCCGCAGCGAGGGTCACCAGCTTAAAGACGGAGCCGGGGGTGTAGGCGCTGGAGAGGACGCGGTTAATATACGCCCCTTCGTATTTTTCTTTAGTGAGGTCGGGAACGTTTAGCGGGTCAAAGGACGGGGCGGACACCATGCAGAGAATCTCCCCCGTCTTGTAGTTCGCCACGGCCACGGCGCCCTTTCGCCCTCCAAGGGCTTTATAGGCGACGCGGTTGAGCTCCGCGTCGATGGAGAGGTACACCTTCTCCCCTGTCTGCAGGTAGACGCCTGAGAAAAGGGTGTATCCCGTCAGTTTCGCAGCGTACGCCGTCAGCGCGCCGGTGCCGACGTTGCCCTGTGCGTCCCCCACGGCGTGGAGGGTGGCGGTGCGAATCTCCGCGCTGTCACTGTACAGACGCCCGCCCTCTTTTGCCGGCTCGTTGAGGACTTCGCCGCTCCGGTCCAGCAATGTGCCGCTTTGCAGAACGCCGTCTTTATAGATGTTGCCGTTTGCGGCGAACATCGCCCACCGCTCCCCTTTTACGGCAAGCTGTGTGAAAAAGACGAGCAGGCAGAGCACAATGGCTCCCACAAGGATGAAAAGGGCTGCCGAACGCCGGCTCACTTTCTTCATATCCGCTGTTTCTCCTTTTTATTGGAGGGATTATTCCTCCGAAAGGTCGTCGTCATATTCCAGGTCAAAATCGAGTGTGTCCTCGAAGTCGTCGTCTGTTTCAAAAATCTCCTCATCGCCCCAGTGGGAGAGGGCCACGTCGATGTCCTCCTTGCGGGTGCGCCTGCTGGTTTCCTTCTTCAGATACTGCTTTTGCGCCCGCAGGGCGAAGCTGGCGTTTTTTCGGGTGTCACAGCATTTGATAAAGGCGAGAAGGCCCCATGAGGCAATCAGGCTGGAGCCGCCCCGGGAGACGAAGGGGAACGTCACCCCCGTAAAGGGCAGAAGATCCACGCTCCCGGAGGTGTTGAGGAGCATTTGGGCGAGGAAAATGGCGCAGGTGGCGCTGGCCGCAATGACGTAAAAGGAGCTGCGCGCCGAGGAGGAGTAATGCACCGTGTAAAATACAAAAAGAAGCAAGGCAAAAACCGCCAGAGCCGCCATGAAAAACCCCAGTTCCTCGCAGAGCATGGCAAAAACAAGGTCCGTATTGGCGGCAAAGACGTTCTTCAGCCACCCTTCTCCCGCACCGAGGCCAAAGAGCCCGCCTGACGCCGCGGCAGACATTGCCCGCGTCTGCTGATATCCCGCCCCGAAGGGCGTGTCCCACGCGTGCCGCCACGTGGCAAAGCGATTGGCGATGTGAGGCTTAATGGAAATGGCCAGAAACCCGGCGGCCGCGGCGGCGCCGACGCTGAGGGCCACCGCCGTAATGTCCCCAGAGCGAATGAAGGCGATGACGAGGTACGCCACAAAGAAGACGAGGGCCGTGCCGAAATCCCCCATGAGAGCCAGCGCCCCCACGCAGACGGCCGCGAAAGCCACAAAGAGATAGAGATTGCGCCGGGCAAAGAGGCGGTCCATGGTGGCCGCACCAGCGAAAACGAAGGCGATTTTCACAAATTCCGAGGGCTGAAAGGAGATCCTGCCAATGGAGAGCCAGTTTTTCGCGCCGAACAGCTCTGTTCCGGCGAGTATGTTCACCATGAGAAGAAGGAGCCCGCCCGCCGCCACCACGCGCCGCAATCGGACGGCGCGGCCGAGGTCCCGCAGGAACCAGCCCAGCAGGAAGTACAGAAAGATGCCCGCAGCAAGAAGCCCCGTCTGCCGCAGAGAGTCAGATGGGACGGAGGTCGCCGTAATCGCCGCGCCGAGGGTGGAGAGAAAGAGCGCGATAGTCTCCACCTCAAAGGCCCTCCGGCGTAAAAGACGCATGGCAAGGTAACTGAGCCATGTCATCGCAATGAGCGCCAGAAAGGAAAGCACCACGCCCAAATCCAGCGCCTTGCCCGCCGCGATGCAGAGCTGAAAGCCTAATAGAGCCTGAAAAAGCGTGAGAAAAAGAAGCGTCACCCACGTGCGCAACGGGTAAGGCACAAGGGGCGCAATCTCCTCCCCTTCCTCCTTCGCCTCATTGGGGGTTACGGCGATAAACGCCAGCTCCACCCCCCCGAGGTTGAGGATGTCGCCGTTTTTTATCCGGCGGCTGCCTTCTACTTTCCTGCCGTTTACCAGCACGCCGCCCTTTGAACGCAAATCGAAAAGGAACCACGCACCTGTATCGTCCCGTATGACGGCCGCGTGGCTTCGGGAAAGGGTGGGATATTCCAGATACACGTCCGCGCTTTTAGAGCGGCCGATGGTGTTCTCCCAGTGGTGAAGGGGCACGCGGACACCGTTGGGCAGACTCAAGTACCCCCAACATTCAAAGGCACGCTCCCCTGTGCCCATGGACTTAAGGCACCGGATTAAAATCACCGCCGCAATGACGGGCAATATAAAGCGCACAAGGGCGGAATACGCACCTAATACGGCGCTCTCGTCCCCGATGAACGCCGCATAGCGCTCAAAGACTGTTTGAAACTGCAGGGCATTCACCGCCTTTTTGAACACTTGCATTTTTATCCTAGCACATTTTTTTGCAGTTTACACCAGTTTCTTCATGGAAACGCAATAAGGCGGATAAGTGCATGCACTTATCCGCCTTAAATGTAACGCGTATTTTATTCTTCCATCAGGGTTTTTGCTTCTTCGATAATCTTCTGCTGGACGTTGGCCGGCGCTTCCTCGTAACGCTCGAACCGAAGGGTGAAGGAGCCGCGGCCTTGCGTCATGGAGCGCAGGTCGATGGCGTAGCTGCCCATTTCGCCCATGGGGACTTCCGCTTCGATGACCTGCATGCCGTCACTGTCGAGGCTCATGCCCATGGGGCTGCCGCGCCGCTTGGACAGGTCGGACATGATATCGCCGGTGTTGGTGTCCGGAACCGTGACGGTGAGATAGCCGATGGGCTCTAAGATAACGGGGCTCGCCTGCGGGATGCCCTCTTTATACGCCAGCTGTGCCGCAATCTTAAAGGCCATTTCCGAGGAGTCCACGGGGTGATAGGAGCCGTCGATGAGCGTTGCCTTGAGATTCACCATGGGATAACCGGCTAAGACGCCCTTTGCGATGCTCTCCCGCAGTCCTTTTTCAACAGCCGGGAAGAAGTTCTTCGGGACGCTGCCGCCGAAGACCGTCTCGGCAAATTCCAAGTCCTCCGACTCGCTGGGCTCAAAGATAATGACGACGTCGCCGTACTGGCCGTGGCCGCCCGACTGCTTCTTGTGGCGCCCTCTGACCTGAACCTTTTTGCGAATTTTCTCGCGGTAAGCCACCCGGGCCGTCGAGAGGACGACTTCTACGCCGTATTTTTCCTTCAGCTTGGAGCAGAGTACGTCAAGCTGGATATCGCCAAGGCCGGAGATGACGAGCTGACGCGTCTCCACGTTGTTGATAAAGCGGAAGGTTATGTCCTCGTCGGCAAGGCGGGCAAGGCCTGCGGCGATTTTATCCTCCTGCCCCTTCGTTTTCGGGGCAATGGCCATGGAGTAGCACGGCTCGGGGAAGGAGATGCCCTCTAAGGCAAAGACTTTTTTTGCGTCGCAGAGCGTGTCGCCTGTTTTCGTGTCGGAGAGCTTCGAGACGGCGCCGATGTCGCCGCAGACAAGTTCCTTCACTTCGATGCTCTTCTTGCCCTGCATTTTGTAGATGTGGCCCATCTTTTCGTTGCTGCCTGTGCGGGCGTTGGTGAGAATCATGTCCGCCGTCACTTTGCCCGACACGACCTTAAACAGGCTGAACTTACCGTACTGGTCGCTGATTGTTTTATAGACAAAAGCACACGCCGGTGCGTTGGGGTCGACGTCAACGGTCTCCCCGCTTTCCGTTTTCTCTTTCCTGTTAAGCGGCGACGGGAAGAGGTCAATGAGTGTGTCGAGAAGCGGCAGGGTGCCGAGGTTGAGGGCGGCGGACCCGCCGAAAACCGGGACAAGGGAGCCATCCTGCACGCCGCTGCGCAGGCCTTCGATGATTTCCTCCACGGTGAATTCTTCGCCGGAGAAGTATTTGTCCATCAGTTCTTCGCTGGACTCGGCGACGCTCTCGTTGATGTTAAGGTAGTATGTCTGAAGTTCTTCGGCCATACTTTCCGGAACGGGGATTTCAACGCGTTTCCCGTTTTCAGCTTTAAACGCTTTTCGGCGGATCAAATCGACAATACCGTCAATCCGTCCGCCGGAGTTTTTAATAGGCGCGACAACAGGACAAACGTGGGTACCGTATTTTTCGCGCAGGGCATGATAAACAGCTTCAAAGCTGCCGTTTTCTTCATCAATTTTTGATACATATACAGCACGGGACAGAGCGTGGTCGCCAAGATTCTTCCACGCTTTTTCCAAGCCGACAGTAAGACCGTCTTTCGCGGAGCAGACGATCACGCCGATGTCCGCCACCCGCAGCGCTTCCGCCACTTCACCGGCGAAATCGAAATAGCCCGGTGTGTCGATGATGTTGATTTTGTGCTGTTTGTATTCGGTAAACATTGCCGCAAGGGAAATAGAAATCTGACGCTTGACTTCTTCGGGATCGTAGTCGCCCACGGTGTTTCCGTCAGGAATCTTACCTTGACGGTCGATGGCGCCCGTCGAATATAGAATGCTTTCCGCAAGACTTGTTTTTCCGCTACCACTGTGACCTAATAACGCGACGTTCCGGATCTTATCAGTTGTATAAGCCATAAATGTCAAACACTCCTCGCTGTTTTCCTATTTCCACGTAATTATACACGAAGATAGCGCTTAGCACAACAAGATGTTTATTCAATTTGGCACAAAGGCTACGCCTGATACTTGGCAAAGCCGCCGATAAACAGAAATGCAACAAGCATCGAGAGCATGTAAAGCATCAGATTTGCCGCGCCGGAGGCAGCTCCTCCGCCAATCCAGCTGATGATAAACATGATAACGATGCCCGCAACGGCGGAGAAAACGGAGAAAACGGTGGTGGCCTTCGCCGTATTACGCAGACGCCGGGCGCCGGTGACGGACTCGGCAAAGGGCAAAAGCCCCTCCCGCGCTAAAAGCGCCGCCACGCGGCCCGTCTGCATGCGCTCGATGTCGGACAGTTCGTAAGAGCTGCGAATCGGCAGATACTCCACGTCGTCCACGGAAATCTTGTACTTCTGTTCCAGCATAACCGGCATAATTCCGAAATCCCGTACGGCAAAGAACAGCCGCACACGATGGCGCAGGAGCGCCACAAGGGCGTACTGAACGGATTTCACCGGCACGTATTCGAGGATAAACACGGCGATGAGCCGTTTGTTGATGGCCGTAAAGGCGGCGTTTTTGAGGTTTAAGTTCGGCGGGATGCGAATCCCCATGAGCTTCATGAAGGCGGCATTGCCGGTAAATACACGGTCACCGCGGATTGTTCCGCCGATACCCCCTTCGTAGCAGGTGAAATCGTCCACCTTCATGAGGGTGGAGCCCTGCTTGGAGGCCAGTTTCGTAAACAGGCGGGCAAGCCCCGAACCCGAAGCGGCAATCATGCTGGCGGTATAGCGCACCGCCCGCTCCGGCGAGACGTTGTCAAACACCCGCACGCCGCTGACGGAGATATTCTCCGGCGGGAAGAGGTCGTCGTCCGTGACGCTGGTGCCGTCGGAGGTGAAAAGGTCCTCCGCCCCGCCCCATCCGGCCACGGCCGCACCGGCTTTGCGCAGACGGCGTGCTGTGGAAAAAAACGGAAGCGCAAAGGCCGCCGAAGCGGAAAGCGGAGTCGCCGCAGTCAGAAGCGCCGCTAGGTAAAACGGGATGTCGCTGTAGCGCTGCTTGGCGATGCCGGCATAAAGAGCCAGCACCACAGAGACGGCCACGAGCATGGGCGCCGCCACTTTGTATGTACGTTCGGCGATGTCTTCCGTCACGAGGCGGTTATAGAATCCCCCCGTCCGGCTGGGGACCTTGCGGGTGACGATTCGGTTGATTTCATCGGCAACTTCGGTGACGACGCCGCCGGGGATGGAGGCGCTGGTGGCCGTTTTCATTGTCTCGGTGAAGGCGCGGTAATGGATTTTTTCGCCCCAGAGGCCCGCCGTGATGGTCATGGACGCGGCGGCGCAGTACGGCAGACCGGTGGAGAAGTTTTTCGTAATCAAGGCGTAGGCCGCCGCCGCGGCGGCGGCAAGGCAGGCAAAGAAGTTGAGGGTCTCGTACCCGGCCTGTTTGCGGAACAGGCGCACAATGCCGTAAATCATCTGATCGATGCCAATTATCATCGACAGGAGAAGCAGGATGAGGAGTATCCCCGTCGCGATGAAGGTGCTGCGCTCGTCTAAGGGGTTTTTGCCGTTGTAGACCAGCGTTACGATGACCATGACGGCGGAGACGAGGAAGCTGAAAAAGAACCTGACGGAATAGGCGTTACACAGGGCGGCAAAACGGCGCGTGGCGACTTTGAAATCCGGTTCCTCGAAGATTTCCTCTTCGAGGACGGGCACTTCGATTTCCTCGTCTTCAAACTCGTCCTCGTAATACGCATAGTCGTCGTATTCGTCTTCATCGTCGTACTCAAGTGCCGCGGTCTCCACTTCGTAACCGCCGCGAAGGCGCCCGAACAAGCCGCGGCGCCTTTTCTTCTCCGGCTCCTCCGGCTCATATTCATCTTCAAAGGCCCCGGCACTGTAGAGCGTTTCTTCCGTCACCGTGCCGGTATAGGGGCGGGTGCCGTCTCCCCATAAATCTGAGTCGATATAGTCATTTCGGATTGAATGGAGGGGAATCACACCGCTGTCGGCCGTCGTATCGGGTTGGGAAATTTTAACGGCGGTACCCTCTTGGGCGAAAGCGGTCTGCTCCAGTTCCGGGGTAGGCTCCGCCGAACGGGTCTTCTCCAAGCGTCCCGTTTCCTCCAGAATGATACGCTTTGTTTTTTCATCGAGGATGTCCGGGGGCGTTTTCCTGTCCCCGTCTATGTACGCCGAACCTTTGTATTCGGCAAGAATGGACTCAAGCGACAGCGATTCGATATCGAGGGTGTCTTCCAGCAGATTTTCATCTACGAGGTAACTCTCCTCACCGGAGAAAATCTCCTCGTCGATTCTGTCGCTTGTGTATTTGTTCCGAGCCAAATCAAGCCACCTCCGGAATCACGCAAAGTCGCGCCGTCATGACGAATGACCCAAGCGCTGGCGCAGCGCTTCATACAGGATAAGCGACGCGGAGACAGACGCGTTAAGCGAAGAAATCTGCCCCCTCATCGGGATCGACACGGTAAAATCGCACGTCTCGGCCACAAGGCGGGAGAGACCCTCGCCTTCCGAACCAATGACAATCGCACATGCGCCCTTTAAGTCTGTGTCCCAGAGGCCTGTGCCGCCTTCGGCGTCGGCAGCGTACGTCCAGACGCCGGCTTTCTGAAGTTCCCGGAGCGCCTGCGTGATGTTCGCCACCCGAGCGATGGCTGTATGGGCCGACGCCCCTGCCGACGTTTTCGACACAATCGCCGTGACACCGGCACTGCGGCGCTTCGGGATGATAACCCCGTGGGCGCCGGCGCACTCAGCGCTGCGGATAATGGCGCCGAGGTTGTGGGGGTCTGATATCTCGTCGCACACCACGATAAGGGGCGCTTCGCCGCGCTCCCGGGCGATATTCAAAATGTCGTCAATCGTCACGTAAGTGGCCGCCGATTCCACGGCCACCACGCCCTGATGCACCTGATTGCCGCTTAAAAAGTCCAGCTTGCGCCGGTCGGCCTGCACCACAACTGTCCCCGCCTCCCGGGCCTTTGACGCAATATGCCCGAGTGCGGGGTCCGTCTCCCCTTTCGCAATATAGACCTTGTCCAACGCGCGTCCTGCGCGCAACGCCTCGGTGACGGCGTTGCGCCCCACAATTGTGCCGGGGCGCAGTGCGTCGTCATTATCTGCTTCAAAATGTTCGCTTTTTTTGCCGCGGTAAGGGTCAACATGGCGCTCAATGGGGCGCCGGCGGCGAGATTTGTCGTGCATCCTGTTCATCCTATCGGTTAGAGGTTGTGCCTGAGGCGATATCGGTTGGTGTTATGGGTTAAGCAAGGTCACGGATGGCGTCCACCATGTCCAGCCGCTCCCAGGGCAGATCGAGGTCGGGACGGCCGAAATGGCCGTAAGCGGCCACCTGACGGTATATGGGCTCTAAGAGATTGAGTTTAGAGATGATTTTCGAGGGCCTGAAGTCAAAAAGTTTGCGAATAATGGCCTCGATTTTTTCGTCGGGGACATTGCCCGTTCCGCGGGTGTCCACAAGGATGGAAACGGGCTGCGCCACGCCGATGGCGTAGGCCAATTCAATCTGGCACGCCTTGGCAAGGCCGGCCGCAACAATATTTTTCGCCACATAGCGGGCCATATACGCGCCGCTGCGGTCCACCTTCGTTGGGTCCTTGCCGGAGAAGGCGCCGCCGCCGTGGCTGGCGTATCCGCCGTAGGTGTCCACGATGATTTTGCGCCCGGTGAGACCCGTGTCGCCCACTGGGCCGCCCGTGACGAAACGGCCGGTGGGGTTTACGAATATTTTTGTGTCCGCCGTGATATATGCGGCGGGGATGACTTTCTTAATGACGGTTTCCACGACCGCCTCCCGCAGGGCCTCTGTGGAGATGACATCTGTGTGCTGCGTGGAGACCACGATGGCCGGGCAGGAGACGATTTTCCCGTCCTCATACGCGACCGTGACCTGGCTTTTGCCATCCGGCCTGAGGAAGTCAAGCTCGCCGGATTTGCGCACCTCGGCGAGGCGGCGGGACAGGGCGTGGGCGAGGGATATGGGGGCCGGCATCAGCTCCGGCGTCTCGTCGCAGGCGAAGCCGAACATCATGCCCTGATCCCCGGCGCCCGTTTCGCCGTCATCATCCATTGCGCTGTTCACACCCATGGCGATGTCGGGGCTTTGCTCCTTTATCGAGGTCAGGACCGCACAGCCATGATGATCAAACCCCAGTGCGGGATCATTATATCCGATTTCGCGGATGGTTTCACGAACGGTTTCAGGGATGTCGACGTAAGTGGAGGTGGTGATTTCGCCCATGACGATGGCCATGCCGGTGGAGACAACCGTCTCGCACGCGACGCGGGCCGATTTATCGCCTGCAAGGATTCTGTCAAGGACGGCATCGGAAATCTGGTCACAGATTTTATCGGGATGCCCTTCCGTTACAGACTCTGACGTAAAAATTCTGTTAGACATTATGCACGCGTTCCTCCTCGGAATATGAGAAATTCAGTATTATGGCAGTATAGCATATTCTATACTATACATAAAGGTTTTTTCCACAAAAAATGGACAAGTTCTGCATTTTTCTGCTGAATTTTGTCAAAACAGAGGGAAACCGCCGTCATTAAATGGCGGCGGCGTAGAAAAATCATATCCTATCTGTTGCGCAGGGGAACGAAATCCGTATCCGGCGCAATGGTCTTGTAGGCCGGACGGATAATCCGGCTCTGATTGAAAACTTCCTCGATGCGGTGCGCACACCAACCGACCATACGGGCAATGGCAAAAAGCGGCGTGTACAGCTCATCGGGTATGCCAAGCATTTTGTAGACGAAACCGGAATAAAAGTCCACGTTCACGCACATGTCGGCAGGCGACCGCCCTTCCCGCTGGAAGGCCTCGGGGATAAGGCGCTCCACGGAGGCAAACAGGTTAAACTCCGCCTCGTGGGGCGTTCCACGGGCCAGCTTTGCCGCCAGATCCCGCAGGCGGACGGCGCGGGGGTCGCTGAGGGTGTAGATGGCGTGGCCGAAGCCGTAGACGAGTCCGTCTCCGCAGCCGGCTTCGCGCCGCAGAATACGCTGCAGGAAGGAGATGATTTCCTCGTCGTCCTCCCAGTCTTTCACGCCCTCTTCGATGCACTGGAACATCTCGATGACTTTTTTATTGGCGCCGCCGTGCTTCGGGCCCTTCAGGGAGCCAACGGCCGCGGCGATGGATGAATAAATATCCGTTCCCGCTGAGGAGAGCACACGGCAGGCGAAGGCAGAGTTGTTGCCGCCGCCGTGTTCGGCATGCAGAACGAGGCACAGGTCGAGAAGCTGCGCTTCTCCCTGAGTGAAGGAGCTGTCCTGGCGGACTATATGCAGGAAGTTCTCCGCCGTGGAGAGATCGTCCTGCGGCCGGTGGATAACGAGGCTTTCTTTATCGAAATAGTGCCGCTTTGCCGCGAAGGCATGGGCGACGATGACGGGGCAGCGGGCAATCAGGTGCAGAGCCTTGTCAAGCTCCGAGCGCAAATCCGTCAGCTCGGGGCTGGGGTCGTAGGAATACAGGGCCAGCACACTGCGGGCGAGTTTGTTCATGATGTCCATGCTGGGGGCGGAGAGAATCATGTCCTCCGTAAAGCCGTCCGGCAGCGTTCTGTATTCGGCAAGAATATCCTGAAAAACCTTCAAAGATGCACTGTCGGGCAGTTTGCCGAAAAGGAGCAGGTAAGCCGTTTCCTCAAAGCCGAAACGCCCCTCTCCCATGAAACCGTCAATGAGTTTTTCAACGTCAATGCCCCGGTAGACGAGCTGCCCGCGCACGGGTTTACGCACACCGTCCACGAGCTGGTAGCCGCGCACGTCGCCAATGCGTGTGATGCCGGCCATAACACCCGTTCCGTCGGCGTTGCGCAGGCCGCGTTTGACGTCTGTCCCGGCGTAGTCAGATATATCCACCGAAATACTCTCTTGAATATCAGCAATTCGGTTGTCGATAAAGTCGGCAACGACTTTTGAAACTTCAGGCTGCATTATGTACCATCCCTCGCCTTCTGGTTAGTGCTAAACATATAAAAGAGATTTTACTCCCAATCGCAGTCAAAGTCAATAAAGTTGCAAGAAAATTCTTTCATGACTGCATAAAGTGCATACAACAATTTTTCTTGCTGAATTCCTCCAATGAAGGAGAATAAATTCCAAAATGTAGCAAATAATACGGGTATATCCAGAAAAGTAAGGCCGACTACTTTTAATTCATTGGAGGTTACGCAAAAAATGAAACGCAGCTCTAAGCTCAAAAGCGCATTGATTCTTTTTGTGGTGGTCTTGGCCCTCGGCTGCGCCCTTGCCGCTCCCGTTGTTGCGGAGTTTCTTCCCGTGACGGTAGCGATACCGTCCAACGCGCGGCCCATTGCCGAGAACATCGAGCTCGAGACGTACCGCTCCGTTTCGGTGTCCTCCCGCTTTAAGGCCATTGACCCGGACGGGGACGAAATGACCTTCGAGCTTGTGGACATGCCTAAAAAAGGCAACGTGAAGGTGGATGAAGACGGCACGTTTACCTACACCCCCGAATCGGGTAAGCGCGGGCGCGATACGTTCACCTACATCGCCTGCGACCCGAAGGGAGGCCTGTCAAATAAGGCCACGGTCACCATCGAAATCAGGAAGCAGCAGACGGATATCACCTATTCCGACATCGTGGGGACGGGCCTTGAGTATGCCGCCGTGGCGCTGGCGGAGCGAGGCGTCTTTGTGGGGGATAAAATCTCCGACCGCGCTTTTTTCCGCCCGGCGCAGAACGTGACGCGGGGTGAATTCGTGGCAATGTGCCTTGCGCTGTCGGGCACGGAGACCCTCAAAGATATCGTGCGCACCGGTTTCTACGATGACGATGCCATCCCCCTGTGGGTCAAGCCCTACGTCTCAACGGCGCTGATGAACGGCCTCATCACCGGCTGCAAGACGCAGGACGGACGCCTTATCTTTAACGCCAACGACCCCATCACCGTGGCGCAGGCGGCCGTTATTCTCAACAACCTCCTGCGGCCCACGGATGTGTCCGTCTCCGTCTTTGCCGAGTCCTCCGCCCTACCTTCCTGGGCCCATCAGGCGGGAGCAAACCTCGACGCCTGCAACATCCTCTCAAGGGAGACGGCGGACTACGACGCCAGCCTCACGAGGGCACAGGCAGCGGAGATGCTGGTGGCCTCCATGCGCCTGCTTGACATGCGCGATAACGACCGCTCCATTCTCAGCTGGGCTCAGTTTTAAGCACCTTCCGTAATCCACTTCTCTTGCGGGTGGCCAATGGCCGCCCGCATTTTTTTGCCCAAACGCCAAGATATTTACAAAAAAGGGAAATAGGTATAGAATTATTTATTACATCTTCTCGCAATTTATCAAAAACTGAAGGAGGACGAGAAATTGGAAGCGGGATTCGGGCGCAGCGAAGGGCTTGCGCACTTCATGAAATACAATAAGGAACCTTTCCACCTTCACCATGCCCTCACAGTGGAGGGCGTCATGCGGTATTTTGCCGAAACCCTCGGCTACGGTGCGGACGCCGATTTCTGGGCGATAGTTGGCCTGATGCATGACATCGACTACGGGGAGTATCCGGAGCAGCACTGTCAAAAGGCACCGGAGCTTTTGCGGGAAATCGGCGCCAGCGACGTGCTGATTCACGCCGTCATGAGCCACGGGTACGGGATTTGCTCGGATGTTGCCCCCGAGCATGAAATGGAGCGGGTGCTCTTTGCGGTGGATGAGCTGACGGGCCTTATTGGCGCGGCGGTGAGAATGCGGCCTTCCAAGAGCGCATCGGACCTTGAGGTGTCGAGCCTGAAGAAGAAGTTTAAGGATAAGAAATTCGCCGCCGGATGCTCCAGAGAGGTCATCACCCGTGGCGCGGAAATGCTCGGCTGGGACCTTGACACGTTGTTTGAAAAAACGATTCTCGCCATGCGCACCTGCGAAAAGCCGGTGGCGGAGGAAATGGGGCGCCTGACGAATCACGAATAAACCAGTCTATGGCCGGTTTTTGATTTTGTTCGTTTAAATTTGTAATTCTCTCTTTGAAGACCAGACTTTTGTTGACACATTGATAAGGAAGCGGTTATACTGAATCCACAATTTCGTATATTTTGCCTAGGGATGAAGGAGCTATATTATGAGCACGATGAAGGAACTCGTGGACGAAATCGTCCAAATCGAGTGGGATATGTTTCAGGCCGTCAACGAAGGCGGTGACCCCGCCTCCTGTCAGGAGGATCAGAAGACGTTCGAGGCCATGCGGAAGGCGCAGTACAACGCGTGGTCGGAAGAGGTCTGCCGCCACCTCCTTGAGGACTACAAAAAGGCCCGGGATGACGGCCGCAACCTTCTGGCGGAAAAGTTCATCCACATGATGAAATCCTCCGACCCCGAGCAGTACCAGATTGCCTTAGAGTCTGTTCCGGTCCCCTCCGACAAGGCAAGAGGGCTGGCTCAGGCGATTTCCGATCAGCTCCTTGTTGAAACCGAGGCGCTGCACGAAGAGTTCCCCTACATCGCGCGCACAAGCCGCCCCCTCCGCTCATCCCAGGATTCGCTGTACGTCACCTCCGTTGAGACGTATCAGGTGGGCGAAATGCTCACCTATTCGGAGAAGACGCTTCAGGTGCTCCATGATTACGTGATGGAAAGCGCCAAGGCGGGCACGTCCACGGCGCGAAAAATTCTGGAGAACACCGTCCGCCATTACGGGTTTATTAACCTCATCGAGGCCAATGCCGCTGTTAAAGAGCGCATGGAACTGCAGAATATCCGCTTTGCACCGGAGACTGACTGCGACGGCTGCGATTTAGACGACTGCAGCAGCTGCGACGGTTGCTGTTAACAGGCCGTGCAAGGCCTGTACGCCGAGCTGGACGCGCTCTACGCCCGGGGTGACCGCGCCGCCATCGAAGAACGTCTGAAGGGGGCGCTGTCTGACTTAGAAGCGCAAGGGTGTGCCGAAACGGGCGAATACGCCGCGCTGTGTAACGAGCTGGGCGGGTTTTACCGCGGCGAAAGCCGTTTTGATGAAGCCGAGCCGCTTTTTGCCCGTGCCCTTGAGATTTTCCGCGCCCTCGGTATGGAAAACACGGCACAGTACGCCACGGTCCTTCTCAATCTCGCAGGCTTATACCGTTTGACGGGACGCCCGCAACGGGCCGTATCACTTCTGGAAAGCGTGCGCGATGGGCTCTCCTCCCTTGCCGGTGGGGATGCATATCTGCGTGCGGCGGTGTTAAACACCCTCTCCCTCGCCTGTCAGGATGCCGGCGCGTTGGATAAAGCCATCGCCGCGGCGGAAGAGGCTTTTGCCATCGTGCAAACTCAGCGGGATACCGACCATGAGGTGGCCACGGCGCTCAATAACCTCGCTGCGCTCTATACGCAAAAGGGCGATTTGGGCACGGCGGAGGGCCTGATTGACCGGGCGCTCCTCCTCTATGCCGAAATGCCCGAAGAAAACGTCCACCACGCAAACGCGCTGGCCACGAAAGCCGCTCTGCGATACCGCGCGGGGGCGTATCATACGGCGCTGGCGCACTACATGGACGCACAGGGCCGCATTCGCCGGTTTTTCGGCGAGAACGTGGAGTACGCCGCATGTTTAAGCGGCATCGCCGCCGTCTACGCCGCGCTGGGAGAACACCATCAGGCGCAGGTGCATTTAAGCCGCGCAGTTGAGGTGTTATCGGCACGGCTTGGTGAAGACCATCCGAAAACCTGCGCGTACCGGCGCGCTTTGGAATCAATAAAGGGCGGAGACAAATGAACGCGCTCTCTTTAAGCCGGCACTACTATCTTGAAACGGCAGACCCCATCCTCCGGCGGGATTTTCCCGAACTGTATCCCCGTCTTGCCGCGGGGCTATTTGGAAACGGCTCGGAGTGCTTTGGGTGCGATGATGCCGTCTCTCGGGACCATGACTGGGGCGTTGACTTCTTTATCTGGACGGATGAAAAGGATAAAGGCGCCCACGCCGCCCTGTCACAGTGGAAGCAGGAGCTTCTAAGGGCCTTGCCGCCCCCCTACCGCCGCGCCCAGTCGGAACACGGCGCGGTAGTGGACGTGATGACGTACGGAGACTGTTTCAGGCGCCTCATTGGCTATGAAGCCGGCCCTAAAACCCTATCGGAATGGATGCGCGTGCCGGAAAACAACTTGGCCATGGCCACAAACGGCGACGTGTTTTACGACGGGCCCGGCACCGTCACAGAAATCCGGGAGCGCCTTAAGGGCCACTACCCTCTAGACCTGCTCAAAGCCAAACTGGCGGCCCGATGCGCCGCCATGGCGCAGACGGGGCAGTATAATCTTGAGCGCACCTATCGCCGGGGCGACTGGGTGACGTATCGAAACATCCTCTCGCGGTTTACAGAACAGGCCGTCTACGCCGTGTTTCTGCTCAATCGCGTTTTTATGCCCTATTACAAGTGGGCATACAAGAAAATGGCGGCGCTTCCCCTTCTCGGGCAGAGTATGGCGCCGCTTATTGAGATTATCGCGCTGTCTCCCATCGGGGCGGAGCCGGACCACCGGCGCATCGTCGAGACGGTGGAATCTTTATGTGCGATGATTTCAAAGGAACTGCACCGACAGAATTTCGTCCATACAAACGAGACGTTTCTCACGGTGCATGCCGGCATCCTTCTGCAGAGCATTGAGGACGTGATCCTGCGCACGCTGCCCATGCATGCGCTGGTCACCGGTGTAATCTGATTCTATGAAAGAGGCGATCAGTTTGAAAAGGGTTCTTGCAATCGGAGGCAGTGCCTTTGCGGGCCGTGTATTCTCGATTCAAGCCGCGAAAAATCCGGAAATTGAGCTTCACGTTGTCAACCGTGGCCAATTTCCGCTCAATTTGCAAGGTGTAAAGGAATATCGAAGCGACAGATACAATCCTCGATTGGTCGCCCATCTCCTAAAGGATTTGACCTTTGACGCCGTGGTGGACTTCACCGCATACAGCCCCGGGGTGGTCAGTTCGCTGATGACGGCCCTTCAAGGCCGGTTTAAGCAGTACATCCTCTTCTCCTCCTGCGCTGTATACACGCCCTACCGCTCAGAACCCATTGCGGAGGACGGCGAAGTCCTCTCCAGGTCTGACGGGAGCGCGGCATCGGAATCGGCGTACAACAAGCTCCTTTTGGAAAAGGAGCTTATCAAAACCTGCGGCGAAATTGGCGCCCATTACACCATCTTCCGGCCGACCTTTATCTACGGGCCCTTTAACTACTCCGCCCGGGAGTCCCACTACATCGAGCTGATTGCCCGCGGCCACGTGGTCCCCTATCCGGTGGATGCCACATCCCGCTTCAGTCTTGTGTATGTGTTTGACGTCGCCCGGGCGCTTATGGCCACCATCGGAAACGAAAAGGCATACGACGAAATCTTCAACCTCGCCGCACCGGAGCTCATCACCCACGCCCGCCTTTTCGAGGCCTTTGAGGAGTTTAACGGCGGACCCATTATGACGCGACCGGTGACCATTGAGGATATTCTCAATGAAAACATCGCCGTCCCCTTCCCGCTGACGGAAGATGTCCTCTACAGCGGCAAAAAGTTTGCCGAAACAATGGAATTTGAATATACGCCCTTCATGGAGGGCATGGATAAAACGTACAAGTCCTTCTATTCCCTCTTCATTAGCTAAAAAACCATCACCTTTGCCGCTCGTCTTATGGACGGGCGGCTTTTTTGCGCTCTGTGCCGGCGCTGCATATTTACCTCCCCATGGGGAAAAATACCACAGATAGGCCATATTGGGAGGTTTGAGATTATGTCCACAGACAACCGCCGGGACAGGCGCCCGGAGGAGCTCCATTACAATACGGTCAAAACAGCCCCCAAAAAGGGCGGCTTTGTTTCGACTATCTATACAGCCCGAAAAGCCCTGCGCCACCTTGTGGAGATTAAAGACATCGTGCAGGAGGGAACCCGTTACGCTAAGGCGCACGTAAGCATCCCGCAGGCCCTTGAATGGCTGCTTGACAACTGGTATATCGCCGAGCGGGAGGGCAAGTGCGCCGTGGAGGACTTAAAGCGGCAGGGTCGCCTGCCCCGAGCCGGAGAGGACGGGACTACGCTCTTTGTCCTGTACGCAGCCCACGAATATCTTGACACGCAAAACGACGCCGTGGACGCGGACTCTCTGGAGGCGTTTCTCGATGCCTTCCAGAACGAGACGGTACTCAGCGAAGCGGAACTGGCTTCTATGATTCCTGCTGTGCGCATTGCTCTCGTCGAGCGCCTGCTGGACGCGTCATACGACCTGCAGGAGGCTCTAACCGGGGGCGCCGCAGAATCCCTCGCCGACCTTGCCGGCACCTTCGCCCGCATTTTCACCTCCCTGCGGTTTCTCTCCGGGTTTGACAGCTCCGATTTGTTCGAGCGGGTCGGCCGGGTGGAGCGCGTTTTACGGCAGGACCCCGCCGGCGTCTACCCCGAGATGGACGAGTCAACACGCCACGATTACCGCCGGACGCTGGCGCGCCTTGCGGAAAAGCACGGCATCAGCGAGTACGAAGCGGCGGAGAAAATCCTCGCCCTCGCCCGGGAAAAGGGCGAGCATATTGGAGTCTATCTCTACAAAAAAAACCTAGGCGCCGAGCGGAGAGCGCCCCGGGGTATTGGTTATGTGGCGTCGGTTGTCCTGATTAGCCTTGCCCTTAGTGTGGCGGCCGCGCTGCTGTTTCGCCATCCTGCGTATTTCATCGCGCTGTTTTTCCCTCTGTCCGCCCTTGTGAAAAGTTCGGCGGACTATATTGTCCTCAAATTCTGCCCCATCCGCCGCGTCCCGCGCCTTGCTCTGGAGGGAGGCGTGCCGGAGGAGGGGCGGACTCTGTGCGTTATTTCCATGCTTCTCACGTCCGAGGAGGGGGCAAAGCGGGCCGCCTCCCTGCTGGAGGAGTACGCCCTAGCCAACCGCGACGCGGGAGGAAACCTCTCTTTCGGCCTTCTCATTGACCTGCCCGACTCCCTCGAAGCGGAGACGGACGCAGACAGAAAATATCTTTCCTTTGCCGGAGAGCAGATTGAAGCGCTCAATGCCCGGCATAGCGGCGGCTTTTTTCTTTTTTACCGCGCTAAGACTTACAGCAAATCAAGCCGGTGCCACACCGCTTGGGAGCGCAAAAGGGGCGCAATTCTTGAAATCAGCCGATACCTGCGGGGGAAAAACAGCCGGATTATCTGTTCCGCTGGCGATGTGGAGGCACTGCACAGCACCCGCTATCTCATCACCTTAGACGGCGACACTCGCCTGTGCGCCGGAACGGCCCGAGAACTTATCGGCGCGGCGCTGCATCCGCTCAACCGCCCCGTTATCGATAAAAAGCGAAAGGTCGTCCTCTCCGGTTGCGGCATCATTCAGCCTCGGGTCACCGTAGACCTTGCTGCGGCGAACCAGACCACCTTTACCCGCGTCTTCGCCGGTCTGGGTGGCATCGACCCCTACGGCACCACTGTGGGTGACGTGTATCAGAACCTTGTGGGCGCCGGCAGTTTCACCGGAAAAGGGCTTATCGATATCGATGCATTTCTCACCTGCCTTGACGGCCGTTTCCCGCAGGACCGGGTCCTCTCCCACGATTTGCTGGAGGGCGCCCACCTGCACTGCGCCTTCGCCGGGGATATCGAAGTGACGGACGGATTTCCCGCCAAGGTCACGTCCTATTTCGACCGAATGCATCGCTGGACCCGTGGGGACTGGCAGTCAATGCCGTGGCTGTTTCCCGTGGTGAAAAACGAGGAGGGGCGGCGCATAATAAATCCCCTCTCCCCGCTGGATAAGTGGAAAATATTCGACAATCTCCGGCGCAGCCTCGTGCCGGTTTCAACTTTCGTCCTTCTCATCATGGCCATCATTTCCGGCTCGACCCCGCTGGTTTGGGCGGCGATTGTGGCCTTCGGGGCTCAGATTATGCGCCTTATCGTGCTGTCCGCGTCGTCCCTTCTGCGGGGTCGGCGGGCCCGGGCGCGCTACCACTCCACTGTCATACACGGCATCTCAGGGTCGCTGGCGCATAGTGCTTTGCAGTTTGTGTTTCTGCCATTTGAGGCGTGGATGAGCCTGTCCGCCGTTTTAACGGCGCTGTGGCGGATGCTGGTTTCACGCCGCAACCTTCTGGCGTGGGTCACCGCCGCCGACGCTGAGCGCCGCTCGCAGGGCGGCGCAGTTGATGCGTTTCTCAGGATGTGGCCCGCCCTCATCCCCTGCGTTGCGGCAGCCATTCTCTCACCACACATGGCAGGGACGGTCATTGCGGCAATCTGGCTTCTCTCACCCTTTGCCGCGGCGCAAGTGAGCAAAAAACAAAAACCGGGCGTGGAGTCCCTCAGGGCGGAGGACAAGCGCTTTCTTATCCGCTGTGCGGGGGATATCTGGCGCTTTTTCGAGACGTTCCTCACGGCGGAGGACCATTTCCTCCCTCCGGACAACTATCAGGAGCAACCGGCAGTGGGCGTTGCCCACCGCACGTCACCGACGAATATCGGTCTTTCCCTGCTCTCCTGCCTTGCCGCCGTGGATTTGGGGCTGTGCAAGAAGGACAAGGCCCTCTCCCTGATCGCCCAGACTCTCAGCACCGTGGAGCGGCTGCCGAAGTGGAACGGCCATCTCTACAACTGGTACGACACCATGACCCTCACCGTCCTGCCGCCGGCGTACGTCTCCAGCGTGGACAGCGGCAACTTCGCCGGGTGCCTCATCGCCCTGCGGGAGGGGCTTTTGGAATACGGCGCGGCGGACCTTGCCGAGCGGGCCAACGTCCTGCTCAAAGCTATGTCCTTTGAGCCGCTCTACGACAAAAAGCGACGCCTGTTCTATATCGGTATCGAAGTGGACAAAAACGCCCCCACGCCAGGTTGGTATGACCTTCTCGCCTCCGAAGCCCGGCAGACAAGCTACATTGCCGTCTCCCGGGGTGAGGTGCCGAAGAAGCACTGGCGCAGCCTCGGCCGCGCTCTCGTGGAAAAGGACGGGTATCGGGGCATGGCCTCCTGGACGGGGACGATGTTTGAGTACCTGATGCCTGAAATTCTCCTGCCCTGCTATCAAAACTCCCTCATCTATGAGAGTCTGAAGTTTTGCCTATATATCCAGAAGAAGCAGGCAAAGAACAAGCCCTGGGGCATGTCGGAAAGCGCCTTTTACGCCTACGACCACACCTTAAGCTACCGCTACAAGGCACACGGCGCCGCCGGCCTTGCCCTTAAACGGGGCATGGAGCGGGATGTGGTGGTCTCCCCCTACTCCACGTTTTTAGCCCTGCCCATTGAGCCGCGTTCGGCAATCCGAAACCTGAAATACCTGCAAAAGCTCGGCGCCGAAGGGCGGTACGGGTTCTTTGAAGCCGTTGACTTTACCCCCGAGCGGATGCCTGAGGACAAGCACTACGAAATCGTCAAAACATACATGGCGCACCATATCGGCATGAGCCTGCTGTCCATCGCCAACACCCTGAAAGGCGGCATCATGCAAAAGCGCTTCATGCGGGACCGGCAAATCGCGGCTTTTGCGGAACTGCTTCAGGAAAAGCTCCCAGTGGGCGGCATTGTGTTGAAACCCTCCCCCCGGGATGTGCCGGAAAAGCCCCTGCGGGCTTCGGCGGACAGGTGGCGCTACGCCTCCACCACGCCTGATTACAGCCACCCCGCCTTTACCCTCCTTGGAAACGGGGCGTATCACGTGGCCATCTCCGAGACGGGGCTGAATCGCTCTGTCTGGAATGGGCTTGAAATCATGCAGTGCGGCACGGACCCCTTCTCTATGCAGGCGGGCATCACCTTTTACCTGCGGGTGGGAGAGGAGATTATCCCCCTGCAGTGCGCGCCGGTGTTTCGCGAGACGGTGCGCTACAGCGCGGAGCTGTCCGGCTCATGCTGTCGCCTTGTGGCCCAGAGCGGGTCCATTGCGTCGGCTGTGACGGCGACGGTGCCGAAGGATGAGACGGGCGAGATACGGACGGTGGAGATTGCCTCCCGTATCAGCTGTGACGCGGAGCTTATCTGTTACGGTGAGCCGGTGCTCTCCCGAGGGGCCGATTTTGCCTCTCATCCCGCCTTTTCCAAGCTCTCGCTGCAAAGCGGCGTGACGGAGGGCGCCGTAGTGTTCCGCCGCCGCCCCCGTGCCCACGGGCAGGGATATTCCATGGCGGCGGCTGTGTCCCACCCGTATAGCTTTGATACGTCACGGGAAAAAGCCCTCGGCCGCGGGGGATTTAACGCTCTTCCCTCGGCCCTGTCCCGCGAACCCGGCTCCAGCACCGGCTCTGTGCTGGACCCCTGCCTGCTCATTCGGGTGCCCTTGCACCTTGAGGCCGGAAAGCCCGAACGGGTGCGCTTTGCCTTTACCGTTTCGCAGGAGTCATCCGCCGCCGCGGAGTCAGCCCTGCGCCTTGTAAACCGGCCGGAGCGCGGGCCGGCTTCGCACCTTGATAAAGTGGCGGAGGATTTAAGCCTGAGCCATGAGGATATCGGGCGCGCTCTGGCCCTCGTGCCCTATCTGCTCCTTCAGCCGATGGAGCGCACGATTCCCGAAGAGTATGTGGACGCCCTCGCTCTCGGACAGAGCGGGCTGTGGGTGTTCGGCGTATCGGGGGACCTGCCGATTGTGGCCTGCGTGGTGGAAAATGAGGAGGGGCTGGACGAAACGGCCCCCACCCTCGCCATGCACCGCCTGCTTCGGGAAAACGGCGTCCCGTTCGATCTCGTCTTTATCCTGAAAGACGCCGGCGACTACCGAAGCACCCTGCGGGACGGCATCGTCTCCCGCCTGCGCCGCCAGAGCTACGAGTATATCCTCGGCGCCCGGGGCGGCGTGCACACTGTGGACGCCTCGGCGGAAAACGTGCCTCTCCTGCTGGCGGCGGCGGTGAAGGTTATCCGGTCGCTGGATGATTTTAGCCGCAAAAGTCCCGTCACGGTCCGCCCCGCACTGGGAAACCGCTTTTTCCCGCCGGCACCGCGCCATCCCTTACAGTACGGGTACGACGAGGAGAACAGCTTTGTTTTCACCGTCAGCGGGGCTCTGCCCCCCAACGCATGGTGCCACATGCTGGCAAACAGGCATTTCGGCTTCGTGGCCACAGACGCCGGAACAGGCCATTTATGGCATATCAACGCCCGGGAGAACAAAATCAACCAGTGGCGAAACGACTCCCTCGCCACACTTGGAACGGAGACCCTCTCCGTCATCGTTAACGGACAGCGCGTCTCCCTCTTTGCTGCGGAGGACGGTTTCCCCTGCCGCGTCACCTACGGGTTCGGCTGGGCGCAGTGGTGCAAAAGCATCCACGGCACGCAGATAACCACAACAGCCTTCGTTCCGCCGGATATCTCCGCCCGTGTCCTGATGATAACCGCTTCGGAGGGACACCTTGCCGACGTCGAGTATTACACGGATCTTGTCCTCGCCCCTGACGCGCAGGATGCCGTCTATACCCGCACGCAGGAGGAGGGCGGTGTCATTACGGCGGAAAACCGATACAACCGCGCCTTTTCTGGCTCTCAGTTCCGCCTGACTGCCTCCCACCCTTATGACGCCTTCACCTGCTCCCAGCTCAGTTACAGCACTGGGCGGCTTGAGGGTAAAACGGGCGCGGGGTTTTTGCCCTGCATTTCCGCCCAGTGGCGCGGCGTAGAGAAACTCGTCATCGTGACAGGCTGCGATGACACGGAAACACTCATTTCACTGGCACAGCACCAGCGGGCGTCAGCGGCGCTTACGGAGACGAAACGCTACTGGAAAGGTCTCACGGGAAAGCTCATCGTCTCCACGCCATACAAAGACTTAGACCACTTCACAAACGGCTGGGTGCTTTACCAGACCATCGCCTGCCGCATCTTCGGGCGCACCTCGCTGTATCAGAGCGGCGGCGCCTACGGCTACCGCGACCAGCTTCAGGATATCTGCGCCATCCTCGACGAAGCGCCCGATATCGCCCGGGAGCACATTCTCCGGGCGGCGGCGCACCAGTTTGAAGAGGGAGACGTCCAGCACTGGTGGCACCCGTCGTTAAGCGGAGAGGAGCCGGACAAGGGCGTGCGCACCCGCTGTAGCGACGACCTTCTGTGGCTCCCCTATGCCCTGTGCCTGTACGTGGAGAAAACGGGCGACCGCTCAGTATTGGACGAGACGGTGCCCTACCTCACCTCCCCTGTCCTTTCTGAGGGCGAGCATGAGCGATATGAGCAGCCGCAGCAGAGCGAAAAGAGCGCCAGCGTTCTGCAGCATGCCATCGACGCGGCCATTCAGGTCATTCAGCGGGGTACGGGGCGAAACGGGCTTCTTCTCATCGGCACCGGCGACTGGAACGACGGCATGAACCTCGTGGGTGCCGGGGGCGACGGGGAGAGTGTGTGGCTGACGTGGTTTGCCATCATCGTCTTTCGGCGCCTTGCGGCCCTCTGCCATGCCTGCGGGAAACCGGGGGTGGCGGCAACGCTGCTTGAAAAAGCGGAGGAGTATATTGCCGCCGCGGAAAACGCGTGGGACGGCGCATGGTACAAGCGAGGCTACTATGACAATGGCGCCCCTCTCGGCTCCGGTAGCTGTGACGAGTGTCAGATTGACTCCATCGCCCAGAGCTTTGCCGTTTTCGCCGGCGCAGACCGGGAAAAGACGAAAACAGCGCTTAAAAGCGCCGTCATGCGGCTCTACGATTCCGAAAGCCGCGTGATTCGCCTCTTCGACCCGCCCTTCTCCCACGGCGGCAGCATTCCCGGCTATATCAAGGGGTACAGCCCGGGCTTTCGGGAAAACGGTGGGCAGTATACCCACGGGGCGATTTGGCTTGCCATGGCCCTGCTTCACGCCGGCATGAAGGAGGAGGGCTTAGCCCTCACGCAGGCTCTTTTGCCCGTCGGCCGTCCGCTGGAAGTCTACCGTACGGAGCCTTACGTCATCGCCGCCGACGTCTACTGGGCCGAAGGCCACAAAGGCCGCGGCGGCTGGACGTGGTATACCGGAGCCGCGGGATGGTTCAAGCGCCTTGTGGTAGAGGAGCTTTTGGGACTCACCGTCAAAAACGGGGTGCTGCACGTTAAACCTGAACTGCCGCCCGGTTTCGGTGGATACGCCGCCCGGTGGCGCCACAACGGGAAGACGTACCTCATCACCGTGCGGGACAATCACGATGTGGAGGTCACCTGCGACGGACAGCCCGTGACGGACGGCAGCGTCGTCGTCTACAAAGTGAGCGCTACGAAGGCTTAGGGAAATTTAATGGAAATTTAATTTCCAAATATTGCGCCGGATGGTATAATGACTTAAACACTTAGCAAGTGTACACGCCGTGGAGCGGCAAGCTCCGCAGAAAGATAAGGCAAGGAGTGAACGAATGTGCAGCTTGTCGTTCGAAAAGAGCTCACACCGTCGACTACGCTGACGTACGTGCATACGGATAAATTTAAAACCTGCTGCCTGTCCGTCAATCTCATCACGGCCCTGTCCGCCGAAACGGCGACGCTCAGCGCGCTGCTGCCGCGTGTGCTCATGCGCGGCTCCGCCACCTATCCCGACATGGCCAGCATCAACGCCCAGTTAGATGCCCTCTACGGTGCGCGGCTGGTGCCTGTGGTGCGCAAAAAGGGCGAATGCCACTGCATCGGCTTTCTCGCTGATTTCATTGATGACGATTTCGTGCCAAAGGGCGAAAAGGTCCTCGAAAAGGTCTGCGACCTTGTGGGAGAGCTTCTTCTCTCGCCCCGGACCCATGGGGGTCTGCTCACGGGCGAGTACGTGGAGAGCGAAAAGAAAAACCTCGCCGACGAAATCCGCGCCGGTATCAACGATAAACGCACCTACGCCATTGAGCGGCTGTATGAGCTGATGTGTGCGGAGGAGGCCTTCGGCGTCCACCGCCTCGGGGATCTTAACCGGGTGGAGGCTATTACAGCTTCGTCCCTGACCCGCCATTACAAAGGGCTGCTCCCACAGGCCCGGGTGGAAATCTTCTACTGCGGCTCCCATGAAATAGAGCGCGTGGAGGGGGCCATTTCCCGTGCTCTGGCCACTATGCCCCGGGCCTCAAAGGCCGAGACCGTCTCCACCGACGTGCGCATCCAGCCCGTGAAAGAGACGCCGCGGGTGTTTACAGACAAAATGGAAGTCACACAAGGCAAACTCTCCCTCGGCTTCCGCCTCGGGGAGACGATGCTGGCGCCCAACTACCCTGCCCTCATGGTGTTCAACGCAGTCTACGGCGGTGCCGTGACCAGCAAGCTCTTTGAAAACGTGCGGGAAAAGCTCTCGCTGTGCTATTACGCCAGCTCCCGAATTGAAAAACACAAGGGCATTATGGCGGTCACCTCCGGTGTGGAGTTTTCCAAATTTAAAGAGGCATACAATGAGATTTTGCACCAGCTTGAGCTGATGAAGCAGGGCGACATCAGCGATTTCGAGCTGACAGCGGCGCGCCGCGCCGTCATAACCTCCATCAAAGCCACGCTGGACTCCCCCATCGGGCTGGAGGACCTCTGTTTTGATTACCGTCTTGCTGAAATCGCCATCACACCGGATGAAATGGCGGCGCTGTGCGACTCTGTCACCCGTGAGGAGCTGACGAAAATCGCCCAGTCCACACGGCTTGACGCCGTCTACTATCTCGCCGGCAAGGAGAATGGAGGGGATAGCGATGCGCATTAAAGGCTACGACAAAATCGGCGAACAGGTCTATTCCGAGAAGCTGGAAAACGGCCTGACGGTCTACGTCATGCCGAAAAGGGACTACAACAAAAGCTACGCCTTTTTCGCCACCGATTACGGCGGAGCCGACCGGCGCTTCAGCCTCTCCGGCAATTGGCTGGACACGCCGGCGGGCGTGGCCCACTTCCTCGAACACAAGATGTTCGACACGCCGGACGGCAACGCGCTGACGACTCTGTCAGCAAACGGCGCCTCCCCCAACGCCTATACCTCCACGGACATCACCGCCTATTACTTTGAGAGCATCGAAAAATTTGAGGAAAACCTTGAAGTCCTGCTCGATTTCGTCTCCGTCCCCTACTTTACGGAGGAGAGCGTGCAGAAAGAGCAGGGCATCATCGGTCAGGAAATCCGCATGACGGAGGACGACCCGAACTTTGTGGTCTACTACGGCCTGATGAAGGCCCTGTACGCTCACCATCCCCTGCGGGACTCCGTTGCGGGAACGGTGGAGAGCATTGCGGAGATTACGGCTGAGACGCTCTACAACTGCCACAAGGTGTTTTATAACCCCTCCAACATGGTGCTGTGCGTGGCGGGAGACGTTGACCCTGAGAAAATCGTCGACGTTGCGCGGCGTGTGCTCCCGAAGGAGCCGGGCGAAATCCCGCTGCGGGACTACGGCCCGGAAGAGTCGCTCCTGCCCGTTGAGCCGTTTTCGGAGCGAAAAATGGAGGTTGGCCTGCCGCTTTTCCTCGGCGGGTGCAAAATCACGGCGGTGGAAGGCGGCGATGAGTATATCCGT
>DUPW01000069.1 GCA_012838125.1 Papillibacter sp.
AATTCATCTTGCGCGAATATCCTAAAAGACAAAGACGCCGCGGAAAGGAGACAGCCATGGGAAAAAGACTCGGCAAAAAGGGAATGACCATCCTCGAGCTTCTCGTGACGATGGCTGTTTTGTCTCTCGTCGGCGCAATGGTATTAAGCCTTGTCAGCGCCGGCAGGCGCTCTTCGACCCGCATCCAAACCGACATCGCCGACGATACGGAAGCGCGCACTGCCCTTTCCCTCATCACCGTGGCCATGCGCCAGCATGACGCCACAGGCGCCATCGAACTTGTCAACACGGGGGCGCGCACCGAACGGCTGAAGCTGCGGAGCAATCCTTTCGCAACGAACAGCGAAGTCAAAGAAAGAGGAAAAGTGATTTTGTTCCGGGAGGAGGACGACGGGATGTGCGCCATCTACGCCGTGGACCGCTCGGAAGAGGGGCAGAGCGTCTCTGACCCTGAGGACGTGATGCCGTTATCGGCGCTGTCACCCATTGCCGTTGTGAAATCGGTGCAGATAACGGAAGACATCATTGAAAACTCGCTCGTTTATAACATCGTCATCTCGTACGGGGCCGACGGGAGAGAAAAAACGCTGGAGCAATCCGTAACTCTGCGTTCGGCCTTCCCATCAACATAGAGAAGCTCGGCATAGAGAAGCTCGGCGTGAGTGCGTTCTCTAAAGACGCCGAAGGGAGGAAACATAAATGGGGCACAAGGTGCTCGGCCTTGAAGTATCAGGCAAAGAAATAAAAACCGCGCTTGTCCGAAACGGGGCGCGGCCGCAGGTTCTGCACTGCGGGGCGTATCCCATCCCGTTTTTGAGAGGGGAGGGCATCGCTGACGACGAAAATGAAATCGGCAGTGTCCTGCTGTCGCTGAAGGATATCTTCAAGCAGAACAAAGCGCTGGCCGGCGCCGATGCGGTGAGCATCTGTGTGACGGACCCGCAGACCGTCGTGCGGTTTATGAAGCTTAATGCGTTCAGTAGGAAAGAGCAGAAGGCGGCTGTGGAATATGAGATTTCCCAGAGCTTCCCCGGCGTAACGAGGACGCACGCAATTTCCTTCAAGGAGTATTCCCGCACGAAAACGGAAGTGACGGGCATCGTCTCCTTTGCTCCGAAAAAGAACCTTGAGGGGTACCGTAAACTCCTCGAGGAATTGCCGTTTAAACATCAGGCCGTGGACGTGGTGGCCAATGCAGACGAAAAGGCCTTCCGCACCTTCGCCTCCCAGCTGACGAAGGACGAGACGGTCTTAATCTGCAACATTAAATCCGCATCGACGTATTTCACCATTATCTCTGGCGGGCGGGTCTTGCAAAGCCGCCAGATTCCCGAAGGGCGCCGCCAGACGGCCGATGCGATTTGCATGGCCCTCAGCTGCACCCCCTCGGATTTTGAGAAAATGTGCATGGAAAACTCGCCGGAGAGCGCGCGCCTTGCCGAAATGGCGGAGACGGGCTACCGGTACATCGAAGAACAGCTGAGGCAGACGATTGATTTCTTTTCCTCCGAACAGCAGCAGGCCGTCGGATGCGTCTACCTGGCCGGAGACGGGAGCATCTTCCCGAATCTTGCGACACACTTTACGGAGAGTATCGGCGTCCAAACGAAATTGATGGTGCCAAAAAGCGACGTGAAAGCGGATAAGACGATGTTCTTAAAGACCTTTTCCGTTCTCGGCGCGGCGGTCAGGGAGGATTAAGGTATGCGAGATATCAACCTGCTTGAAGGCCTCGGTAGCCGGAAGAAGTTTGACATTAAGAAGAACATGCGCCGGGCGGTTATTCTCATTCTCGTGGTGGCGGTGCTTCTGGGCGGCGCCACGTTCGGCCTGCACTTCTTAAACGCGAGGTTTGAACAGAACATTGCGGACATCTCCGCTGAAATCGCACAGTACAGGGAAATCGGTGAGCTCAAAACAACCATTTCGGGCAAAAAGCAGCTTCTTACGTCCCTGAAAGAGCTGCTGGATACAGCGGAAGTGACATCCCGGGTCGACAGCGCATTCTTTGAAACCGTCAGCGGCGCGCTCAGCGAATCGGTTTACCTCACAAGCCTTGCCCTCAATGAAGACGGCACCGTGAGCCTCGCCGGTAAGGGCATTTCACGCGAGCATATTACATATTTCATCTATATGCTCAAGCTCTCCGGAGCCTTTGAGGACATCACGTTTAATGTGATCAGCCAGGAAAAGAACGAAGCCAGCGGCACCGAGCTGTTTGGTTTTGCCGCTTCTGCCGTGCTGGTCCCTGAGGAGGTGCCCAGCGGTGAGTAAGAAATATTCCATGAGCAAAAATGAGTTCATTCTCATCACCGTTTTGATATTTTTGGCCGTTATCGTTATCATCGGCAACTATTTCATTTTACCGGCGTGGCAGGAGCTCACCGCAACCCGGGAGCTCCACGCACGGCAGGCGCAGCAGCTTGAAAACCTCCGCCGCGAGCACGAGAAAATTGATGTCTACCGCGAGCAGGAGGAGGAACTCGGCAAGGAAATTGCCGCGGTGGGCGTCTCCATTCCCGGGTTTTACGCTCAGGAGGAAATTGTGGCGGCCATCAGTGCGGCGTCCCAGCAGAGCGAGCTGGACGTTGTGAACATCACCTTCGGCGGGCGCGTTATGCAGTCTAAGGACGCATTTCTCACGCAATTAACGAACAACGGCGGCGAAGGCAGTTCGGCGGGGAGCGTTGAACCCGGCGCCATGGATGTGGTGACGGCTGAACGGTTGACCCTCAACGTCAGCGGCAGTTTCGCAGAATATATGCGCTTTTTGTCCACATTTGAACTGGGTGCCCGCCGCGTATTCTTCCGCAGCGCCACCCTCAACGCCGCGCCGGACGGGCAGCTTACAGGCACGATGAACCTTCTGGTGTTCAGCGTCGGCGAAGTGCCGGAGACCTTCCCCGGCTACGCCTACGATGCCCCGGTGCCCTCGGGCCGAAGCGACCCCTTTGAGCCCTTTGAGGGCGGAGCCGGCGGCGGTGGCGGAATTGTGCAGACGGGTTCCCCGGATTTCTACATCATCTTAAGCTCCAGCCTCGATAACGACAGCGGCGTGCAGATGGGCCGGTATCCCATCTCCGCCACGCAGGTTGCCACGGATAAAAACAGCCAAGTTGCCGCAACCCTCACCCTTTCCGGCAGCGACACCATCTCCTACCGGTACACACTGGACGGAAAAACATACAGCGGCACACTGGAATCTGAGAAAGATACGATTACGGTGAGCGTGCTCTCCCGCGCCCGCAAGAGTGCGGACGATAACGTGGGCATCACGCTCGACGTTACAAACGACACGGGAAAGACCGTTGTCATCTCCGTACGAAACGACGATACGATTAACCCGCGCTTTACGCTGGGCACCACCAGCGGAACGGTGCTTCTGGGATAGTGCATTTTTAGGGGGTGGTCGCTTTTGAAAAACAAAAAAGGGTTTACGCTGCTTGAAGTCTTAACGGCCATCAGCGTCATTGCCATCATTTCCGGCCCCCTCCTTTACCTTTTTGTCACGTCCACGCGGGTCGGCCGCAACAGTTACGACACGGATAAAGCCAACACCGTCGCCGTGGCGCTTGTGGAGGAGGTCAAAGCCTCTCCGGGCGGATGGCAGAGCAAGGGCTATCTCAAAGAGGATGACGGTGAGTTCACGAAGTATCACTAC
>DUPW01000007.1 GCA_012838125.1 Papillibacter sp.
ACATCCTCGGCAACACCTTTTCTATGCTGGCATTTTTCGGCGTTGTGCTCTCCGTCGCTTTCTTTATTTTCCGCAAACCCCTTCTTTACCTGTTCGGCGCCAGTGACGACGTTTTTCCATATGCCGACGCCTACCTCTCCATCTTTCTTGTCGGCACACTGTTCGTCACGCTGGGTCTGGGCTTAAATCCCTTTATCCATGCCCAGGGATTTCGGCTCATCGGTATGCTGACGGTCATCATCGGCGCCGTCATCAACATCATCCTCGACCCGATTTTTATCTTTTTGTTTGACATGGGCGTGCAGGGTGCAGCGATTGCCAGCGTCCTTGGTCAACTGGGCTCGGCGATTTGGGTTGTGCAGTTCTTGTCCGGGCGGCGGGTGCTCATCCGCCTGTCCCCTTCAGAACTGAAGCCCCGCCTGAAAACGCTGTGGCGCATTGTGTCGCTGGGCCTGTCCGGTTTCTGCATGAGCATGACGAACACCCTCGTGCAAATCGTGACGAACAAGACCCTTCTGCACTTCGGCGGGGATATGTACGTGAGCATCATGGTCATCATCAACGGCATCCGGGAGATGGCCTCCCTCGGCATGATTGGCATGGTTCAGGGTGCCATCCCCGTCCTCAGCTTCAACTACGGCGCGCAGAAGTACGGGCGTATCCGGCAGGGAATCCGATTTTCCACGTGGGCGGGCCTTGTCGCCGCGGCGGTGCCTTGGGCGCCCATCATGCTCTTTCCAGCGCTCTTTATCCGCATCTTCAACTCTGACCCCACCCTGATTGAGCTGGGCGTCCCCGCCTTCCGGCTGTACTTTGTGGCCTTCGTATTCCAGACCTTTCAGATTGTGGGTCAGTCCGTCTCCCAGTCTCTGGGCAAGACACGCTCGGCCATTTTTTTCTCCCTTTTGAGAAAGGCCTTTATCGTTACGCCCCTCACCCTCATCCTGCCGCGTCTGTGGAATCTCGGGACGGACGGTGTGTTTATCGCTGAGCCGATTTCCAACGTCGTTGGGGGGCTTGCCTGCTTCATCACCATGCTCATAACCTCCTATTACCCGCTGCAGAGAATGGAAAAAGAGACGCCCGCCGGAGCGAATGCGTCTCAAAACGGGCAAAGGTAACAAATGGGTGCAAGAAACCGTCAGACTTTAGAAAAATCTTTGGAATTTTTGTTACTTTTGATAGTGCCCATCAGTGTCCACTTGTGGTATGATGACAATGCCAAAAGGCAGTCGAGGCAAAGGTGCTTTTGTGACGAACGTCATAAAAGCGCTTTTTTGCGGTTTCCCGCCTTCATGCCCCATCTTCGGGCGCCCTTATTCGGTGTCAACTATGGGGCTGAGGGTCCATTCCCGACCGCCCTGACGCACCTTTTTATCAAAGGCGAGGGTGTACAAATCGGTGGCGGCTGCCTCCAGTTCAAAGAGCTTTAGGGCGCGCCCTCCCAGCCGGCGGACGCTGGCCGGCTTCGTGATGACAGGGACCTGCGCCGTCTCCCGCGCCCGGGATAAAATCTCCCGCCCGCACCGGCCGATGGCAAGCACGCGCACGTAAGGCGGCGGAAGGCGGTTTAAGTCCGCCGTGACGCCCAGAGCGGCGCACAGAATCATCCGGCGGATACGGGATAAGGCATAACGCTTCGTCTTCGTTTCCCGGGCGATGGACTGGATATCCGGGCAGAGGGCCACGGCGCGCATCAGCCGCCTCTCCAGCCCTTCCGACGCATCCGGAAGCCTCTCGAAGGCCGCCGGCTGCAGCATCCGCAGGCGGGACAGGATGGCAATCTCCAGCGCCTCGGTAAACACCGGCCCCCGTCCCTGCGCAATTTCCGCGCGGTAGATGTCCCCCGCCCCGTCCGGAATAAGAGGCCACGGGTCTGAGCCTGCCTGAAACTGCTTTCGGATGAAGGAGGCCGACTCCGCACCGGCGCTGTCATGCTGCGCCCCTTTCCGCGGGATGGTGACGGGCGCAATCGATGACTGCGTTGCCTTCAGGGCGCGCAAGTACTCGATGCCGAGGGTGTTGTTCGGCGTCATCAGCACGCCGGCCTGCTCCCCCAGCACGCTATAAACTGCATGGGCCCGTGCCCGCGGGTATGAGACGCCCTTTTTCAGCTCCGCCTTCATGCGGGCGAGCGTCTCCGGCGCATCAACACATTCGCTCACGGCATGAAGCGGCGCAAGGTCCCCCGTTTCGCTGCCGAAGGAGATGTGGGTTGCGCAGCCGAGTAAATTGAGCGTTGAAACTCCGCCGAAGGCAAACCGCTCCGCTGACGAGAGGGCGTAGGGCAGCGGCAGTTCCACCACAAGGTCGGCGCCGCAACGCAACGCCGCGGCGGCCCGGGCGTGCTTTTCAAAAATCGCCGCCTGACCCCGCTGGACGAAGTTCCCGCTCATTACGCACAGGACGGCGGTATCCTCACCCAGCAAACGGCGCGTTTCCTGAATATGGTGTGTATGCCCCCTGTGAATGGGGTTGTATTCACAGATTATGCCCGCAATATTCACGATTTCCCTCTCTTTCGGTTAAAATTTTTCCAATTTTCTTGAAATTTTACAAAAACCGTATTAGAATATCAGTCGTTGTCTAAGAGTGTTTTCAATTTTATTTTAAATTTACTATAGAATCAAGGGGTCTGGTCAATGAACGTATTAGTTATTAACGCTGGCAGCTCATCGCTTAAATATCAGCTGTTTGATATGAAGAATGAGTCTGTTGTTGCAAAAGGTATCTGTGAACGAATCGGCATCGATGGGCGGCTCAAGCACGAGCCCATGAACGGCAAGCCCACCGTGAAGGAGGAAATTAACCTCCCCACCCACGCCGAGGCCATTAACACCGTCATCGAGAAGCTCACCAGCAAAGAGTACGGCGTCATTGAAAGCCTTGACGAAATCGCCGCCGTCGGCCATCGCGTGCTCCACGGCGGGCAGAAGTTCTCCAAGAGCGTCCTGATTGACGAGGACGTTATTCAGGCCATCACCGACTGCATCCCCCTGGGCCCGCTGCATAATCCGGCAAACCTCATGGGCATCAAAGCCTGCCAGAAGATTATGCCCAACAAGCCGCAGGTAGCCGTGTTCGACACCGCCTTCCATCAGTCGATGCCCGAATACGCCTATATCTATCCCATCCCCTACCGCTACTACGAGCAGTACGGGCTGCGGCGCTACGGATTCCACGGCACAAGCCACCGCTATATCTCCGGCGCGGCCTTGGAGTACCTCGGCATCCCTGTGGAAGGCTCGAAGCTCATCACCTGCCATCTCGGCAACGGTTCCTCCATCGCCGCCATCAAGGACGGAAAGTGTATCGACACCACCATGGGTCTGACTCCTCTTGAAGGCCTGCCGATGGGCACCCGCAGCGGCAGCATTGACCCGACAATCCTTTCCTATATCGCCGATCTGGACGGCCTCTCCATGAATCAGGTAATTGAAATGCTCAACAAGGAGTCCGGCGTTCTCGGCATCTCCGGCGTCTCCTCTGACTTCAGGGATATTGAAGACGCCGCCGCCGAAGGCAACCACCGTGCCCAGCTGGCTCTGGACATCTTCAGCTACAATGTGAAGAAGTACATCGGCGCATACATGGCCGCTATGGGCGGCGTGGACGCCATCATCTTTACCGCCGGCGTCGGCGAAAACGGCCCCCTGACCCGTGAGGCCGTGACGAGAGGGCTGGAAGACCTCGGCATCACCATCGACCTTGAGCTCAACGACTTTAAGGGCAAGTTCCGCGACATCTCGGGGAAAGACTCGAAGGTGCGCGTCCTCGTGGTTCCCACGAACGAAGAACTGGTCATCGCACGGGATACGCGGGATATCGTCAGCTTAGGAAATTAGCGTAAAAACAAGGCCGGCGGAGGCACTTCCGCCGGCTTTTCTCTGTTTTGCACAAATCCAATAGAGGTTGACAGCGCCGTATCTAGGGATTATCCTATGAACGATATGTCACTTCGCAGGAAGACCGCCGCGCGGTCTTTTCCTCGGCGGGCCTGTTTTCCTATATCGGTTAACGCTCGAACTAAAAGCCATGAGGCAGAATGGATGATTGTCATGGATATCTTCGAAAAATGTTATAAGTACACAACGGCGGACGAGGTCCGGGCGCAGGGCATCTACCCCTATTTCCACGCGCTCAACACCCGGCAGGACGTTGTGGTCATAATGGAAGGCAAGCGCCGGATTATGCTAGGCTCCAACAACTATCTGGGGCTGACAACCCACCCCGAAGTTGTGGAGGCCGGCCTGAAGGCCATCGAGCAGTACGGAACGGGCTGTTCCGGCTCCCGCTACTTAAACGGCACGCTGGAGATGCACCTTGAGTTGGAGGCGGAGCTGGCGGACTTTCTCGGGAAAGACGCCTGCATGACCTTCTCCACGGGCTTCCAGTCCAACCTCGGCATCATCAGCGCCATCGTGGGCCGCGGCGACTACGTGGTCTGCGACCGGGAAAACCACGCCAGTATCTACGACGGCTGCCGCCTCTCCTTCGGTAAAATGGTGCGCTACCGCCACAGCGATATGGACGACCTCGAGCGGGTCCTCGCGGCCATTCCTGAAACCGCCGGCAAACTCATCGTGACGGACGGCGTGTTCAGCATGGGCGGCGACATCGCCAAGCTTCCGGAAATCGTGGAACTGGCGAAAAAATACGGCGCCCGTGTCATGGTGGACGACGCCCACGGCCTCGGCGTCATCGGCAAAGGGGGCCGCGGCACCGCCAGCTACTTCGGCCTTGAGGACCAGGTGGATATCACCATGGGCACCTTCAGCAAATCCCTCGCCAGCCTCGGCGGCTTTATGGTGGGCGACGCAAAGGTTGTGGACTATGTGCGCCACAATTCGCGCCCGTTTATCTTCTCCGCCTCCATAACGCCGGCCAGCTGCGCCACGGCACTGGCTGCCCTGCGCCACCTGCGCAGCCACCCTGAAATCGTCTCCCGTCTGACGGAGATTTCCGCATACGCGCGAAACGGCCTGATTAAGAGAGGCCTTCAAATCCGTCTCTCCGAGACGCCCATTATCCCCATCTTTACATACGACGTCATCAACACCCTCGTAAAGAACAAAGAGCTGTTTGAAGCCGGCGTGTACGTCAACCCCGTACTGCCGCCCGCCGCTCCGTCTGACGGCTGCATGCTGCGAACAAGCTACATGGCCACCCACACGGAGGACATTCTCGACGAAGCGATGGACATCATCGCAAAGGTGCTGGTGAACTAATATGCAGAAGGTCTGTCTCGTCACAGGCGGCAGCCGCGGTATCGGAGCTGCGGTGTGCCGGGCGCTCTTGGCGCGGGGCTGCCGGGTCTACGCCCTCAGCCGCAGCGGTACGGGACCGGACGGTGTGGAAAACCTCGTTGGCGATGTGACCGACCCCGGCTCCGTGGAGGCGGCCATGGCGCAAATCGCCGCCCGGGAAGGGCGGCTGGACGTTCTCGTGTGCAACGCGGGAACGGTCATCTCCGGCTCCGTGGAATACATAGCCCCTGATGCTGTAAGCCGTCTCATGGCCCTCAATTTCGAGGGGACGGCCCACTGCGTACGCACGGCTATCCCCATCATGCGGGCCTCCGGCGGCGGGCGTATCCTCTGCATTGCGTCCATGGCGGCGGCGTTCCCCATCGCCTTTCACGCCTACTACTCCGCCTCGAAGGCCGCCGTGACCGCCTTCGCCGCCGCGGTGTACAACGAAGTGCGCCCATTTAACATCGGCGTGTGCGCCGTGCTGCCCGGGGACACGAAGACAAACCCCGTTCGGGATAAATTCCACGAGGGGGACGCCCTCTACGGCGGGCGCATCAGCCGTGGCGTCGCCGCCATGGAGCGGGACGAGCAAAACGGCATGGACCCGGACAAAGTCGGCCGCGCCATCGCCCGCATCGCGCTGACAAGGCGCGTTGGGCCCGCCTATACCATCGGCTTTGTGTCGAAAGCGCAGCTCTTTTTAAAGCGTTTTCTGCCGGCGTCTTTTGTCGCTTTCGTTTTGCGCAAACTGTATGCGTAAGCGCGTTTGTGTGGGCAAGGACGCATAAAACATACAACAAGCGGGCATGCTTTGCCCGCTTTTCTTTTTCGCGCATTTTTCCCATGGGTATGTTGACAATTGCAGGCGCCGGTGGTAAACTGTCAAGGCCGCTTTGAATGGGCGCGGGAATATCCGCATCAAGCGAGCGCAGCTTATGCGCTTTCGCCCCGGAGAGCGAGTCTTGTGTTAAACGAGGTGAAAAAGATATGACTTATGCCGTTATCGAGACGGGCGGAAAGCAGTACCGCGTCACCGAAGGGGACGTCATCTACGTCGAAAAGCTCGGCGCAGAAGCTGAGGAGTCCGTCACATTCGATAAAGTTCTGGCCGTCGTGGCTGACGGAAAAGCCACCATCGGCAAGCCCCTTGTGGAAGGCGCTGCCGTCACGGGCACCATCCTGAAAAACGGCCGGGCGAAGAAGATTACCATCTTCAAGATGCGCCCGAAGAAGAACTCCCGCCAAAAGCAGGGCCACAGACAGCCCTATACGAAAGTCCAGATTGACAAGATCTCCCACTGAGGTCTTTGCCCTTAATGCCGAATAACTGGAGGTGTAAACAGCATGGCACATAAAAAAGGCGTCGGCTCATCGAAAAACGGTCGCGACAGTAAATCGAAGCGCCTCGGTCCCAAGCGTGCAGACGGTCAGTTCGTCCTTGCGGGCAACATCCTCGTCCGCCAGCGCGGCACAAGGATTCACCCCGGTGTGAACGTTGGCCGCGGCCGCGACGATACCCTCTTCGCCCTGAAGGACGGCATCGTTCGCTTCGAGCCCCTCGATCGGGATCGCAAACGTGTTTCCGTATACGAGAAGGTCGCACAGTAACATCACAAAAGCCAAAACCGGCGCATGGAGCGCCGGTTTTGTTCATTTTCCCAGACTCTTTTGGGAGACTTGGGCTCTTTTGCCTACTTGCACTCCATGTCCCGCGCGCTTATAATACTTTCTGAGGAGGGTATTCATCTATGTCTATCAAGATCACTTCCGACAGTACCTGTGACCTGACGAAAGAGCAGCTTCAAGCATACGATATCGACCTGCTGCCCGTCACCATCGTCAAGGATAACGTCCCGTATAAAGACGGGGTGGACATCTCCCCGACGGATATCTTTGACTATATCGACAGCGGCGCCGGCACCTGCCATACCGTGGCCGCCAACGTCGCCGATTATACGGAGCTGTTCAGCCGCCTTGCCGATAAATATGACGCTGTCATCCACTTTAACTTGAGCAGCAAAATGTCCAGCTGCCATCAAAACGCTGTGATAGCCGCCCAGGAGTTTGAAAACGTCTACGTCATTGACACGAAAAACCTCTCCACCGGCTCCGGCCACCTTGTTCTGGACGCGGCGATTATGGCCAAGGAAGGCCGCAGCGCCGAGGAGATTATCGAGAGAGTCAATGGTCTTATGGATAAAGTCGAAGCCAGCTTCGTTATCGACTCCCTGAAATATCTCCATAAAGGCGGCCGCTGTTCCGGCGTCGCGGCGCTGGGGGCGAACGTCTTAAAGCTTAAGCCCTGCATCGAGGTGAAAAACGGTGCCATGGGCGTGGGCAAGAAATACCGCGGCAACTTCGAGAAAGTCATCCTCGAATACGTGCGGGACCGGCTGAAGGGCCGGGATGATATCGACACCCGCCGCATCTTCGTCACGACTCCGCCCGGCGGCGTCTCCCCTGAGATTGTACAGTCTGTTATTGACGAGATAAAGAAATACAAAACCTTCGACGAGATTTTCACGTCGGAAGCCAGCTGCACCATCTCCACCCACTGCGGCCCCGTGACGCTGGGTATCCTGTTCTACCGCAAATAACACATACATAGAAACGAGGCGCCCTTTCCGAAACCGGAAAGGGCGCCTCGTTTCTATTTACGTAGCCTTTTTCGGCGTACCGGGTTTATTCCGCACACAGAGTTTATTCCCCGCAGCTGTTTATCCGCTAACCGGTTTTATTCATCGTACCCGTTGGGGTTGTTCTTCTGCCAGTTCCACGTATCCCGGCACATATCCTCCAGTGTGCGCTCCACCTTCCAGCCGAGGACCCGCTCGGCTTTATCGGCGTCGGCCCAGTAGGCGGGCAGATCCCCTTCCCGCCGCGGCAGGATACGGTATGGAATTTTCAAGCCGTTTGCCCGCTCGAAGGCCCGCACCAGATCGAGAACGCTGCTCCCCTGCCCTGAGCCGAGGTTAAACACGTCAACACCGCTTTGCTCAAGGCTGTATTTCAGAGCCGCCACGTGGCCTTTGGCCAGGTCTACGACGTGGATATAATCTCGCACGCCGGTGCCGTCCTTCGTGGGGTAGTCATCCCCGAACACGCCGAGGCTCTCTAAGCGCCCCACAGCCACCTGCGCGATGTAGGGCATGAGGTTATTGGGTACGCCGCTTGGCATCTCCCCGATGCGCCCGCTGGGGTGGGCGCCCACGGGGTTAAAGTACCGCAGCAGCACGGCGCTCATCTCGGGGCGGGCGGCGGCGGCGTCAGTGATAATCTGCTCGCTCATGAGCTTTGTGCTGCCGTAGGGGTTTGTGCAGGGGCCTGTCTCCATATCCTCCGTGTAGGGCAGCGCCTTGGGCACGCCGTAGACGGTGGCGGAGGAGCTGAAGATGATGCGGTTGACGCCAAACTCCTCCATGGTCTCAAGGAGCGTGACGGTGGAGCCTAAGTTATTGCGATAATACATAAGCGGCTTTTGAACCGACTCCCCCACCGCCTTGAATCCGGCGCAGTGGATGACGGCATCGATATCGTGCTTGCGGAACACCTCGGAGAGGGCGGCTTTGTCGCAGACGTCCACCTCGTAGGCGAAAACGCGCTTTCCCGCCAGCTCCTCGATGCGGTGGATGACCTCCTTTGAGGCGTTTGAGTAGTTGTCCACAATGATTATGTCAAATCCGGCTTCCGCCAGCTCCACGGCGATGTGGGAGCCGATATACCCGGCGCCGCCGGTCAAGAGAACGTTCATGCCAAAACTTCCTTTCGTTTTGCAATATTTTACCTTTGCCGCCTTAGTCTATCACTCCGAAAGGGCGCGGTCAACATGCTCCGTTTGATTCCTGCATGTCCTTTCCATGTCTAATATTCTCCAACATAAACAAAATAAAAGTGTTTATCCTAATTGTTGAAGCACAGGAATACGAGGTGAGACCCATGAGCTTAAAACACGTAGGCAGGCAGAGCGTCAGTCTGCCCAATCCGCCTTCCATCATCACCACCGCCTGCGTGGTGGGCAAAAAGGAAGGCGAAGGCCCGCTGCGGGACACCTTCGACCATATCAGCGACGACGCCTATTTCGGCCAGAAAACATGGGAAAAGGCCGAAAGCCAAATGGTCAAGCTGGCCGTCACCAAAGCCCTCGATAAGGCGAAGCTGTCCGCCTCGGAAATTGACTTTGTCTTTGCAGGGGACCTGCTCAACCAGTGTATCGGCTCCACCTTCGGGCTTCGGGAGCTTGAAATCCCCATGTTCGGCCTGTTCGGCGCCTGCTCCACCATGGCCGAGAGCCTCGCCTTGGGCTCCATGGTCATTGACGGCGGGTTTGCCGACCGGGTGGTGGCGGTGACCTCCTCCCATTTCTGCAGCGCCGAACGGCAGTTTCGACTCCCCCTTGAATACGGCGGCCAGCGGACGCCCACCGCCCAGTGGACGGTGACGGGGGCCGGTGCCGTCGTTCTGGCGGCAGAGGGGCCGGGGCCCTATATCAAGCACGTCACCTGCGGCATCATTACAGACGAGGGCATCAAGGACGCAAACAACATGGGCGCGGCCATGGCGCCCGCCGCCTACTCCACCATCTCAGCGCATTTTAACGACCTTGCCGTCTCCCCCTCGGATTACGACCTCATCGTCACGGGGGATTTGGGCGCTTTGGGTGCCGAAATCCTTCTGGACTTCTTCAAAAACGACGGGATTGACCTCACGCCCAATTACAACGACTGCGGCCTCATGATTTTCGACCGGGATGGGCAGGACGTGCACGCCGGCGCCTCCGGTTGCGGCTGCTCCGCCGCCGTCCTGTGCGGCCATCTCCTCCAGAGTATGCGAAGCGGCCGGTACAATAAGATTCTTTTCGCCGGAACGGGCGCCCTGCTGTCCACCGTGTCGGCCCAGCAGGGGGAGAGCATCCCCAGTATCTGCTGCGCCGTGACCCTGTCCAACACGAAATAGGGGGTGCCTTAATGGATATTCTGTGGCAATACGCAAAGGTGTTTCTGGTGGGCGGCGCCCTGTGCGCCATCGGCCAGCTGCTTATCGACAAGACGAAGCTCACCCCCGCCCGGATAATGACGGGCTACGTCGTTGTGGGTGTGCTTCTGGGCGCCATCGGCGTCTACCGCCCCCTTGTGGACTGGGCGGGGGCGGGGGCTACCGTTCCCCTTATGGGGTTCGGAAACGTCCTCGCTGAAGGCGTGCGGAAAGCTGTAGACGAAAAGGGCGCCCTCGGCATCTTCACAGGGGGCCTGACCGCCGCAGCGGCGGGTATTTGCGCCGCCATCGTCTTTGGTTATCTTTTCGCCCTCATCTTTAAACCGGGGGACAAAAGCTGACCCCCACGTGCATACACCGCGCCATTCCGCATGCAAAAACCGCCGAAGCAAACACTTCGGCGGTTCTTTGTCTTGACGTTACACGGTGACGGTCTGCTCCCTCGGCTCTTTTACAAGCTCAATGTTCCCGTCCCTGACGGTGACGAGGACTTTGTCGCCGCTTTTGAGGGTGCCGTCGAGGATTTTCTCTGCGGCGGCGTCCTCCACGGCGCTCTGAATCGTCCGGCGAAGCGGACGGGCGCCGTAGACCGGGTCGAAGCCCTTTTCAGCGAGCAGGTCCAGCGCGGCATCGTCGGCGTGGAGCGCAATGCCCATGTCGGCGATGCGGGAGCTGACGGTTTTCAGCATCTTCGCGCAGATTTCTCGGATATTCTCCCGGGACAGCTGGTGGAAGATGATGATTTCGTCTACGCGGTTGAGAAACTCCGGCTTGAAGGTGCGCTTGAGCTCATCCTTGATGGCCGACTGGATATACTCGTGCCGCTTCTCGTCGGTGTCCTCCGACTCAATGGTGAAGCCCAGTTTCTTCTGCCGCTCGGTGATGTTGCGGGCGCCCACGTTGGAGGTCATGACGATAATGGTGTTCTTAAAGTCCACCCTTCTGCCCTGTGCATCGGTGAGAACGCCGTCCTCCAGAACCTGCAGCAGGATGTTGAACACATCCGGATGGGCCTTTTCAATCTCGTCAAACAGCAGGACGCTGTAGGGCTTTCTGCGCACCTTTTCGGTGAGCTGCCCGCCCTCGTCGTAGCCCACGTAGCCCGGCGGGGAGCCGATGAACTTGGAGACGGTGTGCTTCTCCATGTATTCGGACATGTCCACCCGTACCATGGCGTTTTCGTCTCCGAACATCGCCTCCGCCAGTGCCCGGCACAGCTCCGTCTTGCCCACGCCCGTGGGGCCGAGGAACAGGAAGGAGCCGATGGGGCGCTTCGGGTCTTTCAGTCCCACGCGGCCGCGGCGGATGGCCCGGGCCACAGCAGAGACAGCTTCCTCCTGCCCGATGACCCGCTCGTGAAGCACCTTTTCCATGTTCAGAAGGCGCTCACTTTCGCCCTGCGTGATGCTGGTGACGGGAATTCCCGTCCAGCCGGAGACCACGGCGCCGATGTCCTCGGGTCCCACACTGCCGCGGTCGCCCGTACGCACGCTCTCCCACTGCTGGCGGGCCTTATCAATCTCCTCGTCCAGCTGGCGCTCGCTGTCCCGCAGTTTGGCGGCGCGCTCAAAGTCCTGACTCTTGACAGCCGCCTCCTTCTCCTTGATGAGGGCCTCTTTTTTCATCTCAAGCTCTTTCAGCCCTGCGGGAATCTTGAGGTTTTCCATGCGTACCCGGGAGGCCGCTTCGTCGACGAGGTCGATGGCCTTGTCAGGCAAGTACCGGTCGTTGATATAGCGGCTGGACATGGTGACGGCCGCTTCAATGGCCTCGTCGGTGATGTTGAGTTTATGGTGCGCCTCGTAGCGGTCCCGCAGCCCCTTGAGGATGAGAATGGACTCCTCCTGCGTCGGTTCGTTCACCATGACGGGCTGGAACCGGCGCTCTAAAGCGGCGTCTTTTTCGATGTGCTTGCGGTATTCGTTGAGGGTGGTGGCGCCGATGACCTGAATTTCGCCGCGGCCCAGTGCCGGCTTTATGATGTTGGCGGCGTCGATGGCGCCCTCCGCGGCGCCGGCGCCGATGATGGTGTGCATCTCGTCGATGAACAGGATGACATCGCCGGCTTTCACCACTTCCTCCAGCGCCGTCTTGATGCGCTCCTCAAAGTCGCCGCGGTACTTCGTGCCCGCCACCATGCTGGTGAGGTCGAGGGACACAACCCGCTTGTCAAGGAGCGTTTCCGGCACGTCTCCGGAGACGATTTTCTGCGCCAGCCCCTCTGCAATGGCCGTCTTGCCCACCCCCGGCTCTCCGATGAGTACGGGGTTGTTCTTCGTTCGGCGGGAGAGGATTTGAATCACACGCTGGATTTCGTTCATGCGCCCGATGACGGGGTCCAGCTGCCCGTTGCGGGCCATTTCCGTCAGGTCCCTCGAGAACTGGTCGAGGGTTTTCGTCTCGCTTTTCTTCGCCGCCTTCGGCGCCGCCCCCGACTGGCGTGGCTTAAACTCGCTGCTGCCGAAGACGTTGAGAATATCCGTGTAGATTTTGTTGAGGTCCACACCCGTGGCCATAATCAGGCGGGCGGCGGCGCACTCATACTCTCGCAAAATGCCCATGAGCAGGTGCTCCGTGCCGATGTAGTTGTGCCCGAGGCGGTTGGCCTCTGTGACGGCCAGCTCGATAATCCGTTTAGCCCGGGGCGTAAGTCCCTGTGGCGGGATTTCCCCCTGCCGGCCCCGTCCGATGTTCTTGTCAATCATGTCGAGGATGAGGCGGCTGTCCAGTCCGGATTCCCGCAGCACCTTCGCCGCCACGCCGCCGCCCTCCCGGGCCAGGCCCAGAAGGATGTGTTCACTGCCGACGTATCCGTGCCCCAGCTCGGCGGCGGCGGATTGGGCCAGCGCCAGTACGTTTCTGGCGCGCTCTGTGAAGCGATCTTCGTATCTCATTTAATCCTGCCTCCTCTTTTGGCGGTGGTGTCGTCTGTCTTACTTGTTTGTATCCGCGCCCTCAAGCTTTTTTATGCAGTCCCGCAGGGCGGCGGCCTTCTCATAGTCTTCCTCCGCCGCGGCTTTGTACATCTGCTCCCGCAGGATGTTGATTTCGCGGCGCTTTTTCATCTCATCGTCCACCTCGGGGCGCTTTTCATCCGTCGGAAAAACGGGCTCGCCCAGCGGCGCCTGCGGCTGCGGAACCACAGCGGGAACAAAGAACGTGGGCAGCAGCATACCGAATCCTCCGAACAGGCGGGGATCCGGCCGCATGCCGAACATCCGAAGGAACACTTCCTCCAGCGGCAGCTGCGGTCTATTCAGTCCCCTATTCGTCAGGCCAAGCTCCGCTGCGCAGTCCATGCACAGGTGCTTTTCCATAATTTTTCCATTGATATTAGAGCGATAATGGAAGTTCACTTCGTCTCTTCCACAGTTTTCACAACGCATCGTCACATTCTCCTTTCCCTATGATGTCAGAACGTGTCCTCAAATCTTCCTTAAACGCAGGAGAACCTGTTTAAGTATACTCGCGCGTATGGCGTCCCGCTGCTCCGGCGCGGCGGGGCGAAGGGCGTTTTGCCCCACGGCCGCCAGCATCATGCGGCACTCCTTTTCCGTAATGGCGCCACTGTGCAGAAGGTTTTTTATGAGCGCCGCGGCGGAGTTTACGTCAATTTCGTCACCGATGGAATTAACGGTGTGCATAATCAGCGGAGTCGGCTCCATCTTCACGCGGGTGATGCGGATAAAACCGCCGCCGCCCCGCCGGCTCTCCACTATGTATCCGTGCTCCGGCGAGAAGCGCGTCGCAATGACATAGTTGATTTGACTGGGCACACAGTTAAACCGGTTGGCCAGCTCCGACCGCTGCAGCTCAGCAGATCCGTCGTCCGCCGCCTGTATCTCCTTCAATATAAAGTGTGCTATCAGGTCACTCATTCCCATGTCGGCAACACCCTCTCTTCTGACTTTGACTATCTTTGACCTTTCTGTTCTTATAATACGCCACTGGCGCTTTCATTGCAATAGTGCAAATAGACGATTTATTCGCCATAAATCGGAATTATTCCTATTTATCTTGACTGTTCTCCCTCTCTCTTACGCTTTGTTTTTCCCGCGCCGCCCTGCTCCTTCTTATTCTCGGCGGCGGGCGTCCGGGACGTATTTGACGTAAAGCGGTTTTCATGTTCCCTTGAGCTTGGCGCGCCGGAAAGGGACGGCGTGTCGCCGGCTGTGCTGTGTGAAAATCGGTTCATCACAAGACCCCCTCGCGTATTACCATTATTATGAAGCACAGCGTGTCCGATTATTCAGTCTGCCGGCCGATTATGGGAACCGTTTATACAGTTTTCACATTTACCGCCTGAGAACACGTATCTCCTGCATAAAGCGCTGTCGAATATGCCTATTGATTTTTCATTCAATCGTGTTACAATGGCGTTAAGCCTTATAAAAGGTACCCAGACATACATATTGGAGGTTTTGATCATGGCATACAAAATCAGCAGCGATTGCGTAAGCTGCGGCGCTTGTGCTTCTACGTGCCCCGTTGAGGCCATCGAGCAGGGCGACACACAGTACGTCATCAGCGAAGAAAAGTGCGTTGATTGCGGTTCCTGTGAAGACTCCTGCCCCGTGAGCGCTATTTCCAACTAAGCGTAATGCGCAACCTGCTGTCATTTGTGCCATCGCCGCTTTCACCTGAAGGCTGCGTGAAGCGCGAGTGGCAGCATTTTTATTATGGAGGTTTTTCATGCAGGCCGATGCCCTCTGGCCGAAAGGGCCTCAGTTTATCTGTCGAGACGGGGTCTTCCCCCTGGGGACAGACTCCGTTCTGCTCTCTTATTTTTCGCACAACACGCGGGATAAGCGCGCCTGCGACCTAGGCTGTGGAGCCGGCGTTTTGTCCATCCTATTAGCGTGGCATAACCCCAACCTCACCGTGGACGCCATCGACATTCTCCCTGCAGCGGTGGAAAACACGGAGGAAAACGCATCTCTCAACGGACTTGAGGGCCGCATCCGCGCCCGCCTTCTTGACCTGCGGGACTACCGCAGCCTTGAGGCGGGGGCCTACGACCACACCACCGCCAACCCCCCCTACTATGCGCAGGGCTCCGGCAAGTCCCACAGCAGCCCCGCCATCGCGAAGGCGAGGGAGGAGAAAAGCTGCACCCTTTCAGACCTCTGCGAAGCGGCGGCGTATCTGACCCGCTGGGGCGGGCGGTTTACCCTTGTGCACAAACCGGAGCGCATGGCGGAAGTGATGACACTCTGCTCCCAAATCGGCTTAGAGCCGAAGCGCCTGCGGTTCGTTCACTACAAAGCCCGCTCCCAGCCCAGCCTGTTTCTGCTGGAGTGCCGCCGTGGCGGGCGGCCGGGAATGGTGGTAGAGCCGCCCCTCATCCTGGCGGAGGAGGACGGGTCCGACAGCGATGAAATCAAACGAATCTATCACAGGAGGTAGCACAATGAGCGGAACGCTCTATCTCGTGGCCACGCCCATCGGCAATCTGGGGGACATCTCCCCCCGCATGGCCGAAACCCTCGCGTCCTGCGATTTCATCGCCGCTGAGGATACCCGCGTGACGTTAAAGCTCCTCAATCATCTCGGCATCAAAAAACCCCTTGTGAGCTATTACGAGCACAACCGCTCCGAAAGCGGCGAAAAAATCCTCGCCCGCCTTCTTGGGGGCGAGACATGCGCCCTCGTGTCCGACGCAGGCATGCCCGCCGTGAGCGACCCGGGGCAGGACCTCGTGTCCCTGTGCGCCCGGCACGGTGTAACCGTTCTGGCTGTCCCCGGCCCCTGCGCGGCGGTCACCGCCGTGGCCCTCTCGGGGCTTCCCTCCGGCCGGTTTTGCTTTGAGGGGTTTTTGTCCACGGCGCGGAAAAGCCGCTTTGAGCACCTTCAATCCCTGTTAAACGAGCGCCGCACCATGATTTTCTACGAAGCGCCCCACAAGCTTCTAAACACCCTGCGGGATATGCTGGACACCTTCGGGGACCGGCGCGTCGCCGTCTGCCGGGAGCTGACAAAGCTCTACGAAGAGACGCTGCACACAACCCTCTCTGGCGCCCTTGAGCACTTCACCCGGACGCCACCCCGGGGCGAGTTCGTCCTCGTGGTGGAGGGGGCGGCGGAGGAGGAGACGCCCCCCGGAACACTTGAGGACGCCGTTGCCTGTGCTCTCGCCCTGCGGGATGAGGGGCTCTCCCTCAAAGACGCCGTCAAGCAGGCCTCCGCTGAGACGGGCTTTCCCAAAAACGCCGTCTACGCCGCCGTCCTCGAAGCGGAAAATAGTGACGCATAATCTGAGTAAATCGTGGCTGATAAGTCGAAAGAAACGCATAGCCGTGAAAAGAAGCTAAGGTGAATTAACAAACTGTTTAAGCCTTAAATAAGAGACGCTCATACCACGAAACCAAAACGTTTAAGTTATAGAAACAAGAAGGGTGCCGTAAAAAAGCGGCGCCCTTCTTGTTTATTAGTGACTATGAAGCTGGACGAGCCCTTCTCTCCTCCTGATACATCCCCAGACATATCGCGGACGGGCCGCGCATAAATAAAAAACAGAGCCTGCGCCCG
>DUPW01000070.1 GCA_012838125.1 Papillibacter sp.
CAGGTGTGGCCGGTGGAGACGGAGGAACAGGCGCGGGAGATTATCGACCGTGAGAAGGCGAAGTACCACGACGCGCGCCACAACTGCTGGTGCTACATCCTGCGGGGCGGCGTGGTGCGCTATTCCGACGACGGGGAGCCTCAGGGGACGGCGGGGCAGCCTATGCTGGAAGTTTTCCGGCGGGGCGGTGTGGAAAACGTCGTCTGCGTCGTCACGCGCTATTTCGGCGGCATTTTATTGGGGACGGGTGGGCTGGCGCGCGCCTATTCCGGGGCGGCGAAAATGGCCCTTGAGGCGGCGGGGCTGGCGTCAATGCAGCGGCGGCTGCAGGCGGAGGTGTCCGTGTCCTACGCTCTGTACGAGCGGGTGAAGAAGGGGATTGAGCAGTCCGGCGGCGTGGTGACGGATACGCAGTTTGGCGCGGACGTCTCGCTTTCTTTCCTCTGCCCGCAGGAGGCCGTTGAGCGCATCCGGTCGTTTGTAACGGAAGTGACGGCCGGCTCGGCGGAAATCATTGAGCAAGGCGAGGTTTACGTCCCTGTTCCGGTGGAGTGAAGGTAGTGGTGCCTTTGTGCGAAAAATGAGCCGGTAAAATCTATTACTTTGTGAAATATGGGCTTGCATTTGAGCGTAAATTGTGGTACTATCATTGAGCGCCTGACGGCGCTCAAGTTCATATCCGGGTGTGGCGCAGTTGGTAGCGCGCATGACTGGGGGTCATGAGGCCGCAGGTTCAAGTCCTGTCACTCGGACCAGATGAAAGTGCCTGAAATCCTTGATAATACAGGGGTTTCGGGCATTTTTTGTTTTCCTTTCACTTCAAAGGAGAGACGGAATTTTCGGTTCTTTAGGGGCTTTATGTTGTTAAAACTTTGTCTTCTGAAGTTCGGCGGAATGTTTTTTGTTTTATAGCTGAGAAGCGGCGAACTATTTGAAAACAAAAATCCGGCTCCCGTCAGGGAGCCGGAAACAATGAGGCGGCAAAGCTGTGTAAGCAGGCCTTCTGAACAGGCCTGCGCTTTATTTATAACCGGCAGCGCTGACGCTGGTCAGCTAAAAACAGCAGCGCTTGCGCGGGAAGCAAACAGGTTCGAAGCACTTAAATCTATATCCCGTCCGCTCGCACCAGTTGCACCTAATCTTTTGGCACCGGCAGTCGAAATCAAAATGTTTCTTCGGCGGGGGGCAGCATTTCTTTTTGCAGCACATTGGCCTCACCTCACTTCATGTTATGAGGCAGGGGGCGGACGTGTGCCCGTTTCGCCTGAGAAAACGCTCAAACCGCCAATAGGCGCTGGGATGCCTACACGCAGTAGAGGATGGGCATGTCAGGAAGCCTTTGGGCGAGCTTTTCCCGCAGGAACGCCTCCGCCTGCGCCCGCTCCTCGTTTTTGTACCAGTACTTGCCCCGCCCGCGCCCCGTCATTGTCTCCCGGTCGAGAAGCGGCGCAGCGTTCGGAAACGCCTCCGTGTTGATGGCGTTGTGGATGTAGCTGTAGGTCATAAGGATTATCTCGATAAAGGCGCTTTGCCGCACCTTTTCACTCAGCCCCACGCTTAAAATATCAATCAGCTCCCCGTAGAGCCTCTGCCAGTCGGGCAGCAGGATAACAGGCGCGATGAGAAGCCCCACGGGATAGCCCGCCTCCGCCATGGCGTTGAGCGCCTGAATCCGGCCCGTGAGGGGCGATGTGCCGATTTCGATACGGCGGATAATGTCCTCGGGGTTGACGCTCATGCGGAAGATAGTAGAGCCCCTGTGGTCGAGAGAAAGGAGGGGCTCTACGGCGTCAAACTTCGTGGGGAAGGTGAGCCTGCCGCGCCCTTCCCGGGCGAAACGCTCGATGGTGTAAGTGAGGTTGTCCGTTACGGCGTTTTCGAGAATGAGGTCGCTGTTGCTGCCGATTTCAAAGGTCTCAGCCGTCGGCGCCTCATGAGACTTGCGGATAATTTTGTTTAGCATCTGCTCGCGGTTGACAAACAGGCGCAGATACGCACATTTATTGTAGTTGCACACGAGGTAGCAGTACAGGCACATAGCCCGGCAGCCCGATGAGGTGTAAGGGACGAGCCAGTTGGAGACTTTGTGGTTCGGCACGTACTTATGGGTTTTCCGCACGCCCACTATTAGATGGCTTTTTAACTTGGGAAAATCTTTGTTCTCCGACGATGTAAACTCCTCAATCCTGTTGTGGTTTTCAATCTCAAACCATGGCAGGTGCGCATATTTTTCGCGCAGAGTTTTCCCGAGGGGGTATTGGAGTGCCGCCGGCTCATAGTAGACTGCGTCAAAGTGGACGTTCATCGTTTTCGCCTCCCGGCCTTTAGTTTGACCGAAAAGGCCGAAGAATTGCGGGAAAACAAGAAAAGACCCTCGTTTTGAGAGCATCTCGGGGGGTGTGGGATGAATGGTTATGGGCGGGCTTCTTTTTTGATTCAGGGAATACGTTATCAAAACAGACAAACTGGGAATTGACTTCTCAGCCAATTCCCCGTTTTTTATTGTGCCAGCGCGAAATCTGTCTTCAGCTTAACAAATTTTCCTACTCAAGCAGGGAGACAAGGCCGGTTAGGAACATCTCCGTAAGCCTATCCTGCAGCGGTCTGTTTGACCCGTCATCATATTGCGCTACCATGCCGGCATCCCGCAGGAGGGACCTGCATGCCGTGACGACGTCCGCATCACTTAACAGCCCCCAGCTTCGCTCATCCAGAAGGTGAGCGTAAAGCGCCGCGCAGGTGACGAGTTTCGGCTCCCGAGCGAGTTTTTCAAGGCCCTCCGCCGAAGCGCCCCTTGCGATAGCGGCGCCGCGGGTGACGCCAAAGCGGGATAGGCGCATGAAAACGTCGTATTGCCGGGCGGGGCAAAGGCCCGTTTCCTTGTAAAGCGCCTCTTTTACGGCTTGTTGGACCACCCGCCCGATGAGCTCGCCCAGCTTCGCGTGTTTTCCTGCGAAGGTGAAGGTGCGGGGGGAGGAGCGGTCGCACACGACAATGATTCCGTCCGTTCCGGAGCCAGTGGCAAGGCCGCTGGAGTAAAGGCTCGGCACCACAAGTTCCTGCAGGGCGGCGGTTTTGGCTTCCGTCGCCGTGATGATGGCCCGGGCCATGGTCCACGCCGGGAGGTCTGCGCTGACGAAAAGCAGGATGTTTATCGTGCCGCCGGGAGGTTCGTGCCACGATGCCGGATCTCCCACGCGGCCGCCGTTTTCATCCACGCCTGCCGTCACAGCCGCCGTGACGGTGACGTCCTTATACGTCTCCTCCCACAGCGCAAGGTTACACATACTGGCCGCAGTGGTCAGCCCACAGACGCGGGCGGGGTCAAGCCCCAGTTCCCGGGCGATAACGGCCAAATGACCGGTGTACGTAGGGGCGCGAAGGGGGGTGTCTTTCCGGCCGTTTTCCTTGCAGTCGTGGTTAAAAACCGCCACAAGGTCCTCCCGCTCACCGCCGCCGAGGGCCGCAGTGGAAAGCACGCGGCGCTCTCCCGCAAAACGGGCAATGACGGCCTTTTCCGTGCGTTCTATGGTATCGCCGTTTGCAAAACGGTGAAGTATCATGTCCCGCCGCCCTCCTTTTGCCACTGGGAGAGCAAATCCACCATCCACTGGCGCACATCCATGCTGTAGACGGGGTCAATGTGCTCCGAGTCGATGACGTCATTGACCGGACCGTGCCCCACGAGCTTGCCTTTGTGCATGAGAAGCGCCGTTGTGCCGTATTTGCGGGCAAGGCTGAGGTCATGGACCACGGAGACGACGGCCCGCTCCGTCTCCTGCACCCACTGGGAAATAAGCTCGAAAATCTGCCGCTGGTAGACGAGGTCTAAGTGATTTGTGGGCTCGTCCAGAATGAGCAGGGGCGGGTCCTGGGCCAGCACTTGCGCAAGGAAGGCGCGCTGCAGCTCGCCCCCTGAGAGGGTGAGCACCGACTGGTTGCGCAGGGCTTCAAGGCCCGTCATTCGCAGGGCTTTTTCGATTATCGCTTCCGATACCTCCTCATTTCGGCTGAAGAAGCCGCCGGAGAAGGAATAGCGCCCGAGGCGCACCACTTCCTCCACGGTAAAGCTGTACCCCACGGCGTGCTTTTGCGTGAGCACGCCGAAGCACTTGGCCACGTCTTTTGATTTTAAGCTGCGGATATCCCGCCCGTTAAAGGCCACAGTGCCGGTATAGGGTACGGCCTGGGAGATGGCGGAGATAATACTGCTTTTTCCGGCACCGTTGGGGCCGACTATCATCAGCCACTCCCCGGGCGAAACAGTAAAGGAGACATTGTCAACAACCGTATAATCGCCGAAGCGGACGGTCAAGTTTGTCACATTAAGCATCCTTACCGCCCCTTTCTCGTCTGGTAGAAAATCAGCACGAACGCAAAGGCGCCCACAAAGGAGGTCACCACGCCGATGGGCAGCTCCCGTGGGCTGAGCACCGTCCGCGCCGCAAGGTCGGCCAGCATCAAAAACACCGCACCGGAAAAGGTCACGGCGGGGAGTAGGCGGCGGTGGTTCGGGCCCACAATCATACGTGTCATGTGGGGAATCACAAGGCCCACGAACCCGATGGAGCCGCCGATGGACACGCACACGCCCACAAGGGCGGAAACGGCGATAAGCACCGCGTATTTCACCCGCCCCACATTTACGCCCACGTTACGGGCATTTTCCTCCCCGATGGCAAAGGCGTTTAACTCCCTGGCGTAGTAGAAAATCACCGCGCCGAACAGGACAAGGGAGCCGGCGAGAACCACCACGTCTCTGTATTTTGCGCCGGAGAGGGAGCCCATCATCCAGAAAATGATGGAGTTGACCTTATCGCCGGCAAAGGTGACGATGAGACTCGTTATGGAACTGGCGAACATCGTGAAGATGAGGCCGATGAGGATAATCGTATTTGTGGAGAGGGAGTAGTCGAGCCGGTAGGAGAGGGTGAGGATTAAAACAAGGGAGATAAAGGCGAAAACCATGGCGCTGACCATCGTGCCCGCTTGAAAGAAGCCGGGGATGGAAAATCCGAAGGCGATGGAGAGGGCCGCACCCACAGCGGCGCCGGAGGAGACGCCGAGGTTCGACGCGTCCGCCAGTGGATTGCGCAAAAGGCCCTGCACTGCGGCCCCGCAGAGGGAGAGGGAGGCGCCCGTGAGGGCCACCGCCAGCACCCGGGGCAGCCGCACGGCGAGAATCACCGACGCGTGCATCGTCTCCGGCGGCGCCGAGCCGGTAAAGGCCCCTGTGACGGCCCCGAAAATGGCGGAGACCGTCTCGGAAATAGGGACAGAGACGCTGCCCAGACAGACGCACACAATCGCCGTCACAACGGTGACGGCGGCAAAGACGGCGTACTCAATGAGTCTGAATCGCTCGGCTCGTTTTTTCATGGGACGCACCTCAACGTTTTATTAAGAAAAGTGCGCGGGGCGGCCAAGGCCGCCCCGCAGAAACGGCACGGGTTAGGCTGCGCCGCCATACAGAAGCTCGAAAAGCTGCTCCGCCGCGTCCACAAGGCGGGGACCGGGGCGGGTGATTTCGTCGTTATCGGCGTTGAGGACGTTGCCCTCTACGATGGCGGTGATGCCGCCCCAGCCGGCGCGGCCTTTGATTTCCTCAACGGGGTCGGGGGAGCCTTCGTAGGACATCGTCGTGGTGACGATGAAGTCCGGATTGCGCTGGATGACCTGCTCTTCGCTCACTTCGGCCCAGAGGGAAAGGTCTGCAAAGATGTTCTCGACGCCCAGAAGTTCGCCCATCTCGTGCATAAAGGTGCCGGTGCCGGCCGTCCACAGGCCGTACTGCAGCGGGGAGACTTCAAAGTAGATGGTGGGTGTCTTCTCCAGCTGGGGAACCTTTGCAGAAAGGGCGGCGAATGCGTCTTTCATAGAGGTGATGAGTGCGTCGGCTTCGGCGGTCTTATCAACAACCTCGCCGAGGAGGGCAATAGCGTCGTAAACGCCCTCCAGATGGGGGGCTTCCGTCACAATCACGGCAAGGCCTGCATTTTCAAGGGACTCTATATGCTCGTTTGTCTGCGCCATGGTGCTCATGACGACAACGTCTGGATTTAAGGCAATAATCTGCTCGATGTTCGTATCGTATCCGGATGCCACGGACGGGACAGCCAGCACGTCCTCAGGATAGTCACAGTATTCGCCCCGGCCAACGATTCTGTCCCCGACGCCGAGGGCATAGAGGATTTCGCAGTCGCCGGCGGTGAGGGCGACGATGCGCTCGGCCGGCTTCTCAAGGGTCACCTCGCGGCCCTTCATGTCCGTGACGGTCAGCCCGTCCGGCGATGAAGTGGGCGCGGGAGACGAGGTGGGCGTGGGAGACGGCGGACCGTCATTTTTGCAGGCCGCAAAAGATGCAATCGCGAGTACGGCTAACAGTAGTGCGCAGAGTTTTTTCATGCTTAGACTCCTTTTCCTTTGGAGAGAATCTGGCTCTCCGGCGTATTTCGCAGAGTGCGGCTATCTTTTGGCATTTTACCATAGCGCGGGGGAAGGGGTCAACTGAAGGGGATGGGGGAAGGGGGCCGAAAAAGGTCAAAATTCCGCTGGAAATTTGTGATAAACTGTGGTAAACTGAAGCAAAACAAGTGAGTGGGCAAGGTGGGAATATTGGAAAAAGACTCGGCGAGTGTGTCATTGAGGTGGAGGATTTTCATGGACGACGAGAAGATTATCGGAAAGACCACGCCCGAATGGATGCCGGTGAATATCGTAGAGGAAATCGTCATTGAGAAGGTCAAGAAAGCCGCCGCGGAGCTGGGCGGGTGCGGGTGCGATATCTGCGTGTCGGATGCCGCGGCCCTTGCCCTCAACGAGGTTTCTCCGCGGTACGTGACGACGCGAAAGGGCGCTCTGCTGCAAAGCATCGACTCCGCCAGTTACGAAAGCTTAACAGAAATCCTCGTTTCTGTGACGAAAGCCGTTATGAAGGTTATGGAAAACCCCCGGCACAAAACGTGAGAAAAATGAGAACAATCAAGGCGCCGCCGAACGACTTATCGGCGGCGCCATTTTATTTTATGTGCAAAAGCGACAAAACAATTTCGCCTATTTTGCCTAAATCCAACTAAATTGCTCTTGTTTTGACAGGTTTCCTTTTGCTAAGATAACAAAGCTATTCTCAAGGCATAAAGGCAGGCGATGAGTTGAGGGAGATGACAAACCGGCTTTAAGGCCGGCCGCTTTATTTTTAAAACTACTTTTGGGAGATGAAAAAGCAAATGTCAACCTTATACTTTGGCATCATCTATGGCGAATGTCAACCTTATACTTTGGCATCATCTATGGCGTAATCGCCGTAGCGCTTGTTGCCATCGGCCTGCTGTTTCGCTATGTGTTGAAGCAGAGCAAGGGCAGCCTGGAAATGCAGGAAATTGCCGACGCAATCCGCGAAGGCGCCATGGCACTTTTAAGGCGCCAATATAAGTCCATTGCGATTATTTCGGCCATATCACTCGTTGTCATTGTTGTGGCCGTCTACTTCGGCAACGTGGCAAAGGGCGAGGCAGACGCCCTCTCCATTGCCGTTCACTCCGGCATCGCCTTCATCGTGGGCGCAATCTGCTCGGCGATTTCCGGCTACATCGGCATGTACATGTCCGTCAGCGGCAATATCCGCGCCGCAGAGGGCGCCAGAACGAACCTGGACAAAGCCCTTCAGATTGCCTTTAAAGGCGGCTCCGTGACGGGCCTTGCCGTCACGACCCTGTCTCTTCTGGGCGTCACCACCCTCTTCCTTCTGTTCGGCGGCGGCTCTTCTTCGGAAGCGGCTGTGAAGGAAGCGCCCCTTCTCATCATCGGTTTCGGTTTCGGCGCCTCGCTGGTTGCCCTTTTTGCACAGCTGGGGGGCGGCATCTACACGAAAGCCGCCGATGTGGGCGCCGACCTCGTGGGCAAAGTGGAAGCCGGTATTCCGGAGGACGACGCCCGCAACCCCGCCGTAATTGCCGACCTCGTTGGCGACAACGTGGGCGACTGCGCCGGCCGCGGCGCCGACCTGTTTGAGTCCACGGCGGCGGAGAACATCGGCGCCATGATTCTCGGCATCGGCCTGTATCAGATTTTCGGTATCAAGGGCATCCTCTTCCCGCTGGTGGCCCGTGCCGTGGGGATTATCGCGTCCCTCATCGGCATCCTGCTTGTCCGGGTGAGAGACGAGAAGAAGGACCCCATGGATTCCCTCAACCTCGGCTACGCCGTGACGAGCATCGTCGTGGCCGTTTTGATGTTCTTTGTTATCACGAACATGTTTGCACCCGTGGGTATTTATGAAGGCATCCGCGTGAACACATTCCTGCTGTTCCTCTGCTCAGTGGTGGGCCTTATCCTCAGCTATGTCTTCGTATGGCTGACGATTTACTACACCTCCTCCGCGAAACGCCCTGTGCGTCAGATTGCGCAGGCCAGCCGCACCGGCTCCGCCACGAACATCATTTCCGGCATCTCCGTGGGCATGGAGTCCACGGCCCTGCCCGTCATTTTTATCTGCATCGCGATTTTCATCGCGTACAGGCTCGGGGTGGTTGCCTTCTCCGATATTATCGCCGCCACAGCCGGAACGGCTGACGCCGTCTCCGCCGGAACGGCGGGCCTTTACGGCACCGCCATCGCCACCATGGGCATGCTCTCCACCTGCACCTTCGTTCTCGCCATGGACGCCTTCGGCCCCATTACAGACAACGCCGGCGGCATCATCGAGATGTCCGGCGCGCCGGAGGAGATTCGCAAGACAACGGACCGCCTCGACGCCTGCGGCAACACCACGAAGGCGCTGACGAAGGGCTACGCCGTGGGTTCTGCGGCGCTGGCCACCTTCCTGCTCTTTGCCTCGTATCTGGACGAAGTCAAGGCCCTCGGCTTTGAGCTGTTTACCGTGGACATCGCAAACCCCAACGTCTTTATCGCTGCGTTTATTGCGACGATGGTGGTGTTCCTATTTAGCTCCACGGCGATGAACGCCGTGAGCAAAGCGGCGCAGGTGGTTATCCTTGAAGTGCGCCGGCAGTTTGCAGACATCCCCGGCATCATAGAAGGCAAGGCCAAGCCCAATTACAAACAGTGCGTCGATATCGTCACGAAGGGCGCTCTGCGCGAGATGGTTCTGCCGGGCCTGATTGTGGTCATTGCGCCCCTCGTCACCGGCATCCTTCTGGGCAAGGAGGCTGCGGCGGCGTACATCCTCGTCAGCACCATCGCCGGCACCATTGTGGCCCTGTTCCTCAACAACGTCGGCGGCGCCTGGGACAACGCGAAGAAGTTCGTGGAGCTGGGCTTCGACGGCGGCAAAGGCTCCGACACTCACAAGGCCGCCGTTGTGGGCGACACTGTGGGCGACCCGTTTAAGGACACGGCCGGCCCCTCCATCCACGTGCTCATCAAGCTGACGAGCACCCTCATGGTTCTCTTCGTCGTCCTTTTCCGCTAAAAGAAAAAACGGGAGTCTCTACATTGCGGAGACTCCCGCCCTTTTAGATAAAAGTGCCTCCGGAAAAAAGAAATAGCAAGACGCCTTTTTGTGCATAATCTGATGGTGCAGTGAAAAAACATGACAAGACGTGTATTGACAACCCTTTCAAGGACTGGTATAATAACTTGGACAAAGAAGCAGAACGGTATCCCCGTCCTCACCTGGCCGCATCAGGCGCGCCATGGTTAACATCGATCTGAGCACCGGCCTTTCGGCCGGATTGGATTGTTGTGTACGCGGATGCTCTGCATACCGCGTTTTTTGTTTTCGGGCTTAAATTTTATGGAGGTGCGTACTTATCAGTAACAACGTTTACCAAATTAACGAGGATATCCGTGACAAAGAAGTTCGCCTTATCGGGGCGGACGGTACTCAGCTTGGCATCATGCCGGCTTCACAGGCCCTTGAGATTGCCTACGAGCAGGATCTTGACCTTGTGAAGATTGCGCCGGGCTCTGTTCCGCCTGTCTGCAAAATTATGGACTACGGCAAATATCGCTTTGAGCAGGCAAAGCGCGAGAAGGAAGCCCGTAAGAATCAGCATATCGTTGAGGTCAAAGAAATTCGCATGTCCCCGAGTATCGGACTCAACGACTTTAAAACAAAGCTCAAAAACGGCCAGCGTTTCCTGCAGGAAGGCAACAGGCTGAAAGTCACGGTTCGGTTCCGCGGCAGAGAGATGGCTCATACCAACATCGGTGAGGAGCTGCTGAAGAAATTTGCCGAGGAATGCTCCGAGTTAGGCACCGTTGAAAAAAACCCGAAGCTCGAAGGCCGCTTTATGACGATGTTTATTTCGCCGAAATCGAAGTAATTCGACTTTCGCGTTGACTATCGTGTAATTGATATTGGAAGGAGAACGACCCATGCCGAAGATTAAAACCCATAGCGGGGCGAAGAAGAGATTCTCTCTTACGAAGTCCGGCAAAGTCAAGCGCGCGCAAGCGAATAAGAGCCACCTGCTCAATGGTCACGGGAAAACCCCGAAGCGCAAGAGAAAGCTTCGTAAGGGCGCTTATGCCGATGTGACGAACGAGGCGGCAGTCAAGCGCCTGATTCCCTATAAGTAAGGAGGTAGACCGAAATGGCCAGAGTAAAAGGCGCAACGATGACGCGCAAAAGAAGAAATAAAGTATTAAAGCTCGCTAAGGGCTATTGGGGCGCAAAGTCCAAACACTTCAAGATGGCAAACCAAGCTGTGATGAAGTCCCTCACGTATGCCTACGTGGGCCGCAAACGCAAGAAGAGGGAATTCCGTCAGCTGTGGATTACGCGAATCAACGCCGCGTGCAAACTCAACGGACTCAACTACTCCCGTTTCATGCATGGGCTGAGACTCTCCGGCATCGAACTGAACAGAAAGATGCTCTCCGAGATGGCCATCCACGAGCCTGAAGCTTTCGCCGCCCTCTGCACGACGGTGAAAGAAGCCATCGGTGCGTAACTAACGCTGCAAACATAAACGCCGCATGTCTCGATGACGAGTCTGCGGCGTTTTTTCGCGGCGTTTTTGTTATTCGCACCAATCCGACAGATTTGGATACGTATCGCTCTTGTCAATACGGCAGGAGGAGACTATAATGAACGAATGCGGGAAGAGCGATTCTTCCCGCTCCACGCGATACGATTGACCCGGCGTTAAAGGGTTCGCTCTAAAGCCGCATCCCCGCCGCGGCGGAGTCGGATACTGGTCGGCGTTTACATTATTTGAGGAGTGCATTCTATGAGTATTACTGCTTTAGAGCAGTGTCTTAATTCCGGAGGAAGGGCCCACCTCGTGGGAATCGGCGGTGTGTCCATGTCCGCACTGGCGGAGGTGCTCAAAAGCCAGGGCATCGTCGTCACCGGCTCGGACAGTCAGGAAAGCCGCAACACCCGGAGATTGCGGGAGAGCGACATCCCGGTTACCATCGGCCACTTTCCCGAAACAGTAAGCGGCGCGTCCTACATCATCCGCACCGCCGCCGTTCGGGACGACAACGTGGAAATCAAGGCCGCCCGGGCCGCCGGCATCCCCGTATTCGAGCGGGCGGAGGCGTGGGGCTATATCATGCGGGCATACGCAAACGCCGTCTGCATCGCGGGGACCCACGGGAAAACCACCACAACGTCCATGTCCGCCCATATCTTCCTCGCCGCAAAGGCCGACCCCACCGTCATGGTGGGGGGGACCCTCTCCACACTCAACGCGGCCTACCGCGTGGGGGAAGGGGACACGATTATTCTCGAGTCCTGCGAGTACTACAACTCCTTCCTCAATTTCTCGCCCACCGTGGCCGTTATCCTCAACATTGAAGCCGATCATCTCGACTTTTTTAAGGATTTAGAGGACATCAAGAAGTCCTTCCGCACCTTCGCCGAGCTTGTGCCGGCGGGGGGCTGCGTGGTGTATAACGCCGACGACGAAAATACAATGGACGCCATGGCCGGCCTTAAGCGGCCCGTCCTCACCTTCGGGCTGGGGGAAGGGGCGGATGTGCGCGCGAAGGCGGTGTCATACACCGAGGCGGGCTCGGAATTTGACGTGACGGTTCACGGCAAGTCCTACTGCCGCGTGACGCTCCGCGTGCCGGGACAGCACAATGTGATGAACGCCTTGGCGGCCATCGCCGCGGCCTACTGCGTGGGCGTTCCGGGCAAGGCCGTGGAAGAAGGGCTTAACGACTTCTGCGGCGCCGGACGGCGGTTTGAGTACAAGGGCACCTTTAACGGCGCCCGGGTGTACGACGACTATGCCCACCACCCCTCCGAACTGAAGGCGCTTCTGGACGCTGTTGCGGCGATGCCCTACCGGCGCACCATCCTCGTCTTCCAGCCCCATACCTATACACGCACCTACCGGCTCTTTGACGACTTTATCGAGCAGCTGCGCCGGCCGGACGTGTTGCTGCTGGCGGAGATTTACGCCGCCCGGGAGAAAAACACCATCGGCATCTCCTCTAAGCAGCTGGCGGAACATCTCCCCAACGGGCGCTACTGCGCCACCTTCGATGAGATTGAAGCCGCCCTGCGCGCCATGGCCCGGGAGGGGGACATTATCCTCACCGTGGGCGCCGGCGACATTGTGAAAGTTGGCGAGCGCCTTGTGGCGCCGGAGCAGGAGGCTATCTAGGCGCTTCGTACGCACCGGAAAAGGCAGGTCATGCCACGCTGGACGTGGCAAAGCCGGTGGCGTTGCCGTCTCGCCGCCCGAGTACGAGGAAGCCCGTGCAGGCGGGGTGAATGCGGCGGCTAAACGCTATCACACCGTCCGAGTATCACTCAAACCTCATGCGGGCGCGGCGGAACAGTGTCGCATCGCGCAGAGCGGATAAGCAAGAAACAAACCCCAATCGATTTACTCGATTGGGGTTTTTGTTTTACTCTTCCAGTTCCGGAACAGAGAAATGTTCCTCCCGAAGCTGCATGGCGCGGCAGAGGGCAGCGTACCGCCCGCCTTTGCGGAGAAGCTCTAAGTGGGTGCCCTTTTCGACAATGCGGCCTTTGTCCACCACGAGGATAAGGTCGGCACCACGAATGGTAGACAGGCGGTGGGCGATGATGAAGGAGGTGCGCCCCTTGAGCACCCGGGAGATGGCGTTTTGGATAAGACGCTCCGTCTCCGTGTCCACGTTGGCGGTGGCTTCGTCCAGAACGAAGATGGGCGGGTCAGCGAGAACGGCCCGGGCGAGGGAGATAAGCTGCTTTTCGCCGGAGGAGAGCCGGTCGCCCCCTTCGCCCACGGGTTCGTGGTATCCCTTCGGCAGGCGCACCGCCACTACGTCCGCCGAGACGAGCTTGGCCGCTTCAATGACTTCCTCGTCCGTGGCGTCTAGCCGGCCGTAACGGATGTTTTCCATAATCGTGCCGGAAAAGAGGAAGGGAGTCTGCAACACGTAGCCCAGGGCGGAGTGGAGCCAGAGGGTGCTGCGCTCCCGGCTGTCCTTCCCGTCGATGAGCACGCGCCCTTTTGTGGGCTCGAAGAAGCGGCATGCGAGGTTCACAAGGGTAGATTTCCCCGCCCCCGTCTCGCCCACGATGGCCACGGTGGTCCCTGCCGGGATGTGGAGGTTAAAGTCTTGAAGCACGTCCTCCTCTCCGTCCGGATAGCGGAAGGAGACGTTTTCAAAGGTGATATCGCCCCGTATGGGCTCCCAGTTTTCCTTTTTGGGGTGGAACACATCGCCGTATTTCTCGATGACCTCCGGCGTGTCTGCCACGGTGACGGGGGCGTCAATCAGGGCTGTGACCCGCTCGATGCCCACCTGCGCCACGATGACGTTCTCCAGCATGCCCACAAGCTGGACAATCGGCTCCACGATGCCCAGAGCGTAGGTGATGAGGGCGCTTAAAATGCCAAAGTCCATGAGATTTTCGTCCACCAGAAGGCCGCCTTTGTAGAGGACAGTCCCCACGGCCAGAGCGCCGGCGACGGACATCAGGGGCGTCAAGAAGGCGCTGATGCGGGCCGAGCGGATGGAGTAGCGGTACATTTTCCGCGTGATACCGGAAAACTCCCGGCTCACCACATCTTCAATCACAAGGGTTTTCGTCACCTTTGCGCCGGTGATGCCCTCGTTGTATGCGCCGGTGATTTCCGAGTTTGCCTCCCGCACCTTCCGCTGCAGGCGGATAATCTTCGACTGGAAGAACCACACCACCGCTGTGATAACAGGCACGTACGCCAAAAGCAACAGCGCAAGGGACGGCTTTAAGATGAACATGTAGACAAAGGCGCCGATGACATAGCAGACGTTCCAGAAGGCGTGGGTGAAGCCCCAGGCGATGACGGAGCTGATGCGGTCCACGTCCGACATGACCCGGGCCAGAAGATACCCCACGCTGGAGGTGTTGTAAAAGGGGATGGACAGCTCCTGCAGGTGCACAAAGGCCCTGCGGCGGATGTCCTTCGCCAGATACAGTTCCACCTTCATGGAGTGGCGGAAGAAGAACAGGGAAGCCACGCCGTCCACGAGGATTGCCCCAAAGTAGACGATGATAAAGAGCGGCAGACCTGTGAGACTTCCGGGGCCGATGAACCTATTGACGGCAAAGGCCGTAAACATGGGCTGGGCGGAGGTGACGAGGGCGGAGACAATCATCAGCACCATCGCCAGCACAAAGTGCCGCCGCACGCCGCTTAAATAGGGGAGAAGGCGCTTCCAGACGCGCAGACTCAGGTGCGCCGATTCAGTTTCGCGATTCATTCAAGGCCCTCCCCGTTGTCCGTTTGCAAGTCGTAGACGCGGCGGTAAAGACCCGGGCGGGAGATGAGCTCTGAATGGGTACCGCTGTCCACAAGCCGTCCCTCCTCAAGGACGATGATTTTATCGCACAGCATCAAGGTGGAGATGCGGTGGGAGATGAGGATGAGGGTGGCATTTTTGGCGTTTTCCCGCAGCGCCTGACGGATGCGGGCGTCCGTCTCTGCGTCGAGGCTGGACATGGAGTCGTCAAATATCATGATGGGCGCGTCCAGCATGAGGGTGCGGGCGATGGCGATGCGCTGTTTCTGCCCGCCCGAGAGGGTGACGCCCCGCTCGCCCACAAGCGTGTCGTACTGCTTGGGCATGGCGTCAATGGTCTCGTCCACAGCGGCCACAGCCGCCGTTGCCTGAACGCGCTCACGATCCTCCGAGCGGGCGGCGATGTCGATGTTCTCCATGATGGTGCGGGAGAACAGGAAGGGCTCCTGCAGCACAAGGCCCACGTTCCGGCGCAGATAGTAGCGGTCAATCTCCCGGATGTCTACGCCGCCGATGGTGATGCGCCCGCCGTCAGCCGGCAGGTCAAATAGCCGGTTGAGCAGGTAGGTGAGGGTGGATTTCCCCGAGCCGGTGGCGCCGAGGATGCCGAGGGTGGTGCCGCGCCGGATGGTGAAGCTCACGTTTTTGAGCACGTCCTGCTCCCCGTAGCCGAAGGAGACGTTTTCAAATACGACATCCCGGTCAAGGGGCGGTTTTTTGGCATCCTCCTTTTCCATTTCAGGCTCGGCGTCGAGGATTTCGGCAAGGCGGGCTACCGATACGCCCGTTTTACTCACTTCCGAGAGGATGCGCCCGAGCATACGCACCGGCCACGCCAGCGTCGCGGCGTAGCTCAGGAAGACGAGGAAGGTGCCGAGGGACACCGTTCCGCGGACGCACAACGCCGCTCCCACGGCGCAGATAACAAGCAGAAGGCTGGAGGAGAATACGTCTCCGATGCTGAAAAACCACCCCAGCGTATTGCCCAGCTTAATCCACTTGCTGATGAAGATGTCGTTCTTTTCGTCAAACCGTTTCAGCTCGTACCGCTCCCGTCCGAAGGCCCGCACCACGCGCACACCCGTGAGGTTTTCCTGAATGTGCACCATGAGCTCCCCCTCCGCCTCGTCGCAGGCAAGAAACTCGCTGGCGATGTTTGAGTAAAAGAGCAGGGAGTAGGTCAGAACAAGGGGGACGTACGCCGTCGCAATCAGGGCCAGGACGGTGTTGAGCTGAAACATAATCACCACCGCCACGCCCACCATCAGCAGGATGCGCGCGATTTCAATGAGCTGCTGGGACACGAACCGCTGCACCATGTTCACGTCCTGTGTACAGCGCTGGACGATATCGCCCGTTCTGTTTTCGGTGTGCCACGCAAAGGGCAGCTTCTGAATGTGGGCGAAGAGGGTATCCCGCATGGAGCGGGTCAGGCGCTCCGTGCCTGTGGCAAGGCACAGGCGGGCGAGAAACGTCAGGCACCCTGAGAGTACCGCACAGGCGAGCACGACAAGGGCGCAGGTGAGAAGGTCTGAAGCGATGTCCCCGCGGCCCATTTCAGGCAGTCTGTTGAGAAGAAAGGGGGGAAGGTTTGGCTCCTTCCCGCCGATGACCTTATCGACGGTAAAGCCGACGATGAGGGGCAGGGCGTAGGAGAAGATGATGCCCCCACAGGTTAAAAGAAGGGCAAAGGCGAAATAGCGCTTTGCCCTGTGGGAGAAGCGAAGAAGAAAGGATGTTGTTTTATGTTTGGCCATGTATTCACCAACTTATAGGGGTTATAGGGTCATTATATCTCACCGGCGCCCTGCGCTATGGGGTGTTGTCCGCCGGTGCATCGCCCGCCTGCGAATCGGTGGGGAGGGAGGCGGGCGGTATTGAGATGGTGTCCCGCGCACTTGACGGGAAGCAGACACGAAAATGCATGCCGCCGCCCCGGCGCGGTTTCGCTTCGATGGAGCCGCCGTATTCAAAGACCGTTTCGCGGACAATGGACAGGCCCAGTCCGCTGCCGCCGGAGACGCGGGAGCGGGCTTTGTCCACACGGTAGAAGCGGTCAAAGATAAAGGGCAGGTCGTCTTCAGGCACGCCGATGCCCGTGTCCTCCACGATGAGGTCGATAAACCCGTCCGAACAGGTCAGGCGGATGAAAACGTCGCCCCCTGGGCGGTTGTACTTGATGGCGTTTTCCACCAGATTGAACACCACATGGTGGAGGTCGTCCTCCAGCGCGTCCACGACGCAACCCGTCTGGAGATCGGCGTGGAGCGTCACACTGTTAGACTTGGCAAGGGGGCGGAGCATGCGCAGGGACTGATTGACCACGTGGCGCATGTCCACGCTGGAGTGCTCCTTCGAGAGTTTGGAGTCAAGCCGCGTGAGCGTCATGAGCTTTGCCGTAATGCGGGAGAGGCGCTCGGCCTCGGAACCGATGTCGGCAATGAATTCCCTGACGGTGGGCATGTCCATGTGCTCGTTTTGCAGGATGCTGTCCGTCAGGAGCCGGATGGAGGCGAGGGGCGTTTTCAGCTCGTGGGACGCGTCCGCCACGAAACGGCGGCGGATTTCCTCCGTCTCATGCAGGCGGCTTGTGAGGCTGTTAAATTCGTCTCCCAAAAGGGCCAGTTCGTCCTTCCCCCTGATGGTGATGCGGTAGTTGTATTCCCCTTCCCGCACCGACTCAATGGCCTTGAGGACGGAGGTGATGCGGTTGACGATGGTCCAAATCATAAAGACCACCATCACAATGGACAGAAAGAGGATGACGAAGGAGATGCTTTTGATGGTGCTCTGCAGCCCGATGAGGATTTGGCCCTGCTCGGAGTCGTATTCATGGACGTAGACAACGCCAATCAGGCCGGTGTCCTTCCCCGTTACGGGGGTGTAGGCGCTGGAGGAGAAGGAGCCTTCCGAAAAGCGGGAGATAAAGATTGAGTTCCCCTGAAGGGCGAGGTGCGCTTCAGCGGGGCTGTAGCCGCTGTCGGGACTTTCGCTTCCGATGGCGACGTCGTAAATCGGCTCGGCGTCCGCGCCGGTCACCGTAACGTGGGTCACGCCTTTAAGGTCAAGGCGGGAGATGATTTGTCCCACACCCTCGTAGGTGAGGGTTGTGAACACATCGGAGAGGTTTGCGGCGATGGTGCCGGATTGGCTCTGGATAAAGGACTGTTTCGAGGCGAAAATCACGTCCCGGGAGGCGGTGAGGAAGTAGGTGTTCATGAGCACTAAAACGATGGCGATAACGGAGAAGTACATCAGCGTGAATTTCGTTTTGATGCTCGTGAGAAAACCGATACGGCGGGGTTTAGCTCTTGATGTAATAGCCAACACCCCACTTCGTCATGATACGCTCCGGGGAGGCGGGATTGCGCTCTAACTTTTCCCGCAGGCGGCGCACGTGCACGTCCACGGTGCGGATGTCGCCCTGATAGTCGTATCCCCAGATTATATTGAGCAGGTTTTCCCGGCTGTAGACCCTGTCGGGGTTGCGGGCGAGCAGCTCGATGACGTCAAACTCCTTGGCGGTCAGCTCCACGGCCACGCCGTCTTTCTTTGCCATGCGCTTGTGGGTATCGAGGGTGATGTGGCCCACGGTGATAATGCTCTCGCTGGCGCCCGACTGGCTTGTGAGGGTACTACGCCGCAGCAGGGCGCGGATGCGGGCCTTCAGCTCGATGATGTTAAAGGGCTTGGTGACGTAATCGTCCGCCCCGTACTCGAAGCCAAGGATTTTGTCCACGTCTTCGCTGCGGGCTGTGAGCATTATAATCGGCACGGTGGAGAATTCACGGATGCGCATGCAGGCCTCAAGCCCGCTGAGCTTCGGCATCATCACGTCCAGGATGATGAGGTCGAAATTCCCTGTGCGTGCCCGCTCCACGGCCTCCTCGCCGTCAAAGGCTGCTTCAACCTGATAGCCTTCCGTTTCCAGGTTGAACTTGATGCCTTTCACCAGGAGCTGTTCATCGTCAACGACAAGAATTTTCATAGTACCGCCCTCATCCTTCCGTAGTAATCATGTCTCGCATGGCGTTAAACTTACTCGGCCCGATGCCGGAGACGTCCATAATATCTGCCGGCGTGAGAAAGGGGCCGCTATTTTCGCGGTGGTCGATAATCCTCTGGGCAAGTGCCGGACCGATGCCGGGCAGGGTGTCAAGCTCCTCTGCCGTGGCTGTGTTGATATTTATGAGACTGCCATCGGCGGGAGTCGTTACCTCGGAATCGGAGACGTCCGCCGTAGGTAAAGGCGCTGGCTCGGATGCGGCGGCATCGGGCTGCGGCGCACTGGGTGCGGGGCTTATGGCGCTGACCGGTGCCTGAATCGAGGCCCCATCGGGTTCGGCAAAGGTAATCACCGTTGAAGCGGTGCTTTTTCCCACGAAATAGCCCGCCGTAAAGACGAGAAAGAGAAGCGTCAGGCCGATGGCGGCCTTTTCTATACGCGAGAGGTTTTTCATTGAAGGGGCTCCTTTAAGAAAATCGTCGCAGAATAAGCAAAAGGCGGAGCGAATTCTTGCTTCCGGGCCGTGCAGTCTGGTATACTTAAGTCAAAAAGCTGAAAAGCAAAGCGCCTGAGGCCGGCCTTTGAAGTATTTTGACGAATCGGCACGCGGGCAAAAAAGCGTCTGCCTTAATATTATCATATCGCTTGAGCGCTAAGTCAATAAACGAAGATAAATACTGGAAACTATTGTGAATAGTATACCATACTTTGCGGGGGAATCATATGAGAATATTTGTGTCATTTTTCATAAGTATCGCTGTGCTCTTTGCGATTTTGATTCCCTTTTCCTCCGTTGCCCGGGCGGAAAACGCAGAAGAATTCGAGCTGCGCGCGGCGGCGGCCGTGCTGTATGAGAAGAATTCCGGGCAGATTTTGTATGACAAAAATGCGGCAGAGCCCCTTCACCCCGGTTCCCTTGCTAATTTGATGACTGTTCTTCTGGCCGTGGAGGCCGTGGGGCGCGGGGAGTTACGGCTGCACCAGACGATAACCGTATCTCAAGAGGTACGAAGCCGCCTCGGCAGCGCCTCGGCCAACTATGACGTAGGCGAACATGTGCGCCTGTCAGACATGCTGTACGCGGCCTACATTGGCGTGGAGAGCGAGGCCTGCTATATCATCGCCGAGGCGGTGGGCGGCAGCGTGGAGGAGTTCGTGGCCCTCATGAACGCCCGGGCCAAGGCCCTCGGCTGCGGCGACACCCTTTATGCCGACCCCGCCGGAGAGGGTTCTGGTGAGCAGTATACAACCGCCCGGGATCAGGTGGTGATTTTCCGCGCCGCCGCTGAAAACGCCCTCTTTCTGAACATTGCCCAGACCACGTCCCACCGCACCGCTGCCACGGAGCGGTCTCCCGAACGCACCATCGTCAACGCAAACCTCGCCCTGCGCCCTGAGTCGGAGTACTATTACCCCGGCCTTTACGCCGGAATGCCCGATGGGCCGTCCTCAAGTGCCGGCAGTTTCGTTTCTGCGGCACAGGTAGGCGGAATGCATTTCTTCGCGGCGGTCATCGGCGCTGAACAGGTGGAGCGGCGGGGACAGGCCCCCCTCATGGAGAGCTACACCGAAACGGTGCGGCTGTACGAATGGGCCGCCTCAACCTTTGCATGGCGCAACGTGACGATGGAGCACCGCGTCGTCGCCACCATGCCGGTGGATTACGGCCTGGGGCGGGACAAAGTCGATTTAAGTCCGGCGGAGACGGTTCGCCTGCTCCTGCCGAACGCGGTGACCGATGCAGACATTAAATACGCCGTCTTCCTGCACGGGCGGGAAAACGGTGAGGCCATCACGGCACCCGTGACCCGGGGTGAGATTCTCGGGGGCATGACCATCAGTATCCCCGGTCAGCCGGAGGTGAAGGTGCCCCTTGTGGCCGAGCAGAACATCCAGATGGACCGCAAGACATTCTTTAAGGCGGAACTGAAACGGGCCCTGACGAACAAGTGGGTTCTCATCGGCATCGTGGTGCTGGCCATTATTATGGGTACATACACTTACATCGTCGTCATGTACAGGCGGACGCAGTATGAAAACACCATACGCCGCCGCGAATCCCTGCGCCGCTACTACGAAGAGCGGCAGGAGGAGCAGGATACCACCCGTCTGCCGCGCCAGCCCGCGCAGATAGCCCTTCACCGAGATGCATCACCAGAAGAGAGCGGCGGAGGTGCCGAGCCGCCTGAAAAGCCCCAGAGGGTGTTCAATGGCAGTGCCGAGCCGCCTGAAAAGCCCCAGAGGGTGTTCAATGGCGGTGCCGAGCCACCTGAAAAGTCCCAGAGGGCGTTTAATGGCGGTGCCGAGCCGTTTGAAAAGCCCCGGAAGACGCTCAGCAGTGGCGCACTAAAACCCATAGCTTCGCCGCAGGACGCGCTCTCTGAGGTGCAGGAACTGACGGACGAGGAGATTATTAGACTGGCCTCCCTGAGCAAAGACGATTTGCTCGCCGAACTGGATGCCCTCATCGAAACGGACTCCGTCGAGTTTTAACCGGTGCATAAAAATCGAAAAGGACAGCCGAAACAAAGCGCCCGTGCCGCATCATGGCACGGGCGCTTTTGTCTATAGGAGGAAGATGGATGGCGGTTTCGGTGGACAGGCTTCCATCGTTTTACCCTTGTGGATTAGAAGGTGACTCTTCCGACGAAGGTGAAGGTGTGAATGTTGAAGACGGAGACGTCGTCAGAGCTGACGATATAGACGTAGTCGCCGATATACAGTCCGCGGGAGTTATAGGTCCACTGGGCGGAATCGGTTTGGAGCAGGCGGTAAAAGCCGGTGGTATCGTCGTAGCCGTAGAAGGCGTAGCCGTTGTCCACGGGGAAGCCGATGAGCTTTTTCGCCGGCGAGATGAGGATGGCCTTGTGGTTATACAGGGCGGGGGAGTATCGGTCTCCCAGCAGGAGCTCGTGGTAAACGGTGACGTCCGTCTTATCCGTGGTGTCGAACATCACGAGCTTCATGCCTGTGGTGCGGCCCGTTTCGGGGTCGGCGTCCATCCCCAGGCCGAAGAGGCGGTTTTCCCCGAAGACGTGCATGTACTGGGAGAAACCAGGGATTTTCAGGGCGCTGAGGACCTGCGGGTTTGCGGGATCGGACAAATCTACGGCAAAGAGGGGGTCCACCCGCTCAAACGTCGTGATATAGCCGATGGGGCCGTCGAACCGGACGGAGTAGACCTGTTCACCGGGGGCTAAATCGGTGACGCTGCCCATGACGTTTAAGTTCTCATCCAGCACATACAGGTTATTGTGCGTGCCGTTATCGTGCCACTTGTAGTTTGTAAATCCCATCTCCTCGTCAACGTAGACGGACCAGCGGGAGGTAAACTGGGTTGTGACGACGCGGAGCGCATTCTCGTAGGCGTCCAAGGCGAACTGCCCGTAGAGAGAGCCGTTTACGGAGCCGCTGGCGGCAATTTCAAGGCCCCCTTCGGCGAGGTCAAAGCGGACGATGTCCGTCCTGTTACTGGAGGCGTAGTCGGTGACGGTGTAGACGCTGTAGCGATACGGCGCAGACTGCTCTTCCACGTACTGCGTGCCGGCGACGTACAGGGCGTCAGCGTTCATGTAGATGGTGCTGCCGCCGCCGAGGACGGAGCGGGTGGCGGAAAGGGCGCCGCTTTCAAGGTCGTAGGCGCAGACGACGGTGTACTGGGTGGAGGGGATGATGGGCATGATGCCGATTTCCCCCGGTGCAACCAGGCGCTTTTCACCATCCTGATACACGCTGGGGACGAAGGTCTCCGGCGTTCTTTCGTCGAAGCTGTACATGGAGTAGTTGGACACGAGATAGAGGGTGCCGCTTAAAAGGCGGGAAGACAGGAGGCTGCCGTCCTGCGCCAGCACTGTCGAGCGTTTCGGCGCACTGCGGTTGGAGATGTCATAAAGCGTGACTTTGGTGACGGTTTTGCCGGAGGGGTAGGGGAGGATAGCGACATCGGCGGCGATGCGCTCGGCCTCAACGGGATCTGCCTTCACAGCAGGCGCAGCCTTCGTGGCCACGGGCGCTTTGGCCTTCGAGGGTTCGACCTCCGAGGATGAGGTGCCGGAACCGGACGCGAAGGACTCCGGCGGGGCGGACGTTTCAACGCCCTTTTCCCACGCAATCACATCGTCCCTGTAATAGACCGTGTAGGAATAGAAGGATGAGACCACGGCGGCCACGTCACCGCTTATATAGAGGTCGGTGGCGTATTCGTTGAAGTGGATGGTATCATTTTGCGGGGTATCGAAGAGCTTGATGGCGGAGAGTTTCACGGGTTTTCCGCCGAGGGCTTCCAGAATGACGAGTTCGTCGTTTCGCAGGACGTAGATGTAACGCCCGTCCGTCTTGACGATATCGCCTTCGTCGATGCCCTCAACCTGGACGTTCGTCTGGGAATAATCGTCCCGGCCTCCGACCGGAGCCTGTGAGGCCTCCGGGGCGGGCGCGGCCACATCGGCAGGTACAGCCACATCCGCAGTTGCCATGCCTTTGCCTTCATAAGCGAAGCGGGAGCGAGCGGCTTTCAGAGCGCTTAAAATATCATCGTACGATGCGGCGAGTTTGATTTCTTCTTCCGTTTCCGGCTTTTCGGCGGCAAAGGTGCCGCCTGTCAGGAGTATAAACGAGAGACAGAGAAGCCCGGCGATAAACGATTTCAGTCGCATTGTATTCACTCCTCGTGATTTACTACGGTGACTTAGACGCACGGGAGAGGAGGATTGTTCCATAAAAAAGCAGGCAGCGTGAAAGCTGCCTGCTTTTCGGTTAATTTTAGTACATTCCGCCCATATCGCCCGCGGGAGCGGCCGGTGCCGGCGGCTCGGGGATGTCCGACACGAGGGACTCGGTGGTGAGGACCATGGCGGCCACGGAAGCGGCGTTTTCCAGCGCACTGCGGCAGACCTTCGTCGGGTCCACGATGCCGGCCTCGATGAGGTCGCAATACTTCTCGGTGGCGGCGTCGAAGCCGTAGTACGGGTTGTCGTTGCTCTTGACGTTGTTGAGGATGACGGAACCTTCCAGTCCGGCGTTCTCAGCAATCTGGCGGATGGGGGCTTCGAGAGCCTTCATCACGAGGGAGACACCAGTCTTCTCATCGCCCTCCGTCTCGTCGAGGAGCTTGGCAACGGCCTTGGAGGCGACGACGTAAACCGTACCGCCGCCGGCCACAATGCCTTCCTCAACAGCAGCGCGGGTGGCGTTGAGGGCGTCTTCGATGCGGAGCTTCTTTTCTTTCATTTCCGTCTCGGTGGCCGCGCCGACTTTGATAACGGCGACGCCGCCGGAGAGCTTGGCAAGACGCTCCTGCAGTTTTTCCTTATCGTATTCGGAGGTGGTCACTTCGATTTCGGAGTTAATCTGGCGGATGCGCGCCTGAATATCGGCGGGGTCGCCGGCGCCGTCAACGATGATGGTGTTGTCCTTCGTCATCTTGACCTGGCGGGCCTTACCGAGCATTTCGAGCTTCGCTTCCTTCAGCTCCATGCCGATTTCGGAGGAGATAACCTGACCGCCCGTTAAGATCGCGATGTCACGGAGCATTTCCTTTCTTCTGTCGCCAAAGCCGGGGGCTTTACAGCAGACACAGACAAAGGTGCCGCGGAGTTTGTTGAGAATGAGGGTGGCGAGGGCTTCGCCTTCCACGTCCTCGGCGATGATAACAAGCTTTCTGCCGGCCTGAACAACCTGCTCAAGAACAGGGAGAACCTCCTGAATGTTGGAGATTTTCTTGTCGGTGATGAGAATGAGCGGGTCGTCGATGACGGCTTCCATCTTCTCGGAGTCCGTCACGAAATACGGCGTGATGTAGCCGCGGTCAAACTGCATGCCTTCCACGACTTCGGAGAAGGTCTCCGCCGTCTTGGACTCTTCAACGGTGATAACGCCGTTGCGGGAGACTTTTTCCATGGCCTCGGCGATGAGGGTACCGATCATTTCGTCGCCGGAAGAGACAGCACCGACACGGGCGATGTCCTTGGAGCCGGAAACAGCCTTGGAGTTCGTCTTGATAGCCTCGACGGCCGCCTCAACAGCCTTGCTGATACCGCGGCGCATAATCATGGGGTTGGCGCCGGCAGCCACGTTCTTCAGGCCTTCGCGAATCATCGCCTGAGCCAGAACGGTGGCGGTGGTGGTACCGTCGCCGGCCACGTCGTTCGTCTTCGAGGCAACTTCCTTAACAAGCTGAGCGCCCATGTTTTCAAAGGCGTCCTTCAGCTCGATTTCCTTCGCAATGGTGACACCGTCGTTGGTGATGAGGGGGGAACCGAACTTTTTATCGAGAACAACGTTTCTGCCCTTGGGGCCGATGGTGAGCTTTACCGTATCGGCAAGCTGGTTCACGCCTCTTTCAAGAGCGCGGCGTGCTTCTTCGCCGTAAATAATCTGTTTGGCCATATACCTGTTACCTCCTTATGAATCTCTCGTGTTACTCAACAATCGCGAGGATGTCGCTCTGGCGGACAATCGTCAGCTCTTCGCCGTCCACCTTAACCTCGGTGCCGGAGTACTTACCGGTGATGACACGGTCGCCCTTTTTCACGACCATGGTGACTTCGTTGCCGTCCACCATGCCGCCGGGACCGACTTCGATGACTTCAAAAACCTGAGGTTTCTCCTGGGCGGAGCTGGAAAGGATGATGCCGCTCTTTGTTGTCTCTTCAGCGGCGACTTGCTTGATGATGACTCTGTCCGCAAGGGGCTTGAGCTTCATATTTGAATTACCTCCTGTAAAATTAGTTTAACCTGAAAAATTAGCACTCGAACTAGTGGAGTGCTAACGCATACTATAATAGTCCAAGAAATGCTATTGTGCAACTACCGTCTTGCCCAAATTTGCGCAAATACAGCAAAATAACGGGGTTAGCGCAAAAATATCAAGGTATTTCTGTTGCAAGGTTAAAAATACTTCAATTCTCTACCGAATTCTAATGTCCAAGTGGAGCAAAAGGGGTAGAAAATGAGAAATCACCTCACCCATCCTTCCAAAAAAGGGGTAGATGCAGCCCGAAACAAAGCTAGTATACCCCATTGGGCTGGATTATTTCGCCGGCCTTTTCGGGTAGTACATGAACAGGTCGCACTTTATCATGCCGTTGTACAGCTTGCGTTTTTTCGTGGCCGAACGCCCGAAGGCCTGCTCAAACTCCGTGTGGGAGGAGAGGATATAGAGATTCCAGTCCCGAAGGGTCGAGACGGCCTTTCCGAACGCCGTATAGAGCCGCTCGGCGTCTTTGCGTTCCATCACCCGCTCCCCGTAAGGCGGATTTGTCATGATGATGCCGCCGGCCGTTTCCCTCGTAAACGCGCACGCATCGGCCACTTCAAAGCAGATGTGTTCCGCGACGCCGGCGCGGCGGGCGTTGTCCTTCGCGATTTGAACGCTCTGAGGGTCGATGTCCCCGCCCCAAATTGAGTAGTTGCCGCGGTATTCCTTGTCCCGTGCCTCGTCCTTCGCCGCTGTCCACACGTTCTGGGGCAGCCATGCCCATTTCTCGGCGGCAAAGGGGCGATTTAGCCCCGGGGCGCGGTTGAGCGCGGCGAGGGCGGCTTCGATGCAGATTGTGCCGGAGCCGCAGAAGGGGTCGCAGACCTCATCCCGCCCGCGGTAGCGGGCAAGGCGCACGATGGCGGCGGCGAGGGTCTCCCTCAGGGGAGCGGCGTTGCCCACGGGGCGGTAGCCGCGCTTATGCAGACCGGCGCCGGAGGTGTCAATGGAGAGAGTGGCCACGTCGTTCATAATCGCAAACTGCACCTGATACGTGGCGCCTGTCTCCTTAAACCAGCTGTTTTTGTACTTCGTTTTCAGCCGCTCAACAATGGCCTTCTTCACGATGCTCTGGCAGTCCGGCACGGAAAACAGCTTTGAATTGAGCGCGTGGCCTTTTACGGGAAACGCCCCGTCCATGGGGATATACCGCTCCCATGGCATGGCTTTCACGCCCTCAAACAGGGCGTCGAACGTCTCGCACCGCGTCCGACCCACCACAATGAGCACCCGCTCACCTGTGCGCAGGTTGATGTTGACGCGGGCGATATCTCCTTTCGTACCGGTGAAAAAGACGCGCCCGTTTTCCGCTTTGACGTCTTTCATGTCAAGGCGGCGCAGCTCGTCAGATACGAGCCCTTCCAGTCCGAACAAAGTCGGAACACACAGAGTCATTTCCATGATTTTAACCTTTTACCATCCTTTGTGTAAGCGGTGAGCATCATATCATAATGTTGCCTGCTTTGTAAACGAAAAATACGAAAGCGAAGGCGAATGCCTTCGCTTTTTTGCGTTTTTATCCCTTTTTCTCTCTCAGCTGCCGTACCATCTCCGCGATGTCCGGCCGGGCTTCCGCCATGAGCTCGTCCCACTCGCCGGCGTAGCGGTAGGTCACCTCCGCGCCGCTGTGAAGGCGCTTTATGTAGCCGTCGAAGAGCCCGTAGTCCCGCTCGTAGACGTGAAAGCTGTTGGCGCGGTGGGTGTATGTGCCCATGTCTACGCCTACAGCGTCGGCAATGCGTTTTTGGAGCAGGACGAGGGCAAAGGCGTTCATGAAGGCGGCTTTCGTGGCGTCGTTGGAGCGGAAGAGGACTTTGCAGTGGAGTTTTCCGCCGCGGATGAGATAGTGGATGCTTTGCAGGCAGGCGGGGGAGCCGGTGTGCATATCCTCATCACTGCGGATGCTGATAACGGCGCGGCGGGTATCCGGATTGCGGCGTAGCTCCTCGATGACCCAGGGCAATTGTTTTTCCATGCGCTGGTGGTAGGTGTATTCCCATTTGCCCCGCGCCACTTCAAAGTCCAGAATACCGTCCAGCATTTCCTGACGGTACTGCTCCAGCGAGCGGGGGTCCCCGATAAACAGGCGGCTGATCATCGGCTCTGAAAGGGGCTCGAGAACCACCATCGTCATGGACGCTTCCTTCTGGTTCGTGTTGTAGTCGGTGCAGGGCAGTTCATCGTGGTTTTCAGAGAGGGCTAAAAGGGCGTTGTGGTACGCCTCCGGCAATGTACGGCCCGTTACAAATAACTCGTGCATCCTGTTACCTCGCTTCCTGTGTGTATCGGAGGGGGCTTACGTTTTCGTAGCGGTGATAGGCGAAAGTAATGCCCTGGGACTCAAAAACATCGCTACTTTCCCGAAGCACCCAGTTTGGCATCGCGTCCAGATTGGGGAAGTAGACGTCCGACTCGGCGGTGGTGTAAAACTTCGTGATATATGCGGTGTCGCAGTAGTTGAGGAGGAGGTGAAACACCATCGCCCCGCCCACGACGAAGACATTTTCGTCGTGCGCAGTTTCGCGAAACACCTCATCGATGGAGGAGGCCACCGTGGCCCCTTCAATACTAAAGGAAGGATTGCGGGAGAGGATGATGTTGCGGCGGCCGGGAAGGGGCTTTTGCCCCGGGAAATCCAGCACGGTGCGCCGCCCGACGATAATCGTTGAGCCAAGGGTTTTTTCGCGAAAGTACTTGCGGTCTTCCGGAATGATGATGTTCTGGGTGCCGTCCTTCCCGATACCCCAGTTGTTGTCTACGGCGACGATGACATTCATATAAAGGCCTCCATAAGTGTCCGGCATCCTAGAGAATGACGATGGTGATGCCGTTGTTGTGACGGTCAAGATCCGGGTCACTTCGAAGTTCGGGACAGGTATTCAGTGCCCGGCGGGTGGCTTCGTCGAAGATGGAGAAGTCCTCGCCCGTTATGTAGTCTTTGATGAGCCCTTTGCGCTTTTGCTCGCTGAGATACCGACGCGTTTTCGTGCGGATGACGCCGCCGGCGCCGGTGGAGCCGTACCCATGGATAAACTTGATGGCGCGGGTGCCGAGGGCTTTGCTGTTGCGGATGTTGTACGTCACCCGTTTTACGGCATCGTCCGAGCCCGGCATATCAAACTTTATGTTCACGGTTTTTACATTGGACATTATGCGGACACTCACTTTCAGCGTCATAAAGGCGAATTCGGTGCGAAACAATCTCCATTGACAAAACAGTGAATATAGTGTACACTGACTTTCGCGGTTTTACAATGCCCAAATGCACCATTGGCTGCGTCTTAATATGGAGAGGTATCGAAGTGGTCATAACGGGGCTGACTCGAAATCGTGGTCGCTATTCGGTAGCCTCCACTCCGGAATCCCTTGTATGTAGCGGGTTTTTGCGGTATTATGTAATTAAATATTTCAGTCGTTCTCCCCACGAAATCTCCCCAAATTCTCAGTTTTTTCTGAGCCGGTTTTTCAACCGCGGGAGAAAAAATCGTGTTGAGATAGATACGGAGAGGTATCGAAGTGGTCATAACGGGGCTGACTCGAAATCAGTTTGCGGGCAACCGCACGCGGGTTCGAATCCCGCCCTCTCCGCCAAAATCGTGTAGAAAGTGCCTAAATTGCCAAGCGTGGTTTAGGCACTTTCTACTATTCTTTTCCTCATTTGAACCCACAGATATGCGTTCAGCGACCTTTTTTACGATCTCCCCTTTTTCCCGAGGGGAGATCATCGGGGAGAACGGACGCTTATTTTGCCTCTGCGATGCCAAGGCCGGAGAGCATTGCATCTGCGGAGGTCAGCTTGGAGCTGTAGTCCAGATGGGCGTAAATATTTGCTGTGGTAGAAAAATCGCTGTGACCAAGCCATTCCTGAATCTGCTTCATGGGAACACCGTTTGCGAGCATCAGACTGGCACAGGAGTGCCGGAGATCGTGAAAACGGATGCGCCGCAGACCGTTTGCTTCCAGAAGCTTCGGAAACTGCTCCGTCACATAATGGGGCTTGATGAGATCACCGATCTCATTGATGCAGACATAACCTGCATACTTCTTGTTGTACGATTTCCCGCAGAGCCGTCTGTTGTTGTCCTGCTCCGCTTTGACGGCAAGCAGCCGTTCCTTGACGAAAGGAACCAGCGGAAGGGTTCGCATACTGGACTTGGTTTTGGTGGTATCCGCCGCCACGAGAACGTGCTTATTGTCGAGGTTCACCGATGTAACGGTGTGCCGGATGACAATGGTGTCGTTCTCAAAATCAATGGCATCCCATTTAAGACCGATGGCTTCGCTGCGGCGCAGACCGTAGAAAGCACCGAACAGAATCGGCAGCTCCAGTTTGGTTCCCTTGGAGACCTCAAAAAGCTTGTTCACTTCGTCCGCATCAAAGAAGCTGCCGACGAAATGATCCTTCTTGGGGCGTTCAACCTTGTCCGCGGGATTCGACGGGATCAGATCCAGCTTGACTGCGTACTTCAGAGCTTTGTGAATGTTCGCGTGGTAATGGATAACAGACGAAGCACTCACACTCTTCAGTTTGAACAGATAGAAGTCCTGGATATCCTTTGCGGTCAGTTCCTTGAGGGTGATCCTTCTCTCGCGAAAATAAGGCGCGATGATACGCTTCACGGATGCTGCGTATGAAGCGTATGTAGCGACTGCAATAGAGCTTTTCACGACATCAAGCCACTGCTCCATATAATCAGCGAAAAATATGTCTCCCTCTACCGGTTCTTCGGGCTGGAGCTTCTGACGTTCTTCCATCAGAAAGGCTTCGGCCTTTTTCTTATTGCCTTTCACAGTGAGACCCGTGGCGATCCACTTGGTCTTTCTCTTACCAAAGGCGTCATTGTAATTCAGGACGGCATAGTAATAGCCGTTTTTTTCTCGAAGGTGTCCTGCTACCATTTTGTAAATCCTCCTACTCGTCTTAATTGCAGGACGACACCTACCGATGACCGTGGTTCTATTATATCACCTTGTGGGTTCGAGTGGTAGGATGTCGCCCAATGTGTCAAGCCTCTGCGGATGCGGTCTGAATTCCGATGCAGAGATAAGAAAAAAGATGAGCCTTGGGAATCCGGTAGGCTCGTCCAACCTTCAGACAGCAGATGCTGCCGGATTTGATGATCTTATATCCCGTCTTTGTGCTGACGGAAAGAATCTCACACATCTGATCGATGTTCAGCACGTCGGGGTAATCCCTCAGCATGAGCTTGTACGCTTCACGCTGGGAGATGTTTGCTGCATTGTTGTTTCCCATGTTCTTCCTCCTGTCTTCATTGCGCGGCGCTTCTCAGCGGCTTTGCGGTTTTCTTCTCGCTCGATGTTCTGGAGAGCGAGATAAGCGGTCAGGTCAAGGCAGCCGGAGCTGTTGTATTTATCTTTTCTGCTCATAGCCATTCCTCCCTCACGGTGCTTCCACACATTCGGGAATCTGGAGACCAAGACTGATTTCGATGCAGTCATCAACGCGTCGCATCTGTTCCTTATCCAGTCTGCCCATATACTTTTTAAATCTGCGCTTGTCGATGGTCTTGATCTGCTCAAGAAGTACCATTGAAGTGTCGCTGAGACATTTCACATTTTCAATGCGGCAATGCGTAGGCTGTTCGCTTTTCTTCCAAACACGGGAAGTGATCGGAGCAATGATAAGCGTTGGACAAAAGTAATTGCCGGCATCGTTCTGGAGAAGAAGTACCGGTCTGGTGCCGCCCTGCTCAGAGCCGACATAGGGGTTAAGATCTGCAAGATAAATATCGCCACGGCGATAGTTCCAGTTTTCATTCATGTTTATGTTCCTCCTAAGAATTGATTGGTATGTAGATGGGCGAGCTGTATGGTGCAGCTCGCCCTTTGATATCGGACTGGAATGACAAAGTATATCTGCCATTCCCGATGTTGTTATAAGTCATCTACTTCATACAGACTGCCTTACGCTCTCGGCACTCGCTTCACGCCTATGCTTAACTTACATAGCCTCTCACCGGATTGCCTGCGACGGTTGTTAACACGCTCGGACTGTCCCTGGTGGGGAGTAGCACCTCTCCGTCCTCGTCGCCAATCGGGAGCTACCCGACTTTTCCGAAGCTGGCATTGATCGCTCCCCGTCAAACGGATCGTGGCGTACCCTTCGGCTCGGCTCTTACTAGAGAGTTCGTTATCTGATAAAGGTATTCAGTTTTCAAGGAACGTTCACCGCATCCGGGATTAAACTATTACCGTCAGCGGTATAGGAAGTGATTTCTCCCTTCCAGGTGATAGCCGACGAGAAAGCTTTTTTTAGAACCAAATCAGCAAAAATATTTGAAGAATTTTCTCAGCTTCTCAATTCTCTTGCCCACCGCCCTTTGTGAAATTCCAAACTCCTTGCTGATTTCTTCTTGAGTGAAGTTTTCGAACACATGAAGCGTAATTAGTTCGATATCCTTCTTGCCTAATGCTTTGATTTGTTTGGCCAGCTCAGGATTGTCGATTTCCTCAGTCCACCAATAACGGGATTTCGCATCAGACTGTTCGATAGTGACTGACATTATTTCGAGGAACTTGTCGTTCAGCGGGCAAAGCCCCTCGTCATCAGTTCCGAATACATTGTCTGGAATCTGTTGGTTGTGTTCAAAGAATCTGCGTGTGCTGTTGAATGCCTCCAAATCGAACTGATGCATCTGCTCGATCTGTTCCTCTGTCATGCCTGCAGCGCGATATCCCGCCGCAAGCTTTTCCTGTTCTTCATCAAATCTTTTTCTTTCAAGCCCGTTGTTCCATGCCATTTTTTGTAATCTCCTTTGAATTTCGTTTCTTGGTTGGCTGGTAAGAAACGAGGAGATTACGGATACTCTGCGAGATAGCACTCCCAGCGTTTGTACATAAAAAATCCTTTCTGCCGGGAGCGACAGAAAGGAAAGAAAAAGAGCCGCATGATGGTGGTCATAAAATCCATACCGATAAAACAGAGGCTCGTAAAACGAAACTCTGTCTCATGCGGCATTAGGATGACTCACCATTCAGCGGCTCCACAGCTCAGCGTCTGTTATTCGATTGTTTGTATCGGTCAGCGGGATAGGATTCTTCTGAGCCGTCTCATGCTCATTACATCGAAAACGGTGATCCTTCCACATTTTTTGCATTTTGATTCGACATGACCGCGTGTATCCTCGTACACGACAATTGCATTATGCTTACAATATGGGCACTTGATATATCGCGGTTCCTGATTGGCAATCGCTTTTCGTGCCCGTATAATTTTTTGCTGCATTTCAGCAGAAGGTTCTGTAATTCTGATTTCACATCTGCTCATGGCCACACCTCCAATGGATCGCGATATTCCGAAAAGGGGCGATCCTCAAGATATCCAAGCTGGCGCAGCCGTATGGTTAAGGCTGTCTTTGACACTTTGAACACATCGCAGATCAACTTGATTGCCAGCCTGTCGATGTAAATGAAGTGATTCTCATAGCATACCAATTTGCGATTCGGACAATAGCGGACTATCGCATATTTGATTTCCTCCTGCGGCATCAAAATTGCAGCGCCCAGCGCGTTCGCCTGCCATTCATTCCAGTCCTCTCTGGTTTTCAGATCGCGAAGCGAATACGCACGTCGTTCGGAATACTGCCTTCTGCAAGCGGTTTTGCTCGCGTCACTTTCCATCTGGAACAGAATTTGATGCGCACATTCATGGGCCAATGTAAACCTCCGCTTTCCGCAGAGCTTTTTGATTTGCCCCGGTTCTATGAAGCTTGAATCCAGTAAAACCTGATTTTGCTTCAATGGAATCGTCCTGGTCATCCCATCCGTCTCAACGATATACTCCGTATCGCTGTAAGCGGTTACCCCGCAGAGACTTCCGTCGGGCGATAAGCGGGTAAAAGACACTTTCAACCCAAGGTATTGACTTGCAAGCTGATCTATTGGTGTGCCGCGAGGTGTAGATCTTGCTGCCTGTCCATCTTCTCTGAAAAAGAATCTATTGAAGTCTTTTGTTGTTGCTGCTGCTATGTCTTCGATTTGCGCGTGAGATAAAATCATCAACTGCCCTCCCTGGCTTCTACAAACCATTTCTCACCTTCACGAAACAGGAAGGTTTCCTTTCCTTAAATCATTACGGTGTAGCGAATGCCGCCACCGCCGACCTTTTTTGAGGAAGCGCGGCATTTATACAGTATTTGATCAATCTGATAAACCAGGCCGTTGTCCCAGCGAATCAGGCGTGGATAAAAGACGCCTTCTTTGTCTACGTCTAAATTGACAGAGACGTATGCTTTTCTACATGACGCGGTCTGCATATGATTCCTCCGTTCATAAAAAACTCAAAAGAAATACGAACAATATTTCGCATTTCTATTGACACACAAGGTTTCGCGTGGTATCTTTAGGACACGAACGGGATTTCGCGTAAGTGACCATAGTGTATCACGAACATATTTTCATGTCAATGGTTGCATATGAAAAAGTGTTCGTGTTCACAAAAAGTTTTAGAAAGAGGTGCCTTATGGTATTCAAAGACAGGCTGAAAGAAAAGCGAGTGGAGGCTGGACTTACTCAGGCTGAACTGGCGCAGAAGGCTGGTGTTACCACTCGTACCATCCAGAACTATGAACTCGGAAATAGAAAACCGGCTAACATGGAAGTCATTCAGAAGATCGCAGATGCTCTGGCGACTACTACGGAATACCTGCTTGGCAGCAGCGGCGCTTATGTTGTCGAGGCCCATGAGAAGGGCGGTGCAAAGGCAGCGCGAGATATTGATGAACTGGTCAGCGAAGTGACCGGTATGTTCGCCGGTGGTAAATTGAGCGAAGAAGCGCTGGAAGGTGCAATGAAGGCTTTGAACGATGCCTATTGGATGGCAAAAGAAAAGAACAAAAAATACGGCAGACGCAAAAGCAAAGAGGTTGCACAGGATTGAGTCCTTATTTTGGTACAACTGAAATGTTATAATGATTCCCCACGAATGGAGGTGGAGCGATGCGTGCTGACTATCTCTCAAAAGTAGGCAGCGATCTCGTGAAACGGTGCGGAACAAGAGACCCCTTTCGCATAGCACATGAGCTTGGCATAGAGGTGCTGTTTTGTGATGACTTTGGCCCTCTCAAGGGGATGTACCGAGTAATCAAGCGCAATCGTTTCATTTTTATCAACAAGGACTTAAGCGAGCGAATGCAGCATATCGTCTGCGCTCATGAACTGGGCCACGATCAACTGCACCGTCACTTTACAAATGGAAGCGTGTTGCAGGAGTTCATGCTTTACGATATGGCAACGAAGCCTGAATACGAGGCAAACATTGTCGCCGCAGAAATCCTTCTTGATACTGATGAATTGCTTGAGTATATCTATCAGTACGGATATACCTCTGAACAGATTGCACGAGTTATGAACACAGACATAAACCTGGTTGCTTTGAAGATTGCGCATCTGGCAGAAACCGGATATGACCTGCGCCGGATCGAGCATCGAAGCGACTTTTTGAAATAATGGAGGCTTGCGATGAGCAGAAAATTAGTTGCATACTTCTCTGCAAGCGGAGTGACCGCAAAAGTGGCAGAGACTTTATCTGAGGCTATCGGCGCAGACCTTTATGAGATCGAGCCGGAAGTCCCCTACACGAAAGCTGACCTTGATTGGATGGATAAGCAGTCTCGCAGCACCATTGAGATGAACGATCCTGCCTCCCGTCCTGCTATCGCCGGTATGCGTGACAACATGGATGACTATGATACCGTGTTTGTTGGCTTTCCTATCTGGTGGTATGTCGCACCGACAATCATCAATACCTTCCTTGAGAGCTATGACCTGACTGGAAAAACTATCATCCCGTTTGCTACATCCGGTGGCAGCGGAATGGGAAAAACCAATGAACGGCTTGCTTCAAGCTGCAAGGGCGCAAAACTGATTGAGGGCAAGGTTTTCAATCATAGCGCCAGCCACGAAGAACTGGCAGCTTGGGTTGATGGATTACATATTTAAGAGACAAGCTAATCGAGATTTGTTGGAGGAGTATCGTCGAGTACTTTATCGAGAATGAAAGATACAATGTCTTTGAAATAAACGAGGCTCTGTTCGCTTTTGACCAGAGTTTGCTCGGAGCATAAAGGAGAAAACCATGGGAAACTATGTAAAGAAGAAAAAGGAAATGGTGTTCCAAAGTGTTGACTCACTGCAACAAGTTGTGAATGTGGTCAATGAGGCTGCTATGGCTGTCAATGATAAGACGAGAACAATCCGTCACAGTGCAATTCCCGAAGTCCTTACCGGAGCTTTAGGAGCTGGCATTGGTGGAGTTGGCTCTTTCCTTGCGCTTTATGGCTTAGGAACAGTTGGTCTTTCAGCAGCAGGAATCACTTCTGGATTGGCAGCAGCAGGAGCAATCGTTGGTGGTGGTATGGTTGCCGGTGTCTTTGTTTTGGCTGCGCCCGTAGCTGCGCTTGCTGCTGGTGGTGTGGGTATTGCGGCGCATCTCAAGAACAAGCAGCTTAGACAAGAAAAAGAACGTCTGTATAAAGAAGCGCTCCTAAAGCATGATGGTATCATCAAGGCACTCAAAGAAGAAGCGGATGCTGAAAAAGAGCGCGTTGACTACTTACAGAGCTTAAATATCCTGCTTCAACAAGCAATAAAAGACCTGAGCAAAGACTTGGGTGTTGCCTGAGAGGACGATACGATGAGCAAATATAACTATACCGATTTTGAGAAACAACTGAATACTGTTCTTGCTCATCAGTCAAGTGAGCTTTCCTCTATCCATTTTCCGAACGCTGACAGTCTCGATGAAAGCATTACATCCAGCGAAGCACTACTGAGAAAGCTCGGATATAAAGTGGGAAAACCAGCGTCTTTGAAGCGCGAGGATGAGCGTAAAATTATGGTCATACCAACATGGGAAAAGCTATGCCTTGAAGCGGAGCGTCATGTGGGTACTGACTGTGCGTTAGAAGACTTGTTTACAGAGGACGAGTTGAACAGCAACTCCGACGCAATTAGAAAACTAAATGCCGAATACTCCGCAATTCATCACCTTGACGGTATCGACATATC